>NZ_JBGMEL010000010.1:0-187294 GCF_041447225.1 Microbulbifer echini | reverse complement strand
AGTTATGCACAAGTCTATCCAGGCTTTCTGTTAATAACGCGCCCCTGTGGAAATCTGCGCAAGGGGCGCTGCTTTTTTACCCGCCTTTTACGGAGCCACGGAAAGACAGTTCGGTAAATAATCAACCTCGTTGTTTTTTCTGACAGAAAAATATACTCAGATCATGATTCTAGAGTGACTTTGACGCTATTTCTCTATTCGTTAGATTGGAGGATACAGGATTGTTAGGATCGATCCATAAAATGGAGGGGGGAGTTTATGTGGCTGTTTAAACTACTGTTGCGATTGATCGTTCTTATTAGCATTGGCTGTATTGTTACTGGGTGCACAAAAGAGAAAAAAATCGTCATACCTGAATCAGGGAAAGTTGTAGATTCCGAAATGGCTGCGCGTATTGACGGAAAAGAAATCAGTCTTAGGGAGTTGGATCAAACTTTGCAGCTGGCTTTGTATGATATTGCTGAGCAAGAGTATCAATTGCGCCTGAGTAAGATATATGCTTGGCCGGATAAGGAAAGTTTTGCCAAAGGAGCGCGGGAAAGGATAGAAGTTCTTTTGAAGGTGCCAGAACCACCGAGAATAAGCTTACCCATTGGATACCGTTTTATACGGGGTGATAGTGAGGCTCCGGTTACATTGGCGGTGTTTTGTTCTTTTCAGTCTCCACACTGTCAGTCAATACAGCCTGTTATACAGCGTCTTACCACTAACTATAAAGACTGGGTAAAGGTGGCATACTTTGATTTTCCTCTGAAATTTCACCGGGAGGGTATTAAAGCAGCAGTTGCGGCTCGTTGTGCGGCGGAGCAGAATAAATTTTGGGAATACCACGATGCTTTATATACATTCACTCCCGAACTAGACGATGCTACTTATGCTCAATTAATCAAACAGTTGCAAATTGATGATGATAAGTTTGTAAAGTGCTTTTCCAGTGATACCCCCAAAAAAGCAGTACTTAAAGACCGGGATAGGGCGCTTGCTCTTGGCCTAAAAAATGTACCTGTAATTTTTATCAATGGTTTGTACCTTAAGGGCCTGCGAACCTATGAACAATATGCCTTTTGGGTAGATAAGGAATTGCGTTCCCTAGGTGTTAATCCGAAACAAAAACAAGCCCAGAGAACAGATGATATTGCTGATGATCGCGAATTACCAATCACCCAACTGCCACTTATTCTGCTGGGAGTTAGCGCATCCAGTGTCGAGAAAAATTCACGGGCTTTAATTACAGCAGAAGAAACTGCGGCTAAGTATTATAATGTAGGGAATGAAGTAATAGAAAATGTATGGCTGCTACGTCTTTATTCTAACTTTGCTGTCATTAAAAGTGAGATTGGTTTGGAGAGATTGCCTCTTAAGGGGAAAGAGGGTGCCGGAATTTTGTTAACGCGGTCCCGTGAACAAAGTGAGGAGTTGGCCCAGCGTATTGAGCAGCCATTGGGGCCGGGGACTCGCAAGCTGATAGCTTCCTCAGGCGTGCTTACCTTGGGGCAGGCTTGGTTGAGTGAACAATTGGCGCAACAAGACGCCCTAGAAGCTAAATTTACTGAAGCTGAGTTGGAGGTGGAAGGACATCGCCTGATGCGACTGGAAGGTGTCCAGGATAATGAATTTTTCACCGCTCTGGGGTTTCAGGACAATGATGTATTGTTGAGAGTCAATGATAGTTGGGTACATAGTGGTCAAAACAATTTGTGGGATGCACTTACCAGTGGGCAGGTCATTGATGTGGCTTTTATGCGCAAGGGATTACCGCAGCGTATACAGTATGTGGTTGAAGAGCTCGGTTATTTTGACGAGAGTTCCGATAGTGAGAAAGACTAATGTTAGATAGGTATGGGCCCGCGAAAGGAATCATCTCGGGCCCGGTGTTCACCGAATAGAAGAGATCATTTATTTATCTGGATTTCCTTGCCAGAGAATATCCGCCACGATGTTTTGACCTTGGACGCTAGGATGGAAGCAGTCTCCACCACCAATATCGTCCTTACCAAACTGAAAGGTGCCAGCATTTACCTCATCTTCACCAGTGTACTCGGCGATTACCTCAACATCATTTATGCCGTTATAGCTCTCAGCTTCTTCAACAAGTATCTCATTATAACGCCGCTGGGCTTCGGTAATTGCGTTATAGCGAGTGATAAAATCCTCTCCATTCATGGTACCGCCATTGGTTGCTATTCGGCAGATGCCAAAGGTTGACCAAACATTTTCACAGTTTACTCGAGAGTTACCAGACTGCTTATCCAAACCTGCTGCACGCAGATCCTGTACTCTTGGCACAGATCCGAGAATAATCGTGGAGCCATTGGGCAGACCATCGACGAGTTTGTCCAAGCCCTCCTGAACAGCTGAGCGCCACTCATTGTCGGTGTAAAGCGGATCATCACAATTGTCAGGATCGGCACAATCTCGGTTACAGATATCATTTCCACCAAGCACAATTTCAACATGGTCAGCGACATTGGATTGGGACAATATTCGATCGGCCTGAACGGCGAAATTTTTCTTACCTCCGCGCATTTCGGCACCGGACTCTGCAGCTTTTTTATTCGCAACCATATTAGGTGAGGTGATTTTGTATTTATCGTAAATACTTTCTACAGAATTGTTATCACCATCAAACCATGAGTGTTCCGGCTGGTCCCCTCCTAGGAGGCAAAAAAGATCCCAGAAGTACTTATTGCGGGTGCAGTCCGCGCCGAATGCCATGGTAATGCTGTCTCCGGCAGCAACCGATTTAGAGGGTGCTGCCCAAGTTGACGGTATCGACAAAACGCTTAAAACGAGTGTTGCTATAACTCCATATCTATTCCACATTGTATTTTCTCCCACACCGACTTTCGTCGTTGTTCATTATTGTTTTGATACTGTATCGGTGAACCAGTGGAGTTTAGGTTGAGGGAAGGAGAGCTGGGGAGTGAATGACTGCGACTATTGAGTCATGATTGAAAAAATTGAAGTGCGTTGGACTTTTGTCGCCAGGGACATTGCGCAGTGATTAACCTTAACAGTTTGATAAATAGCAGTGGGTGTAATATCGGTTAGTTTGATCGACTATCTATTCATAATCCTGGGCTTCCACTATACTGCGGACTACTTGTCGGAGTGCCTATGGGCTGAGATCGCTACTGCGAGATCCGTTGAACCTGATCGGGGTAACCCCCGCGTAGGGAACAAGATCTGAAGTCGTCTATTTTTTACAGTTTAGCGATTTTTCTCTTTGTGTCTGCCCTGGACGCTGCGACCTTTAAATTCCCAAGCTTTAAGGTTACGCATGTCCGAGATCATTGAACAGTCCGGTAAAGCCGGAAAGTCCTCCCGCGCCGCTAGCCGCGATTCTGCTAAATCATTTCTTGAGAATCTCACGGTTCAGTCCTTCCCAAATTCGAACAAGGCCTATTTATTGGGTGAAACAACGGATATCCAGGTTGGCGTTCGCCAGATTTGTCTGGGAGACAGTGTGGTAGGTGGTGATGCTGAAAATCCGGTGTTAGAGCCCAATGAACCGCTGATGGTCTATGACACTTCGGGGCCTTATTCCGAGCCAAATTTCAAAGTCGATGTGCGTGAGGGTCTACCCAAGTTACGTGAGGGTTGGGTGAAGGCGCGAGGTGACACTGAGCAACTGGATTCCCGTCAGGCAGCCTATAGCCAGAAGCGCATGGCCGACCAGGGACTAGACCATATTCGCTTTGAAAACCTACCGAGACCACGTCGTGCCCAGCCGGAGAAAAATGTATCGCAGATGCACTATGCCCGCCTTGGCATTATTACGCCAGAAATGGAATTTGTCGCTGTCCGTGAAAATATGGGGCGTGCAAAATTAGCGGTGGAGATGACAGAAAGCGATTACCAGAAAGCGCGTGATGGTATTTTTATTCCTGAGCAAATTACCCCCGAATTTGTACGAAGGGAAGTCGCTGAAGGGCGGGCGATTATCCCGGCTAATATCAATCATCCGGAAGTGGAGCCGATGATTATCGGACGTAATTTCCTGTGTAAAGTGAATGCAAATATCGGGAACTCCGCGGTGACCTCTTCTATTGAGGAGGAGGTTGAGAAATTAGTGTGGTCTACCAAGTGGGGAGCTGACACAGTAATGGACCTTTCCACTGGCGCCAATATTCATGAAACCCGCGAGTGGATTCTACGCAACTCGCCAGTGCCAATCGGTACCGTGCCGATTTATCAGGCGCTGGAAAAGGTCGATGGTATTGCCGAGGACCTTCACTGGGAGGTTTTCCGCGATACCCTGATTGAACAGGCAGAGCAGGGCGTGGACTACTTCACCATCCATGCGGGTGTACTCCTGCGCTATGTGCCGCTCACCGCCAAACGTATGACTGGCATTGTGTCTCGGGGCGGTTCGATCATGGCCAAGTGGTGCCTTGCTCATCACAAGGAAAACTTCCTCTATACCCATTTTGAGGAAATCTGCGAAATTATGAAGGCCTATGATGTGAGCTTCAGTCTCGGCGATGGTCTTCGCCCTGGCTCCATTGCCGATGCTAATGATGAAGCCCAGTTTGGTGAATTACATACCCTGGGTGAGCTCACCGAAGTTGCCTGGAAACACGATGTGCAGACTATGATCGAAGGTCCAGGTCATGTAGCTATTCATAAGATCAAAGAAAATATGGATGAGCAGTTAAAGCACTGCCACGGTGCGCCTTTCTACACACTCGGCCCTTTGACTACGGATATTGCACCGGGTTATGACCACATCACCTCTGGCATTGGCGCTGCGCTTATCGGTACTTATGGATGCGCCATGCTCTGCTATGTGACACCCAAAGAGCATTTAGGCCTACCCAATAAAGAGGATGTTAAAGAGGGATTGATGGCCTATAAGATTGCGGCTCATGCCGCAGACTTGGCCAAGGGCCATCCACGTGCGCAGAAACGCGACGATGCGCTCTCCAAGGCCCGTTTTGAATTTCGTTGGGAAGACCAGTTCAATATAGGTTTGGACCCGGAGCGAGCGCGAACCTATCACGATGAAACTTTGCCAAAGGAATCCGGCAAAGTCGCGCATTTCTGCTCTATGTGCGGACCAAAATTCTGCTCCATGAAAATTACCCAGGATGTACGCGATTACGCGGCCAAGCAGGAAGCGGCAAAGGGTATGGAAGAAATGGCTATTAAATTTAAGGATATGGGCAGCGAAATTTACCACAAGGGCTGATGAACGTTTTGGGGGAGGTCCGCCTCTCTCGAATTTATGGCATGAGTGCGGTGGTGAAAGGGAGCTTGCTATCGCCGGGTATCTATTGGGAATTGTGAAGATAGGTGGTCAGTGACAAGCGAAAGCAAGGCCAAAATTGCCATTGCCGGTGGGGGGTTGTTGGGGCGATTGCTCGCCTGGCGACTCTGCCAGTATGACGTGAATATTACCCTGTTTGAAGCCGGTAAGTTGTCGGTGCCCCAGGGCGCCTGTTGGACGGCGGCGGGAATGATCTCACCCCTGTCAGAACTGGTCCACAGTGAAAAACAGGTTTATACCCAAGGCTTACAAAGCCTCGATCTTTGGTCAGACTGGTCTAGGAAGCTGGAGTTGCAGGGCGGGCGCGCGGTCGGGTTTCGTCGAGCGGGCTCGGTTCTGGTCGCTCACGGTAAGGACAGAAGTGAACTGTTGCAATTCCTGCGGGAGCTGCAGGGCAAGCTGGGCGAGTCGGCCAGAGAGCAGGTGCAAGTCCTGGATACAAAAGCCCTGCGGGATTTAGAGCCCGCGTTACACAGCTTTGAGCAGGGGCTTTATCTGCGGGGTGAGGCAGATATCAATAATCATCGGCTGCTGCCCTTGTTGCTCGATGTGTTGCGTCTGCAGGGGGTGCAATTGCGTGAGCTCACTAGAGTCAATTGCGAACCGTGGTGTATTTCTTTTCCCGGCGGGGAAGAGCATTTTGACTGTGTTATAGACTGCCGCGGTCTCGGGGCCAAAGATCAGATCAAAGGCCTGCGCGGTGTTCGCGGCGAAGTGATGGTGGTGGAATCCAGAGAAGTTGTCTTGCAGCGCCCGGTGCGTCTGCTACATCCCCGCTATAAACTCTACGCTGTGCCACGCAGCGATGGACGCACGGTGATTGGTGCCACAGAAATTGAGAGCGAAGATCTGTCCCCAATTTCTGTGCGCTCCAGTATGGAATTGTCTTCTGCACTTTATTCCCTTAACCCAGCTTTTGCCGAGGCTCGCATTGTGGAGACTCGAGTCAATTGTCGTCCTGCGACAATGAACAACAACCCCTATATACACAATGAGGAAGGATTGATTCGGGTGAATGGTCTCTATCGCCACGGTTATCTTTTGGCTCCAGCAGTGGTGCAACAGGTAGAGAATCAAGTGGCGCAACAACGGTTACTGGTGTTTTGATGCAGATATTCATTAATGGGGAGCTTTACAGTCTTGAATTTCCTACAGAGCTCACCGTGCTTTTACAACAGTTGGGATATTGTGGGGAAGCCTTTGCCGTGGCGGTTAATGGCGATTTTGTCGCTCGCTCGGAATACAGTAGTACCCAAATTAATAATGGCGATAGCCTTGATATTGTTGCACCGGTAGTGGGAGGTTAAAAGTGAGTGATTTATTAAACTTCTATGGGAAAACATTTAACAGTCGGTTACTAGTGGGTACTGCGTTGTATCCATCTCCCGCCATTATGCGTGAATCGGTGAAGGCCTCTTGCTCAGAAATTATTACCTTGTCGCTACGCAGGCAGAACCCCGCGCAGCAACAAGATAATGTATTTTGGGATTATGTTAGAGAATCCGGCTGCCAATTATTGCCCAACACCGCCGGTTGTAGATCCTCGCGCGAAGCGGTGGAGTTGGCGAAAATGTCGCAGGAAATTTTCCAAACCGATTGGCTCAAGCTGGAAGTTATAGGTGATGATTATAATTTACAGCCGGATCCTTTTGGTTTGGTGGATGCGGCGCGGGAGTTAGTTCAGCTTGGTTTTAAAGTCCTGCCTTATTGCACCGATGATTTGGTCTTGTGTCGCAAGCTTCTGGATGTGGGTTGTGAGGTATTGATGCCCTGGGGGGCACCAATTGGCACTGGGCAAGGGTTGCTCAATAAATACAGTCTGCAAACACTGCGCGAGCGTCTTAGTGATGTGCCGCTGATAATTGATGCTGGAATTGGGGCGCCATCACAGGCTGCGGAAGCACTGGAGATGGGATTTGATGCAGTTTTATTGAATACCGCGATCGCTAAAGCCCAGGAGCCTGTGCTTATGGCACAGGCTTTTAAGCTCGCCGTAGAATCCGGGCGCGCTGCCTTTAATGCCGGTTTAATGCTCAGGCGTCAAACCGCCAGCCCAAGTACCCCCACCCTGGATATGCCTTTCTGGCAGCAGGCAGAAAGTATGCTGCGGGAATAAGATGTTTATGCGAGATCAATTTTTAACGGATAAATCCATTGTCTGGACGATTGCTGGCAGTGACTCAGGGGGAGGCGCTGGTATCCAGGCGGACCTGCTGACTTTCGCCGATTTCGGCTGTCACGGTTGCAGTGCAATTACAGCCAATACTGCACAAAATACGCTGGAAGTAACTGCGCTTAATGCGGTTCCTTTAGCAGTATTGAATTCTCAGCTACAGGCTTTGCAGCGAGACCTGTTTCCCGCTGCGATTAAAATTGGAATGTTAGCCAATTCCGAACAGGTTTTGCTTGTAGCGGATTTCTTACGCAGGCTGAAAGCGCTCCAGTCGGTCCCCATTATTTATGACCCAGTAGCTATTGCCACCAATGGTGCGAATTTGACCGAAGGGGACATTACCACTGAAGTGCTGACACAATTGTTGCCGCAGTGTGATCTGGTAACTCCGAATTTGCATGAGTTGATATGGCTTACAAAAATAAGGGCTAAGGATGCAGCATCCATAATAAGTGCTGCACGACAACTGCACTCCATGGGGGGGGCTGCGGTACTGGTTACTGGCGGTCACTCTCAGCTGGGTCCGAATGAGGTTTCCGACCTGTTTTGGGATGGTGAAAAGGTTGACTGGTTTATCGGCCGGCAAGTGCCCGGCAATAATAGCCATGGCACAGGCTGCTCCTTGTCATCTGCTATTGCGGCCTGTCGTGCTTTGGGCTACCCCGTGCGGGATGCCTGTGTAGTGGGCAAGGCGTATGTGCAGCGAGGCTTGCGTCTTGGGGCTAATCAACATATAGGCACCGGCAATGGCCCGGTGGGGCACTGCGGTTGGCCTCTGGAATTAATTGATTTTCCCGAGGTATTGATCCCGGGAGACGCGCGAGCGCAGCATTATGGCCTGGGCGCACAAATTTCTGAACAGCCACTGGTTAGTGGGTTTGCCGCAATGGACTCCCAGGCATTGGGATTGTATCCGGTAGTGGATACTGTGGGGTGGTTGCAACGACTTGCCGAGCAGGGCGTGCGTACCCTGCAGTTGCGCATTAAAAATCCGGGCGAGGACTTACGCGAGCAGGTTCAGCAGGCTGTTGCTATTGGTCGATCTTATAAGCTGCGTTTGTTTATCAATGATTATTGGCAGCTGGCTATCGAGTGTGGTGCCTATGGTGTTCACTTGGGGCAGGAGGATCTACAGGTTGCTGATCTATCGGCCATCCGATCGGCCGGCTTGAAGCTGGGCATTAGTACCCACGGCTTCTACGAGTTATTGCTGGCCTACCGTTACCGCCCCAGTTATCTGGCAATCGGCGCTATTTACGCAACCGATACCAAGGATATGTCGGAGCAGCTGCAGGGAGCAGAGAAGCTCGCGCGGATGGCTGCACTCTTACCTCAATACCCGCTGGTGGCCATTGGTGGTATCAATTTGCAGCGTGCTCCAGAAGTTATTGCTGCTAATGTAGGTAGCATTGCTGTGGTCAGTGCGATTACTAGAGCGAAGGATTATAAGCGAGCGATTGTCGAGTTTAATGCTCTGCTGGGAGATAAGTGTGCGGAAGCTGAATCATGTTAAGTCGTAAGGAATTACAGCGCTATAGTCGCCAGGTAATGTTGCCCCAGGTGGGAGAGGAGGGGCAGGAAAAGTTGGCGTCTGCGCGGATTATGATAGTTGGTCTTGGTGGCCTTGGCAGTCCTGCGGCACTTTATTTGGCGGCTGCCGGTATTGGTGAGTTACATCTGGTGGATGGTGATCAAATCGATCTCTCTAACTTACAGCGCCAAGTGCTGTATAAAACCAATCATCAGGGCAAATCCAAGTCACAGGTGGCTGCGCAGCAATTAACCGCCGCAAACCCAAACGTACGTATTCACGCTCATTTCCAAATGGCGGATGAGGCTTGGCTTAGAAATCATGTTGGGCAGGTAGATCTGGTGCTGGATTGCACGGATAACTTAGCCATACGTCACCAGATCAACCGAATTTGTTGTGAGCTCGAGCGGCCGGTGGTGATGGCTTCGGTACAGGGTTTTTCCGGACAGTTGATCAGCTTTGATTTTTCTCAGGGGAAAAGTCCCTGCTATGCTTGCTTGTTCCCGCCTCGTGAGCAGGAAGATATTCAAAACTGCTCAACAGTGGGGGTGATTGGGCCGATCTTGGGTATTGTTGGCAGTGCTCAGGCATTAGAAGCGATGAAAATTTTACTCGGATTGCCCGTATCCAGTCTCAATCAATTATATGTAATCGAGGGTGAGTCTCTGTCGATGAGCGCCTTGAAATTAAATAAATCAGAAATTTGTCCAGTTTGTTCTCAGTCAGAATTAACAGAATCCTGCAATAAATAATTTTTTTTTAAATGGGTTGGTGAACTAATTGTTTTTTTGTGGTTTTTTTGCGAAATGATTCTGTATTGTGTGGTGGGGCGTGACACATCTTTCTTATATTGTTAGTGTGTAATCGAAAGCTGTGTATTTGTTGATGTTGAATTTTGTGTCTTGGTTTTCTTGTGACTCAATATTTGTAAATTTTTCAATGCACAGCCTTTTTTACAAAAACCCAACTCTTATACACGAGGGGCGTGTTGTTATGAAGAAAATTGACATTGGTATTAGTGAAAGTGACCGGGAAAAAATTGCTGGCGGTCTTAAGCACTTGTTGGCAGATAGCTATACCCTCTACTTGCAAACGCACAATTTTCACTGGAATGTCACAGGCCCGCTGTTTCGTGAATTACATCTGATGTTTGAGGAACAGTATACGGAGCTGGCCGAGGCGGTTGATGAAATCGCTGAACGTATCAGAACCCTGGGTGTTGCCGCTCCCGGCACCTACCAAGCATTTGCGCAACTGAGCTCAGTTGAAGAAGTCGTGGAAATTCCTGCGGCGGAAGATATGGTTAAAATATTGACCAAGGGGCATGAACAGGTAATCAAGACCTGCCGAGAAGTTTTGAAGTCTGCCCAGAGTGGGGAAGATGAGTCCACTCTTGCACTGGTATCTGATCGTATGCAGGTGCATGAAAAAACTGCCTGGATGCTGCGCGCTACCAGCGGTAATTAAGGTTGTTTTAGGAGGGTTATTCAGCACGGGCTGTTTGCCCGCGCTGAATGAATCTGGCAGCTACTCAGTGTTGCGATCGATGGTCTGCAGGAAGGCACTGGCTGCAGCCGAAAGGGTCCCGCGGCTCTTCAGTAGTATGCCGACTTCCTGATAAACGACGGGAGCCGAAAGAGGCAGGCAGTGCAAACCGTACTCTTGCATCTGAGTTTCGCACAGGCTGGGAACCGCACTGACTCCCATTCTGGCGCGAATCAACCGCCCAATCGTGCTGAGCTGATTAGCTTCGCACAAATAGCGGGCCACCTTGCCGCTCTGCGCAAAGGCCTGCTCAGTCCAGCGGCGTACGGCCGACCCCCGGTTCATCGAAATAAATGGATATGCAGCCAGATCCCGCCAGTGCAGGGCGCTTTTGCCGGACAGGGGGTGCTCTGGAGGAATGACGGCAATAAAGCGGTCCCGCTCTAGGGGAATGAATGCCAGCCCACCGAGGTCTTCCGGGCGAAAGCTGATGCCAAGCTCTGCACGGCCCTCCTGTACTGAACGTACAACGCCTTCCATCACAATATCTTCCAGCACAATGTTGATTTTGGGGTTCTCCCGGTGGAAGTGTGCCAATAGATCGGGCAGGCGATTCGAGGTAAAGGCCGGAATAACGGCCAGTAGCAGTTGCCCCCGCTCGAGGCGAAAGCGCTGCTGGATTGCGTCCAGAGACTGATCCCAGCTGTGTAATAGTTGTTCGGCGCGGACCAGGAAATCCCTCCCTTCGGGAGTCAACATCAGTTGGCGGCCATCGCGACTGAACAGCGGCCCACCGGTGGTTTCTTCTAGGTTGCGGATAGCTACCGATAGCGCGGGCTGGGAGGTGTGCAGTTGGGCGCTGGCCTGTGCCAGACTGCGGTTGCGGGCAACGGCAACGAAGGCGCGAAGCTGTTTTATAGTGGCGCTCAAAGGGGCTCCTGACAGATCAGCGGGTCCCCGTTTGTCTTCAGGGAAAGTTAAATTTTATTTAATGAAACCTCTAAAGATTAAAATAGTTTAAAGTCGCCCGGCAAGGCATGATTGCCGCTTTCGCCTCGCGAAAGTCAAACAACCTCCGAGAATAAAGCATCTAAAAGGTCTGCTGAGATGAAGGACACCGCACAACCCCTTTGGCAACCGAGCCGCGAGTCCATTGCCGCTACGCAAATGGATGAGTTCCGTCGTCTGGTCAATAACAGGCACCAGTTACAGCTGGAAGACTACAGTGCGCTCTATCAGTGGTCCGTGAAAGAGCGGGAGACCTTTTGGAGCGATTTATGGGAATTCTCTGACGTGCTGGCCAGTAAGCGCGATGAGCGGGTAATGGGCCGCGATAGCATGCCTGGAGCCGAGTGGTTTCCCGAAGCCCGCCTCAACTTTGCCGAGAATCTGTTGCGTTTCCGCGACGACAAGCCGGCATTAGTGGAGCGCCTGGAGAATGGCCGTCGCCGCCAGCTCAGCTATGCGCAGTTGTGTAGCCGGGTTGAGCGCCTTGCCTCAGCCTTGGCCAATCAAGGGGTCTCCGAAGGGGACCGTGTGGCCGGCTTTATGCCCAATGTGATGGATACCGTGGTGGCAATGCTGGCAACCACCAGCCTCGGAGCCATCTGGACCTCTTGCTCACCGGATTTCGGTATTAATGGTGTGTTTGACCGGTTTGGACAGGTGAAGCCAAAAGTCCTGTTTGCCTGTGAAGGGTATTTGTACAACGGCAAAGTGATTGATTCGCTACCGCGCCTCGGTGAAATTACTGCCCGCATCGAATCCATCGAAAAGTTGGTGGTGGTGCCAGTTGCTCGCTCCCGGGAAGAAACGGCTGAAGTGTTAGGAGCTGCCCCCCTGGATAAAGCCGTTTTGCTACAGGACTTTGAAGCTGCAGCTCCCGAGCGTGAGCTCACTTTTGTACAAACTGAGTTCAACCACCCGTTGTATATCATGTACTCCTCCGGTACCACCGGGGTGCCCAAATGTATCGTGCACGGTGTGGGCGGCACTCTGCTCCAGCACTTGAAAGAGCATCGCTTACACTGTGATCTGCGCCGTGAGGACGCCCTGTTTTATTTCACGACCTGCGGCTGGATGATGTGGAACTGGCTGGTGAGTGGTCTGGCCTGTGGTGCCACTCTCGTGCTGTTCGACGGCTCGCCTTTCTATCCAGAGGCGAAAAGCTTGTGGGATATGGCGGACGAGGAAGGTGTCAGTGTGTTTGGTACCAGCGCTAAATATATTGCCGCATTGGAAAAGAGCGGCTGTAAGCCTCGTGAGAGCCACGAACTGAAGAAACTGCGCGCGGTGCTGTCTACAGGATCGCCCCTGGCCCATGAAGGTTTCCGCTATGTCTACCGGGATATCAAGCAGGACCTCTGCTTGTCTTCCATTTCCGGGGGCACCGATATTGTTTCCTGCTTCGCTTTGGGTAACCCGACGTTGCCCGTTTACGCTGGTGAGTTGCAATGTCGTGGCCTGGGAATGGCTGTAGAGGTCTGGAATGACGATGGTGAGTCGGTCACTGAGGAGAAGGGCGAACTGATATGTGCTAAGTCCTTCCCCTGTATGCCAATCGGTTTTTGGAATGATCCCGATGGCAGCAAATATCACGCGGCCTATTTTGAAAACTGGCCGAGTGTTTGGGCGCACGGTGACTATGCCGAAATCACCGCCCATGGAGGCGTGATTATTTACGGTCGCTCCGATGCGGTGCTCAATCCCGGCGGCGTGCGGATTGGCACTGCAGAGATCTACCGGCAGGTGGAAAAGGTCGAGGAAGTGCTCGATAGCGTCTGTATTGGTCAGCAGTGGCAAGACGATGTACGCGTGGTGTTGTTCGTGGTTCTGCGTGAGGGGCTGGAATTGGATGAGGATCTGGTGCAGAAAATCCGCTCCACTATTCGTACCAATACCACCCCGCGCCATGTACCGGCCAAGGTAATTCAAGTGGCAGATATTCCACGTACTATTAGCGGCAAAATAGTCGAGCTGGCGGTGCGCAATGTGGTACACGGCAAGGCCGTTAAGAACCAGGAAGCCCTGGCCAACCCCGAGACACTGGTGTTGTTCGAAAATCTGCCCGCGCTGGCAGAGGACTGAGGCTTCTAGGAGGGTAAGGGGATGTAGGCGGGCGCCATTTTGTTTGCGTCGGTTCTGCGCTACCCTTGCCCATTAGTAATACCAATAAATTTACGGCAGAAGAACAGGCATGGTTACATATCTCTACTGGGCGGCGATCATCGCCCTGGTTATTCTCTCTCTTTTCGTCGGCAGCCGCATGGGCAGCTTGAAAATAGGCGCCATTGTGGCCGCAGTTTTCTTTTCGGCCGGGTGGTTGGCGTATTATTTTCACTACGAGCAGGTCTTTGTGAAGCGCTTCGGTGGCGTGATGAGTATTTCTGTGCCCGATGGCTATCGGCACATCGGCGCCACCTGGAAAGAGGATAATCTATGGGTCGAAAATTATGATCCTAGAAGCAACCAATGTATTTTCACTGAGTATTCGAAGGGAAATATCCTCAAGGGGCGGGTGATTATTAAGGATTGCAATCCGCTACTTGGTAGCCCCAGTACGACCAGTACGAGCACCAGTACCCAGCCATAAACCTTTTACTCGTCTCCAGGCCGGTGATTAATGTGGGCTTAAGGCCCTGTTAATACCGGCAAACTCCGCCCGGATACTATCTGTCCGGGGCAAAATCAGATGTGATGGGAATGCACACCCGGTAGCACGTGGAGTAACCGCTGTAGGCAACGGATAATATTTTGCGAATTTTCTTTGTCTTTCTGCTTGTCGGTTTTGTACTGCTGCCCCTGCAGCGGGCGGTAGCCATCCCTTTTTTCTCCAAACTTCCGGGTTTTTCTCTTTCTGTGCAGGGAGACCCCGCACTACAGGACAAATTACGTAAAGAGCTAGAGGAGTTGCGCAAAACCAGCAGTGCGCTTCAGAGCTATGAGGCCCCCCGTGATATCGCCAATTATGAGCGCGGCAATTTAGAGAAACTACTGCGTTCGGATGGCTATTACGATGCCAGCGTACGGGAGTCTGTTGTGGGTGGCGAAATAGTTTATCAGGTGATACCTGGTCCCCAGTATTTGATTAAAAGCTTGGATATTGACATGCCCGTGGACCTGCGTGCAGGGTTTCCGGGGCTGCCGATTGGGGTTGGTGATCCCCTGCGGGCCGACGAGGTGCTCGAAGGGGTGCAAACGATTACCAAGTACCTCAACAATAATGCCTGCTTATACAATGTGGACGTTACCTACCAGGCAACGGTGATTCATCAGGAGGCCTCCGCACGGCTGGAATATCGTGTGGCACCAAGCCCGGAAGTGATGGTGGGTGAAGTACAGATTCTTGGGGCTACCTCTGTAGAAGAGGATTATCTGCGGGATAAACTAAATATCAATCCGGGGGACTGTTTCAGTCGTAGCAAGCTGGATGCGGCTCAGCTGAGTTTATTGCGCACCAATCTGGTGTCCAATGTTGTCAGTCAGGTTTCTGAGCCCTATGGAGGGCTCGTCGATATCACTTTTATCGTGCAGGAGCGCAACCACCGCACGGTTACCTTGGGGGTGGGTTATACCTCCGATGAAGGCCCCGGTGTCTCCGCTAGCTGGGAGCATCGCAATATATTTCATCGTGGTGAAAAGCTGGAGGTGTCGAGTAAGGCTAACTCGGTGAAGCAAACTCTGGAAAGCAAGTTGAGCATTCCGCGTTTTCTCAGTGATAAACAGCGGTTTACCGGCAGCGTTGGACTGACCGGGGAGGATGTGGATTCCTACCGCTCCAAAGCATTGACCCTAAAAGGATTGGTATCGCGCAAGTTAAGTAAGCGCCGCACCGTCAGCGCTGGAGCGGAGCTGAAGTTCAGCCGCGTCGATGAAAAGGTGGAGGGGGCTGTTGTCGAGGGAGAAGACCCTGATGAAAATTATCACCTGTTGGCCTTTCCCCTGGGTTTTAAGTTGAATACAACTGATAAGCCACTGGATGCCCGTCGAGGCGCCACCACAGCCCTGGAGGTAAAACCCTATCTGGATCTCAAGAATAACAGTACTTCGTTTGTAAAAACTATCCTGCAAATGACAGCCTACAAGACCGCAGAATCTGCCCCCTATGAACCCACCCTGGCTCTGCGTTTAAAAGCTGGGGCTATTACGGGTGCGCCCAATCTGAAGCTGCCCGCGGATGAGCGCTTCTATGCCGGTGGCGGTGGCTCTGTGCGCGGTTACGGTTATCAGGAACTGGGGCCTCGTCTCGTGGAAATTGATGAGGATGGCCAAGAGAGCCTGTCCGACGCGATTGGTGGTCGAGGCATCAGTGAGATCTCTATCGAAGGGCGCTTCCGCTTTAGTGATACCTGGGGTGGGGTTCTATTTCTCGATGGGGGCAACGCCTACGAAAACCCTCGTCCCAATTTTTCTAATCTCTTTTGGGGGGCGGGTCTTGGGGTGCGTTATAACACCTCCTTCGCCCCCATCCGCTTTGACTTGGCCTTTCCCCTGGACCGCCGCGACGGCGTGGATGATCGCTATCAAGTCTATATCAGCCTGGGACAGGCTTTCTGATGTCAAAGTTGGGTGCATTTTCCCTGAGTTTTCTTCGTGCATTGAGGGCTTTTCTGCATGGGTTGTGGCGGCCCCTCAGAACTGGGGGTTCGCTGGTCAGTGGCTTATGTCTGTTAATTCTACTCTCGCTGGTTTATTTTCTTGGCACAGAGCAAGGCAGAGTCAATCTAACTCGCACGGCTTTTTACGCGGCGGAGCAGGCGATCGACGGCCTTGCCATCGAGGCCGAGGGTATAGGCAGCGAGCGACTCGGTGCCTGGTTTTTCGAACGTCTTCGGGTCGACTTTCAGGGCAACACCCTGGCCGAAGCGAGCCAGCTGGAATTAACGTTACAGAGCTTTTCCCGCAACCCGATCAATATTGAACGCATCGCTGCGGAAGATCTTTTATTCAATCTCGATGTATTGACAGAATTACTGAACTCTCTAACTCCGGCGGAGACTGACACAACCCAGGACGAGGAGCCGACGGATAACACTGAAGCAACCAGCTGGGAGACCCTACTACCAAGCTTTCGCTTGGGAGCATTACAACTCGATCGGCTACAAGTGATCAGTCGTAAAGTCACTGATATTCCCGCAGTCTCCGTGTTGGGCAGTACGCTGTATCGATGGGAGGGGCAGCCCACTCAGCTGCAGCTTGAGGTCCGTGAATTAAATGGTGGCGATCTACAATTTATTGCCGAGGGGCGCGAGCAAAAGCCCGGCCAGTTTTTTTTAGATTTTTCGGCCAGTGAAAAGGCCCAGGGTTTTATTGGTCGTCTGTTGCATTTACCAGAGGGGCAGGCGCTCGATGCGCGGGGTAAAATTTCTCTGCGCCGCCGTGATCAGCAGGTACAGATTGATATCGAGTCTCTCTCCACTCCCTTTTCCCAGCACAGGCTGACATTGACGGGCAGTTTGCTGGTCGACCTGCTCCCTTGGCAGGTGCGAACTGATGGTGTCTGGTTGCAGGTGGACGGTCGCCGCAGCACCCTATCAGGTAGTATCAGTGCCGATAATATTGTCGCAGACCTCCACCTTAATCGCCTGCCCATAACTCTTTCCCGGCCTTGGCAGAATCTACTGAACAGCGGTTGGTTTAGTGCAGATGTAAAAGTTTCTGGTTCATTGCCACTGCCGAATATGTCCGGACAAATAAAGTTAAATAGTCGTTACCGGGAGCAGCCCCTGGATCTAGCTGGTCGGGTGATCACCGAGCAGGGCATTGTCAGACTGGAGTCCCTAGAGGTAGCGTTTGCCGGTGCGCAGATTCGCACGGCGGGCAGTATCGACACCGAAAATAAAACCCTGGATATGCGCGCAGCAGTGCAGGAGTTGGGAGTTGAAGAGATTCGTCGATTATTGCTCTCTCTGCCGCAAACGGAACATATAACAATCCCCGATGATTTTTCCGGTACTTTGCACCAGTTGCAGGTCATCGCAAAAGGGCCCTGGGATAACCCGGATTTTGAAGGGGATCTAAGTGCTGTATCTGCCTACCGAAATTTACAGAATGAGCTGACGGCCAAGATCGATGGCAACCTGCAGGGGTTAACGATTACGGACTTTACTCTGGTGGGTGACAAGCTGAATGCTCTGGGGGGCGGAACGGTAGATATTGAGGCGAAAACGCTGAATGTGCAGCTGCAGGTGGATATTCGCAACCTCAACCCTAAGGAAGATCTGGGTTTCGCCTCCGCAAAGGGCGTAACCTTGGGGGCCCAAGGTCAGGTTGGCGTGGAGGGACCCTGGTCAAACCCGCGCTTGAGCACCAGCTTGGAATCGGATGGCCTGGTACATGAATACCGCTATAACCTGAAAGGTGATGCCAGTGGCAACCTGGAAAAACTCGACTTACAGGGTTTGCGCCTCGAGTTGTTTGCCAATGGTACCGTGAATCATTTCGGTACGGGGCAGTTCCGCGGTCCTCAGTCGCCGGTGATTATTCCCAGTATGGAAAAGGGGGCAGTGCAGCCGGCACAAAGTGAGAGCCGTCTGAGCTCCCTCGCAGAGGAGGCGCAGCGTCTGGGGCGACAGGGAATTGCTTTGATTGAAGCGCATGGTGTGCTTGAGCCGAAGAGCGACCGACTTCAAGTGGGTGTGAGTGCCCGCAACTTACCACTGAGTTTGGTTGGAGTACTTGGGTTACCCCTACCCAATACCTTGGAAGGGGAGGTGAGCCTGGATGGCGAAATTAATGGCGCGCTGACCAGTCCAGAAGTACGCGCAAGTGTGTTGGCGCAAGGCCGCTATCGCCATGAATCCTGGCAGCTGCAGGGGGCATTAGATTATGCCGACAAGAGTTTGGTTGTCGAAGGCTTGGAGTTTTTGTGGGCGGGGCGCAATCAGTTGTGGGTTCACGGCAGCCTCAATGAGCAGCGACTTGACTTACAGCTGCAGGGCAGGGCCTCGCTGGAAGATATCTCGCGGGAATTACCCGTTACTACACCCGAGCAGGGCGATATCATTCTGCACGCGAGTATTACCGGCAGTCCTCGCCAGCCCCAGCTTGAGGGAGAGTTGCGTCTTAGCGGTTATGCGCCGAGGCGAGAGCGAGGGAGAGTACAGGTACAGCCACTCTCTGTGGCTTTGGAATGGCATACCGAAGGCGATTCGCTACAGGCCACCCTGGTGGCCGATCACGGTGCTCGCCGGGCCATAGATAGTAATGCCAAACTACTGATATCGCCAATTTTTGCCCAGCTGTTTGCAGATAACCCCGCCGAGCCGATGGGTGCATTGCCACTGCAGCTGACCAGCAGTGGCACCGCGGATCTCTCCGTAGTAGCGGAATTTATGGACCCCAGGGTACATGTGATGCACGGGCTATTGAATTTCTCGGCAGATGGTACCGGCACATTGGGAGAGCCGCGCCTGAACGGCGCAATTGAGCTGAGTGAAGCCAGTTACGAACACCGCTCCAGCCATACCCGCATTGCCAATATTGATTTTTATGCGAGCCTGACACCCGGGGAATGGCGTATAGAAAGAGGGAGTGCCAAAGTTGTTGATGGCGGCACGATTAATCTGGGCGGAGCGGTATTTTTCCCTGCGCGAGCGCCGGCGAAAATGGATCTCAGTCTAAGTCTGAATAGAGCCCATCTGCTAAATACACCTGGGGTACGCGGTGCTATCAACGGTCAGGCGACTCTGATCGGCACCTCCGAGAGCGCTGAGGTGGTTGGCCGTTTTACTCTGCGCCCTTTGGCCGTGCAAATCGAGCAGTGGATAGGCAGCTCTGTGCCAGAAATACAAGTAACTGAAGTTCAGGTAGACGGTCTCCAGGTAGAGCGCACACCACCACTGCTCAGTAAAGTTGGTTTGGCAGTAGAAATTGTACTGGACCAGCAGTCCTATGTGCGCGGCCTCGGCCTCAATTCGCAATTGCGCGGCCAGGTAGATATTCATGGGACAGCGGCTAAACCCGAGGCCTCAGGCAAATTGACTATTGTGCGAGGTAGTTTTGATTTACTTGGCAAAAAGTTTGATCTGCAGGATGGAGAAATCCGTTTCGAGAATAACGAGGTGGCAGTCAATGTTGAGGGGGTCTATGAATACAGTGAGGGAGAGATCACTGCAAAAATTTCCGGCAACGCTGCAGATTTGGATATTAATTTTAGCTCCGACCCCTCTGCTTCCCAGGATGAAATCTTGGCACAGCTCCTATTTGGCAAGTCACTCTCGGATATTTCTCCACTGCAAGCTGTGCGTTTGGTCAGTGTGATTCGCAGCCTTCAGACCGGTCGTGCAGCCTTGGACCCTGTGGCCAAAACTCGCGAATTATTGCGTTTGGATACCTTGAATATTGAGCATGAAGAAAGTGATGAGGGGGATGAGTACGCTTTGAGTTTGGGTAAATACATCACGAATCGGATTTATGTGGAATTACAGAGAAGCACTGATCCTCTAAGTCCTTGGCAGGCGGAGATGCAAATAGAAATCCGCGACAACCTCAATCTGGAATTCAAAACGGCTGATGAAGGGGACAGTGGTTCCGGTAGTGTGGAACTGCAATGGAAGAAAGATTATTAGTGGCGCCTGCTATCAGCTTTTAATTCACGCGGTGACAATGGATAGGCGTTTTCCCGTCCGCAGCATTTTTAATGTTTGGTGATTACCATATCTCTAACCTCTAAAGTGCAGCCCTCTTTGGGGGGATGATTGACGCCCCAATTGTCGATCACAATCATCATGGATGTATTAAAAAAAATGGGCCCCGTCTCGCGATAGGCATGCCAAAGTTGGTTCGAGCTGTCACATTTTGTCTCTGAAGGATCACACACTCGAATGTCCCATTGATAAGTCCCGCTATTATGCCCCGATAGAATCTGGCTGGAGGTAAAAGTAATATGCTGACTCGTGCCGGTATCTGCCGTGAGGGCGCCACCTTGCTTAAGCCACTCTACTTGCTTGGGGCGTTCTCCCCAATTTGAGGAGAAGCCGCCGGGACCATTTGGGCCTTTAGTCTCGACAAAATCCACCTCCCGCTCCCCACCATCCCAGCACCCACCAGCTAGTCCACACCAGGGGAACATGAAAACAGCCATCCATTCTGTGGGGCGGCATTTCCCTGGGGGTACGGAAATCTCAAAATCAATTGCGGCAATATCGCCCATCAAAATGTCTTCGTTACCACACTGTATCGCAGTGGTATAAACACAGGCACCTTGAGCATTGCTATTCATTTCAATCATTGCTGAGCCAGGGGTATTGCTTGCCTGGAATTCACTCTGAATACACCTATTGTTTTGGGCAACCTTGTCGTCCTGATGATTAAATAATGGCTTACAGGTGGTAGGTGAGGCCGTTGAGGTTGTTTGCAGGGTAAAAGAAATGACGGCGCAAAGCAGTACCAGGGCTACTCTGTGCATGGAATTAACTCCTGAATTAGAAGGCCCTTATTGATAGTAGCGATTGAAAAAGAATGCCTGCCTCAATGGCTAGTGAGCATGTTGAATTTTAGACTGTTTGTCGCTGGAGAAGAGGTCCTAGGTGTCGTTGCTCGAGTATAGAGGTTTAAGTTTGATCTACCTAATCGGATAAAATACTTTTGGAAAGTTTGATGACTAATGTATTAAGCCAGGAGGATACCTTGTTGAACGCCCTTTCTCGTTTTTTCGAATGGCAGACCAAAGTGTTTGATTCTTGCTTTTACTGTATGTTTTCCAGTAATTGCCTTCAGCGGAAACTTTTTAATTAATGGGGCTCAGCCGAAGGCCTTGGTCGGCGAACGTTAGGGGGTTTTCTTTGTTCGGGTTCAACTAAGAAGACCATTTATTCTAAATGTACTCTATTTGGTGAGGGCGAAAAGAGTTGAAACTATTCTTGCCGTGCAGATGTAGAAATTCCATGACCTGAATGGATAGTTTCTTGCATCCAATATTGCATCGCTAAAGCGATCTGGCCTCCTGCGAGAGTGGATTTTTTTTTGGGGAAATTTAGGTTTTTCTCTTGGTTTTTTCTGCCAGAAAACGTATGGCTTTGTAGCTATTACTTGAAATCAAGTTTGGCTATTTGGTTTTCTGTTTTGATTGGGTTGAGAGTTTGTTGATTAAACGCATCGAGGATTCTTGCGCTTTAAAATTAACTGACCAAAGGTGATTTATACGTTCGCTTCCCTCCCGGACTTTCCGCTGACCAGCGTGGCAGGGTCGAGTCGATAGAAGCGGCTCAGTTCTCTATAGAGCTCTGGATGCAGCGTACGCATGGCAATAGGAATGGTGTAAAAGCTCTCGGTAGCGACCGCAAAAAATTCAGCCGGGGACTGGGCTCCGTATAAGTCCAGTACTGAGGGTTTGTCGCCGGGGGGCTGACGGTGTTCGGCTCTTTGGCGCAGGCGATGAAACTCCTGACTCATTACTTCTGCCCAATTAGCACCTTCCGTTGACGGCTCAAACAGCGGACGACCATCGAAGTAGCCGTCCTCTTCATCTACTTTATGGGCAAACTCGTGAAGTGCGACATTGTGTCCTCGCTGTGGAAATTGTAGATCTTCTTCCAGGTCGCCCCAGGAGAGCACTACAGGCCCACGATAATGAGCTTCCCCCTCTCGCGCACTGTGCCTAGAGGTTTCTATATAGCCTTCCCGGCGGATTTCATGAGCGACATATGTGTCTGGGTAAAGGAGTAGGGTGTAGAGGTTGGGGTAGCATTCATTTTTACGGCCAAGCAGCAGTAGGCAGGCGTGAGCGGCAATGGCGACTTTCATCTTTTCATTTACCTGCAGGCCTTCGCAACCAACAAACTCTTTATCGTGTAAGAATAGTGCGATATTACCGCGTAGTTCTCTCTGCTGTGCCGGATTTAAATATTGATAAATGGGAAGTGTTTCAGTTAACAGCTGTACTTGCTCAGGGTTTAAGGGTTGGGAGCGTCGGTACTGAAGACGCCAGCGGCGGTAAAAGTGCGGAATAAGCCAGACAGCAAGGGCTAATAGGATAATGGCGAAGAATGCATTCATAATTGGATACTGCGTACGATCGGTGAATTTCCCACCGGTTTTGACCGAATTGTTGAGGCAGTCAAAAAGTCTAGTGTTATAGCTCTCATTGCAAATTTAACCAATTAATTCTTCGCCCTTTCTTATGATGGGGGGGATTGTGCCTGTTTCAAGGCTTCCTGACTGGTAGGAGGTTGATGGGTATATGTCATGGATTAAAAATAGAGGGGCAAGCCATGAAAGTTGTTTGTAGTGGCTTGATTAATGGTCACAGGCTGCCAACACTTAGGTTAGCCAAGTGATTTCCCCGTCATTTTTTGGGTTGCTTATGAATAGTCTGCGCACGGTCTTCGGTGTGATTATCGTTCTGTTTTTTATTGCACTCCCGGCGAAGGCCCTATCGGAGGGGACGCCACTAAAAGTGGCGATTGCCGGGGATGCGCCACCCTATGTAATTGATGGCGCAAGTGGCGGCTTGGAGGTGGATATTGTACGGCAGGCGCTACCGGGTTATGACGTTGAGTTTGTTCAAATGGGATTTGCACAAACTGCGCCAGCACTTGAGCAGGGTAAGGTGCAGGCCGCAGTGAATGTAATGAAGAAAAATGATCACCTGTTTTATTCAGGCAATATGATTAGTTTTTCCAATTACGCCATTGCCAAAGCCAGCGATGAGATGAAAGTTAGTCGTATAGCAGATCTCAAGGGTAAAAAAGTCATTACTTGGCAGGGGGCCCCGATGGATCTTGGCATGGAGTTTGAAAAAATGTTTGGCCCCAACGGTACTCAGCGGCAAAACTTGATCCTGGCACCTACAGCGCGTGATCTTGTCGCACAATTTTGGAAAATGAAGGGCGTGGTGGCGGTCGTAGACATGGCGCTTTTCAAGTTTTATAGCCAGAAGATGGGGCATACGATGACACAGGTTGATCTATTTAAGATATTCCCTTTGACGACAGATTTCCGTGTTGGCTTTCGTGACCAGAAGGTGCGCGATGACTTTAACCGTGGGCTTGCGAACTTATGCAACAGTGGCCGCTATCGAGAGTTGCTGAGAAAATATGATGTGGAGCAGAGGGAAGATGTCTGCCAATAATAAGGGGCTATACCGCGGCGTTGATGCTGGTGATCTCTCTTGGCTGGGCTGGAAGTTGGCAGTAAAACGAAAAAGGGCCTGTATTTTTCAATACAGGCCCTTTCTATATGGCGCGCTCGGGAGGATTCGAACCTCCGACCGCCTGGTTCGTAGCCAGGTACTCTATCCAGCTGAGCTACGAGCGCGTTGTTATGGTTGCGGACTATAGTCAGTTGATTTTGAAAAGTCAACTGATTTCCAGGAAAAAACCTTAAAAATCCGCAAGTTAGCGAACTTGCCTAGCTTTTAAAAATGCGCCTAGCAAGTCCGACAGGGCGCGAATTCTGCCGTTTGAACAAGAGGTTTGCAAGCCCTTTTTTTAAAATAGTTGCTCTGGAGTATTTGGTATCAGAAATCTGGCCGAGGTGTTCGCCACCCTGTCTCTCTCAGGTCTAGTTATAGCTAACAGGTGTTTATTCGCCGTTGTTGGCGGAGAACTATACTAATTGTTCCGGGGCAAAATCTCTGCCCCTCAGGTGATGAGGGCTGAGAATCTAAACTGAGCGATACCCTATGGCAATGGCGGACAACGAGGATAAGGGGAAGAAGCTACCGCCAGAGGAGCCAGGTTCTCCACTCTCCGGCCAATCACAGCAGCAGAGCCCACTGAGCTGGCTGCAATATCTCGTTCTTCTCTTTTTGATCATCCTCACGTTTCAATACTGCTCGAATGGGCAGTTTGGGGTAGAAAGGGAGGTATTGTCTTACAGCGATTTCAAAGCAGCCCTCGGTGAGGGCAAGGTTGCCAGCGTACTTTTTAAAGGGCAGCGCATCACAGGGGTCTTCAAGCCGTCGGCCAATGACTCAGCTGCAGATAAGGAGGCGGGTAAGGATAAGACTGAAAATCAGCAAGAAAAACGCTTTGCGACGACCTTGCCCCCGCTAGAGGACCCCCAGCTTCTCCCCTTACTGGAGCGGCAACAGGTGAAAATCCAAGCTGAATCGCCCCAAGGGGGGCTTCTACAGAGGATGGCGATACTCCTGTTGCCCTGGATTCTGATTATTGTCCTATTGGTCTGGCTAGCACGGCGTATGCAGGCTCGCATGGGTGCGGTGACTCCCGGTAGCCCGTTCAGTTTTGCTCGCTCACCGGCCAAGCGCTTTGAGCGCAGTCAATCCGAGATCACTTTTGATGATGTGGCGGGCCTCGCCAATGCCAAGAGGGATCTGCAGGAGATTGCCGGCTACCTCAAAGACCCGGAGCACTATCGCAAACTCGGGGCAAAAATTCCCCGGGGCATACTGCTTATGGGCCCCCCTGGGACAGGAAAAACTCTAATGGCCAAGGCTCTGGCCGGTGAGAGCGATGCCCCTTTTTTTAGCATCAGCGGCTCCGAATTTATTGAAATGTTTGTTGGTGTCGGAGCTTCACGGGTGCGAGATATGTTTGCGGAAGCCAAGAAGGAGGCGCCCGCGATCATATTTATTGATGAGATTGACTCGGTGGGACGCGCGCGCGGTACAGGTTTGGGTGGTGGGCACGATGAGCGGGAACAGACCCTAAATCAGATTCTTGGGGAAATGGATGGCTTCGATCCCCAGGAGGCGGTAGTAGTGATTGCTGCGACCAATCGCCCCGACGTGTTGGATGCGGCACTACTTCGCCCCGGGCGGTTTGACCGCAAAATCACTCTGGATTTGCCGGACAAGCCCGCCCGCAGGGAAATCCTGAGGATTCATTCTAAAAATGTCCCGCTACATGGGGAGGTAGACCTGGAACACCTCGCGGCCCTGACGGCGGGTTTTGCCGGTGCGGACTTGGAAAACCTGATCAATGAGGCCGCCTTGCTGGCGGGAAGGCTAAATAAATCGGTAGTGGATATGGGGTGCTTGTTACAGGCCAGAGACAAGGTGGTACTCGGTGGAGAGCGGGAAGTGATTATGGGGGAGGATGGCCGAAAAACCGTCGCCTACCATGAGGCCGGCCATGCTCTCACGGCAGTCCTGTTGCCCCACGCAGATCCTCTGGAGAAAGCCACCATTATCCCCAGAGGGCACAGTTTGGGGGCAACAGAGCAGATTCCCACGGAGAATCATCACAACATGAAGGTGAGTTACCTGCGTGATCGTATCGGAGTAATGCTGGGGGGCAGGGTGGCCGAGCAACTGGTCTTTAAAGAAGTCAGCAGCGGTGCTGAGTCCGATCTCAAGCAGGCTACCCGCTTGGCTCAGCATATGGTGACGCACTGGGGCATGAGTCAAAAGCTGGGTCCGGTGGCTTTTCGGCGAGGAGAGGAGCACATCTTCCTGGGCAAGGAAATGGCACAACAGAAAGATTTTAGTGAACACACCTCTGAGATTATTGATGATGAAGTTATTGCGTTGATCAGCGGGATAGAACAAGAGATTGAGGAGCTTCTGAAGAATAATGTCAAAAAACTCGATGCCCTAGCGCATGCATTGCTGGAAAAGGAAACTCTGAATGGGGTGGAAATACATCAAGTGATCGCGCAGTGTAGCCAGTGAAATGGCTAGCCTAGTTAGCAGAATGGATTGATGGGGGCAGGCTTAGGTATACCGGCTATATGCCGGAGTAAACCTCTAGTCGATTTGACTACTTTTGACTTAAATCAGAATTTGATTGGTAATTGTATTTTCCAAGTTTGCCAATTATTTCAACTCACCAAAGAATTTTGGCAAAAACCTTTTTGGACTTGAAGGTCAAGTTGGCTTATTGGCAAAGTAGGGCAATACTTGGCAAGAGAATTTTATTTCTAACAAAATGATCATGGGTACCATCTATAGGGTTTCTCTCGGTTTCATTCAAAATTGTGATTGAAGCAAATTTGCTGACTGCTAGGTCTTTTTGTTTTGAGTCAGTGCCGGGTTTTTTCCTGATTTTTCATCCGCTGTGTATTTCAGGCCCTGCGTATCAATTTTTATAATTGTTGGGCACGTGAAGAATTTATAATTTCCAAATTTCCAGTGTTATAACAATCTGGGAGATGAATAGGTTCGCACTTATATAGTGCACCTTGAGATTAAGTTTCTTGTTATTTTTTCATTTTCTCGGTTCAAACGAACTTTCCAGACTAATTGAGTTATTTTTATCGTTCTCCACGATGAATAGACTTCCACCTGGCTTAGCTAGCCTGTAATCTGTTCCCGTCACAGAAAACCTGCGAAATCTGTGTCTCTTTATCAGCGCGGTCTTGGATCGGAGTCTCGCAAAGTCGGAATCTTCTTAGAGAGAGTAGAGCGGCGGGACCAAGTAGTACCGATTGCGATAAGTCCGTTGTTGTAGATAAAAAAAATAAGACAATGGAGAGAAAACATGGGAATTCCGTCAAAACTCAAGCAGCACTCCGCTCTGCTATCCGCCTGTTCAGTAGCAACTCTTTGGTTAGCCAGTGGTGCAGCCCCCAGTTTTGCCGCTGAGGGTTCGGTTAGCACTCTGATGGAGGAAGTGCAAGTGACCGCGCGCAAGCGTGCGGATGCCGAGATCCTGCAAGAGGTTCCGGTTGCAGCCACCGCCTATTCCGGTGACCAGTTAGAGGCACTGCACACCAAGGATCTGCAAAGCCTATCCTTTAAGATGCCCAATGTTCAGTTGGAGGATGTGGGCACTGTCAAAAACACCGCAAACTTTACTGTGCGCGGTCTCGGTATCAACAGTTCCATTCCATCCATTGATCCCACCGTGGGGGTGTTTGTGGATGGTATGTATCTGGGGGTAAACGCTGGCGTTGTCACCGACCTGTTTGACCTGGAAGGTGTCGAGGTCTTGCGGGGGCCACAGGGGTTGCTGTTTGGCCGCAACGTGACCGGTGGCGCGGTGGTAATTAAGACCGCTCGGCCCACAGAGGAGTTTTCCTCGCGCTTTAAACTCTCTACCACAGACAATCTGGACACCGTAGCAGCTGGCTCAATCAACGGTGCCCTCTCCGATACCGTCAACGGTCGCTTAACGGTGTATTACAACGATGACCGGGGCTGGTTCGAAAATGTGGCTACGGGCAATGATAATGCCGGCGCCTCCGATAGCTGGTTTATTCGCCCAAGTTTTAGTATTCAGCTGAATGACACGGCTGAATTGCTGGTACGTATGGAACACGGCCGGATGGATTCTGATGGTGTGGTAGCGCAGAACCGTGGTTCTGAGCCCTATTTTGAAGTGACGGATACAGGGGTTATTCCATGGGGTAGCGCCACTCAAATAGCTGCGTCAGTGGGTATTGATGATTGGGATAACAGCAAGGGCTCGTTTGAGGTGGCCCAGAACGAAGAGGGCTCCCAGAAAGATGAGTGGAGCCAGATCATTACCGAGTTCAACAAGGATGTGGCCTTCGGCGATGGTACCATTACCAATATTCTCGCCTGGCGCGAGTATGAGGCGCGCGGTATGGGGGATATTGACTCCCTGCCTCTAACGCTTTTCCATGCGGATTCCAGTGTTGAGCAGAGTCAGCTCAGTAATGAACTGCGCTATGCGGGTCGCTTTGGTCGCACCGCCTTAACCACCGGCGCTTACTGGTTTAGCCAGGATGTGACTTACCTGGAAAATCGTCTTCTGTTTATGGGGGCATTCGATTGGACTGGGGGCGGCAAGCAGGACCACAGTACTTATGGCGTATTTGCCCAGGCGGATATCGACCTGAATGAGGCTTGGGTGTTGACCCTGGGGGGGCGCTACTCTAGCGAGGAAAAAGACGCCAAGATTGCCTCTATTCCACTGAATACCTGCACTCTGGATGGTTGTTCAAAGTACGATTTTGAGGATAGTGAGAGCTGGAATGCTTTCACGCCCAAGGTAGGCCTACAGTGGTCCGTATCGGATGATACTCAGTTGTATACATTCTGGACCAAGGGCTTCCGCAGCGGTGGCTACAACTTCCGCAATGCCGGTATTAACCCTCTGACTAGAGGACCTTATACCCCACAGGCTACTGATCAGGAGGAGCAGAACAGCTTCGAGATCGGCGCCAAAATGGATTGGTTGGATGGACGCCTGCGCACGAATATGGCGGTATTCCACAATACCATCGACGATATGCAGCGGGAGGAAAACCTTCCAGATGCGGTAACCGGTGTTGCGCAGATAATCCGCAACACCGCCGATGCCACCATTCGCGGTGCGGAGTTGGAGGCTATGGCGGCCCTGAGCGAAAACCTGCTGTTTACTTTTAATGTTGGCTATGTCGATGGGGACTACGACAAGGTATTGGGTGATCTCAATGGGGATGGTCTTGTAGATGGTACCGATCTCGGTCTGGAGATTCCTCGGTTGGCGCCCTGGACTTACGGTGCGGGTTTTATCCACGATCTGCAGTTAGGGGCCTACGGCACACTCACTTCCCGTTTGAACTTCAATCATCGGGATGAGGCGCCTTATACGGATGACAACCGCGGTATGTTGTCGGAAGTCGACATGGTGGATTTCAGTATCGGCTTTACGCCGGACAATGGCAGCTATACCGTCTCACTATTCGGCAAGAATATGCTGGATGAAATGGCCGAAGGCAACAACACTCAATTGCCACCCGAAATGGGGGGAATTGGCGCCAGCTTTACCCCACTCAATAAAGGCCGTGTGATGGGGGTGGAGTTCCTGTACGAGCTATAAAAATTAGACGCTCTCGCCATTAATTGGGGCCCTTGCCGCCGTTGATGGATTTCCTTGTGGTCGGGGTCGCTTGCACAGACTTTCTTTTGGGTGTGTGTGTGGGAGTCCCTGGCCACAGTCGTATTTACTCACCTGTAATTTCTTGGTATTAGCGGTACAGTAGTGCCGAGTATGCCCAGGATGGTATCCAGAAATAGTTGCCATTGCTTTACCGGGTCGTGAAGAAATAGAGGAGTGAAACATGCGTGCGATTGATTTACTGGAATATGGTGGCCCCGAAGTGATGCGGCTTACGAACCTGCCCAAGCCGCAAGCGGCGCCTGGTGAGGTATTAATTGAGGTGGCCGCCGCAGGCGTTAATCGGCCCGATATCGTTCAGCGCAATGGACACTACCCGCCTCCCCCCGGAGCCTCGCCAATCCTGGGGCTCGAAGTGTCTGGACGAATATCCGAAGTTGGTGAGGGGGTGGTGCGCTGGAATGTCGGCGATAAAGTCTGTGCCCTGAGCAATGGCGGTGGTTATGCGGAATTTGTGGCTGTGCCTGAAGGGCAGTGCCTACCGATACCCGGCTCTTTATCTATGCTTGAAGCGGCCGCCCTGCCGGAAACCTTTTTTACCGTTTGGGCCAATGTGTTCGACCGCGCCCGGCTGCAAAGCGGCGAGATTTTATTGGTACACGGTGGCAGTTCCGGTATAGGCACTACGGCTATCCAGCTGGCTCACCAGCTTGGTGCCAGGGTTTTTGCCACCGCTGGCTCCGCTGAAAAATGTGCAGCCTGCGAAAGGCTTGGTGCGGAGCGGGTAATTAATTACCGAGAAGAGGATTTTGTGCAGGTAGTGCGGGAGGCCACCGCAGACCATGGGGCCGATGTCATCCTGGACATGGTGGGGGGCGATTATATTGAACGTAATATTCGTGTGGCGGCAAATGATGGACGCATAGTAAACATTGCTTATCTCCAGGGAGCCAGTGTCGAGATTAATATGTTGCCGGTGATGTTAAAGCGGCTTTCCCTGACGGGATCGACTTTGAGAGCTAGAACGGATCGGGTAAAAGCGGGGATTGCCCAGGCCTTGGAAGCCCAGGTATGGCCACTTATTGAAGCTGGCAAAATTCATCCGCAAATTGCTGCGCGTTTTCCCCTGGGGGACGTTTCTGAGGCGCATCGGTTACTAGAGTCTGGCAACCTCGTCGGCAAGGTTGTATTAACCCTCTAAACCTCAAGAGGCCTTCTTCGTCAGATACTAATATGTGAGGCTAAGTAAAATTTGGCTAGGGTGCAGAATATTTGGGAATCTGTTTGATAACACCCTCAGGAGTATTTTGTGGTGAGCAGTAAGTGTTATCCGGGGAGCGATTTATAGGTGATACTGCGCTGACATCATCGCTCATCATTTCGACATAGGCCTTGTAGAGATTGCTGATATTGCGCACATATTGCACCGGTTCTGAGCCGCGCACATAGCCGTACCGCGCTCGCTTGAAGTATTGAGGTTGTGCCAGTTTCAGCATGGCCACTTCGACATTGTCAAACCAGATATTGGGGTCGAGCCCCAATTGTTTGGCGAGACGCTGCGCATCGAGTAGGTGACCGTAACCCGCATTGTAAGAGGCGAGGGTGAACCACAGTTTGTTGACCGTTGGTAGTGATGGATTAAAGCGATCACGCACCCAATCCATATATTTCACCCCGGCCTTGATACCGCGTTCCGGTTCAAAGAGTGGCGGAGGGAAGCCCATCTCCTCCGCGGTTGCCGGCATTACCTGCATCAAACCTTGAGCGCCAACGGGAGAGACGGCTTTTGGGTTGAAGTTACTCTCTTGCCACATTTGCGCCACGATCATGCGCCAGTCAAAATCGTATTTGAAGGCCGATTCTTTCACCAGGTCATCGTAGGGTGAAAGGTTTTCCCCGGGAATAACCCGGCTACTCACCCTCTGCATAAAGCGTTTATTGGGCTCGAAATAGGCGGCGTACTGTTTTTTGTACTTGGCGGTTTTTCTATAGTTCTGTATGAATTTATTGAGGTTTTTTAGTAAGTGCCAGTTCTGGCGCAGCACTAACCAGCCCTGGGGTTGTGGATCACCAAGTAGGGTGCCAAGTACCAGGTTGGGTTGCACCGAAGCCTCAATTTTTGCGCGGCCTGAGTGGGCGATGGTGGCATCAATCAGCCCGTCTTCAATTAAAGAGAATATTTGTGACTGTGACATGTCTGGCGGCGCAACTTGAATTTCCACATTGATTCCGGCATCGCGCAGTGTTTTTGCGCTGTCAATAAATGAGGAGTAGGCACGCAATGTTAATTTTCGCCCATTCAAATCCTGAATTTGCTCGATTGGCGGTTTATCTTTATTGCTGATCACTTGATCTGCGGACTCGACATAGGGTTTGGTAAATACCATTCCCTTTGCCTCATAGGAGGATGTGATGTTGAGTTCAGCCCCGGCAAAATCTCCCCGGCCGGCCCGGAGCCAGTCCGCCAAGTCCTCCTCGTAGGGCACAACGATAATTTGCAATTGCAATTTGTGCTTATCGGCAAAGGCTTTTGCCAGGTCGTAGTCAAACCCCATCAATAGCCCTTTCCAGAGGAAATATGTCGTGGGTCCGTTATAGGTAAGCAGACGAATAACACCGGATTTTTTGATGCCTTTCCAATCGGTGATACGCTCTTCCTGGGCTTTTACCAGGTTTCGGGTAAGAAAGTTATCCACCGTGGAATGGAGCCTTTTCGCATCCTTGCGCAGCCCCCAGGCAATATTCTGTACCTCGCTGACATAGGCACCTAAGCGCAAGTCATCCCGGTAGTTGCGCAAACCCTCGGCTGAAAAATCCTCCAGAATTGCCACCCGATTTTTTCCCTGATTGAGCATGTCCACCAAGCCGTCGCGATTGCCGTGAACAACAAATTCTTTCACCGTGAGGTTTGCGTCCGGGTACTTGGCGATCAATTCTTTTGCCGTTTCTATATTGGCTGAGCCCTGTGGAACAATCAGTTCAACATCTTTCAGTTTGCTCGGGTCGCTAATATCGGGCCCGGAGGGACCTGTAACAAGCTGTTGGCGGGAGTGGCGAATAGGAACTGCGAAGTCGATAATTTTTTCACGAGCATCCGTAACGGTTAGGTTATAGGCAATAACATCGGCTTCTCCGGCAATTAGCATTTCCACCGCTTGGTCGGGGGTTGCGGCTTTAATCCACTTGGCTTCCAGTTTTAATTGGTTGGCGAGTTTATTTGCCAGTTCGAAGTGGCGCAGGCTGACGACGCTGTCGCGGGGAAGTAAGTTTTCCGAGGCACCGGTCAAATTTACAAAGCGAATGGTGCCGTGCTTTTTTATTGCCTTGAGATCGCCGGTCTCAATGTAATTGACTTGTTGTTCTTTCGCAGGGGTAACAGGTGTCTCGTTGTTTCGTTTTCCCGGCATGTTATTGGCTTCAGGAGACGTAGAGGTAGTCTCTGAGCTGGGTGTTGCGGTCTCAGGTGCTTTTTTTGCACAGCCCGCAAATGCCAGGGTTAGTATCAAAAGATATAACAAAACCCTGATAAAGGGGCTTACAGCTTTATAACGACACTGCATAGATCGCTCCAGAAGCTCTCTACTTGCGGATTATAGTGTCGTGCCGCAGCGGCTCATTTACTGGGTTTTATTTATTGATGCGTTGAAAATTGGTTTAACTCCGTGCGGGGAGTAAATGCCTGCGTTGTGGACAGGGGGATATTGAGAAAACGGGGTTCTCCTTTTTATACCGGGTGAGCCTTAATCGATACTTTCTATCCTGGCAGAGAAATGGCCCTGGGCCAGTTGCACTTGGATTTCCTGGTCCACGGTGAGTGTGCGGCTATCTTTCAAGGCCCGACCCTGTGAGTCTTTGGCAATGGCATAGCCCCGCTGTAGAACGGCCAGCGGACTCACATTGTTGAGCAGCTGTGCCTGCTGGTTGAGCCTGTCGGTGTTGCGTTGCAAGAGGTGTTTCATTGCGCGTTGCAGCCCGTTTTGCGCCATACGTAATTGTTCGTGTTTTTCCTGTAGGCGGCGCTGGGGTTGGCAGTGAGTGAAGGCCCTGTGGGCCACCGTTAATTGCGACCGACGCTGTTGGATCTGCTGCTGCCCCGCGGCGAATAGGCGCATTTCCAGATGGTCCAGGCGCTGTGTGCGGTTTTGTAGCTGCTCGCGAGGGTGGCGCAGTTGGTTGCGTCTCAACATGACCTGCTGCTGCAAATGGCGCATTTGTTGTTGAGTGGCTCGATATAATCGAAGCTTGCTGTTTTCCAGGCGTTGAAATAACTCTGCGGCATTTGCGCTGGCGATTTCTGCGGCGGCAGAGGGCGTGGGTGCGCGTACATCGGCGGCGAGGTCAGAAACCGTCGTGTCGGTCTCGTGACCCACGGCGGAGATTGTGGGAATAGGGCAAGCCGCTAAAGCCCTCGCTACAACTTCTTCATTAAAGGGCCAGAGATCCTCCAGAGAGCCGCCGCCGCGACCCACAATAAGCAAGTCGTGGCGACCGCTGCGCCCGGCCTTTTCAATAGCAGCGGCGATCTGCTGCGCAGCCCCCTGTCCCTGTACGGCCACTGGCCAGAGTTCAATTTGTGCCCCAGGGTGACGGCGCCCCAGCACATGGATCATGTCGCGGATAGCGGCGCCGGTGGGGGAGGTGATAATGCCAATATTGGTGGGTAAATAGGGCAGGGCACGTTTGCGGGCGCTATCGAAAAGTCCCTCAGCCTGCAGTTTTGCCTTGAGCTGTTCCAGTTGGCGCATCAGGGCGCCAAAGCCGGCTTCCTCCATATGTTCGACGATCAGTTGGAATTCACCGCGCCCCTCATAGAGACTCACCCGTGCGCGGATCAGTACTTCACGACCGTTTTTCGGAGGGAATGCCACGCTGCGGTTGCGCCCACGAAACATCGCGCAGCGCACCTGGGCACGGGCATCCTTCAGGCTAAAATACCAGTGGCCGGAGCTGGGCACAGTGAAATTGGAAATTTCGCCGCTGATCCAAAGCAGGGGCACACTGCCCTCCAGCAGGTGTTTCACCTCCCGGTTGAGGTCGCTAACCGACAGGACGCTGCGCTTGGTGTTGGGAGCTGTGGAGCTGGGCTGCATCTGTGCCTCTCAAGAAAAAACTGGCGGAGCAATATTGCAGTATCGCCAGTTTAGGTAAAGTGCTTTACTCGATAAATCCAACTTTGTGTAAATTCTCATTTGCGCTTTTTTACTTGGGGGGTATAATCGCGCCGATACCCAATCCCGCCTATTCGAGGTTTGAGTGTCAACAATGTCTGAATCTAATCTGCGCATCGCGCGCGAAGCCCTCACTTTCGACGACGTCCTACTTGTGCCCGGTTATTCCGAGGTGACTGCCAAGGATGTCAGCCTTAAAACCCAGCTGTCCCGCAACATTACCCTGAATATTCCCATTGTCTCCGCCGCTATGGATACAGTGACGGAAGCGCGCCTGGCGATTGCCCTGGCTCAGGAAGGCGGTATCGGCATTATCCACAAGAGCATGTCTATCGAAGAGCAGGCGCTCGCCGTGCGTGCTGTGAAAAAATTTGAAGCCGGTGTGGTTAAAGACCCGATTACGATCGAGTCTGATGCCACGGTTCGTGAGCTAATTGCACTGACCACTCACCACAATATTTCCGGTGTACCGGTGATGGACAGAGGGGACCTGGTGGGTATCGTCACCAGCCGCGATGTTCGCTTCCTCACCGACCTGGATGTGAGTGTTGCCAGTATCATGACACCGAAAGAGCGTCTGGTAACGGCACATGAGGATGCGCCCTCGGACCAGGTGCGCGAATTATTGCACAAGCATCGCATCGAAAAGGTGCTGGTGGTAAACGATAATTTCGAGTTGCGTGGCCTGATCACCGTTAAAGACTTTAACAAGGCTGAACAGTACCCCAATTCCTGTAAAGATTCCGATGGTCGCCTGCGTGTCGGTGCCTCTGTGGGTACTAGCCCCGATACGGATGACCGCGTGGCGGCTCTGGTTGAAGCCGGCGTAGATGTACTGGTGGTAGATACCGCTCACGGTCATTCTCGCAACGTGATTGAGCGGGTACGTCGCATCAAGAAGATGCACGCTCAGGTAGATGTGATCGGTGGAAATATTGCCACCGGTGAAGCCGCCCGCGCTTTAGTCGAGGCGGGTGCCGATGCCGTCAAAGTGGGTATCGGCCCGGGCTCCATCTGCACCACTCGCATCGTGACTGGAATCGGTGTGCCCCAGGTAACGGCAATTGCCGAGGTATCCTCTGCCTTGGAGGGCACAGGAGTCCCCATGATCGCGGATGGTGGTATCCGCTATTCCGGTGATATCTCCAAGGCGATTGTAGCTGGGGCCTCAGCTGTCATGATGGGTTCCATGTTTGCCGGTACCGAAGAGGCACCGGGTGAAGTGGAGCTATATCAGGGGCGTACCTACAAGTCCTACCGCGGTATGGGTTCCCTGGGGGCCATGTCCCGCACTCAGGGCTCCTCCGACCGTTATTTCCAGGATGCCAGTAAAGGTGCGGAAAAATTGGTGCCGGAGGGTATCGAAGGGCGCGTCCCCTATAAAGGACCACTGTCCGCTATCGTGCACCAGATGCTGGGCGGCCTGCGCTCGGCGATGGGATATACCGGTAGTGCGGACATCGAAATCATGCGCACTCGCCCAGAGTTTGTGCGGGTCACTACTGCAGGCATGGGCGAGTCCCATGTGCACGATGTGCAGATTACTAAAGAGGCGCCCAACTATCCGGTGGGTGGGCGCTAAGCCTTCCCGAGTAAACAGCTTCCAGCACCCAGCCGCAAACGGACCTTTCAGGTCCGTTTGCCGTTATTCACCATGTTATCGAGTCAATCATGAGCCAAGATATCCACTCCAGCCGAATACTGATCCTCGACTTCGGGTCCCAATACACCCAGTTGATCGCCCGCCGTGTAAGAGAGCTGGGTGTTTTCTCCGAAATCCGCGCTTTCGATATGAGCGAGGAAGAGATCCGCGAATACAACCCAAAAGGCGTGATTCTGGCCGGTGGCCCCGAGTCCGTACCGGAGGAGGGGTCGCCCCGAGCACCGGAAGTGATCTTCACTTTGGGTGTACCGGTATTGGGCATCTGCTACGGCATGCAGACGATGGCGCACCAGCTGGGCGGCGCGGTACAGGGTAGTGATATCCGCGAGTTTGGTTATGCCCAGGTGAAAGCGGAGGGTACATCAAAGCTGTTACAGGATATCAAAGACCATCTCAACGATGACGGCGAGGCGTTGTTGGATGTGTGGATGAGCCACGGCGATAAAGTTGTGCAGATGCCGCAAGGTTTCGAACTGATGGCCTCTACGGATTCCTGTCCCATTGCTGGGATGTACTCCGCCGAGAAGAATTTCTTCGGCGTGCAGTTTCACCCGGAAGTCACGCATACCTTGCAAGGGATGCGGATCTACGAACATTTTGTGATTGACATCTGTGGCTGTGAAAAGCTGTGGACGCCGGCCAATATTATCGAGGATTCCATCGCCAAGGTGCGCGAGCAGGTGGGAGCTGGCAAGGTACTGTTGGGGTTATCCGGTGGTGTCGACAGCTCAGTTGTGGCGGCACTCCTGCACAAGGCTATCGGCGATCAGTTGACCTGTGTCTTTGTGGATAATGGTCTGCTGCGCAAGAACGAAGGCGACCAAGTGATGCAGATGTTCGCCGACAATATGGGGGTGCGGGTGATTCGTTCTGAAGCGCAAGACGACTTCCTGTCGCGCCTGATCGGAGTGGATGAGCCTGAGGCCAAGCGTAAAATCATCGGCAACACATTTATCGAAATCTTTGATCGTGAAGCTGCCAAGTTACAGGATGTCAACTTCCTTGCCCAGGGCACCATTTATCCGGATGTGATTGAATCCGCCGCCGCTAAAACCGGTAAAGCGCATGTGATCAAGTCCCACCACAATGTGGGTGGCCTGCCGGAAGATATGCAGTTTGAACTGGTGGAACCCCTGCGCGAACTATTTAAGGATGAGGTGCGTAAGGTCGGTCTGGAGTTGGGGCTGCCCTACGATATGGTCTATCGCCACCCCTTCCCGGGACCGGGCCTGGGCGTACGTATTCTCGGCGAAGTAAAAGCCGAATACGCGGATATCCTGCGCGAGGCCGATGCAATCTTTATCGAGGAGCTGCACAAGGCCGATTGGTATCACAAAACCAGTCAGGCGTTCGTAGTTTTCCTGCCGGTGAAATCTGTTGGTGTTGTGGGGGATGGTCGCCGTTACGAGTATGTAGTGGCGTTGCGTGCCGTGGAAACTGTGGACTTCATGACCGCGCGCTGGGCGCACCTGCCCTATGCGCTTTTAGAGAAGGTATCCAATCGTATTATTAATGAGATAGAGCATATCTCCCGCGTAGTATACGACGTATCCAGCAAGCCACCTGCCACCATTGAGTGGGAGTAACTGTTTAGCTACACGGCTTTCTGATGGGGTGTTCAGCGCCCCACAGTCGGATTTTCCACGCTGAGCGTTCCACTTTCCACAGTCGTGGCTATTTCCCTTGGGGATAGCCACCTGCTTCGCCCGTCCTCCCAATACTCTACACCCTTAACCCTAACTCTTTGATTTTTTAAGCGTTTCCATGTGTGGTCATTTTTTCTTCAGATTGTCACATTGGCGCAACCATGGGCCTTCGCAGCGGGGATAGTGGAGTTATCCTCAGAGATATCCACAGATTCTGTGGGTAGAGGATAACCCAGGGCCATTTAGCCCTAGTTCCGGGGCCGTTAGCGCACTTTTCCTTTTGAGCGGCCCTGGAATATCTTACGTATTAACCGGTAAGGGTGTGTACCCTGAGGATTTAGTCCACGCCATTGAAGGTGAATGGAAGTGTGGTCATCGACAGAGGTTTTAGTCGCTGCGGAGACTCTGTGGATAGGGTGGCCTATTGACCGCCAGCTGCTTTTTAGAGGCATGGTGAGCGATGTACGCCAGGCTTAAGGCAAAGGGAGTCCAAAATATTAACCACATGGGGGAGGGGCCGGATGCAAGGCGATACCCGTCGGAGGACATAAGCAGAAATGTGGTGATTAGGGAGATCATACAGGCAATGCCTGTGCCGGTAAGTCGAGCACAGATCAGGCCCCGGAGAAGGAGGCCTGAAAATATACAGAAAAGCCCCAGGCCTACTGCCCCGCCGTAATACAACATGGAAATAATAATGCTGTGTGGGTGCTCCGGATTGATACCAACCTCATTGAGGATGGCCAGCCCAGCGCTGGTTTCTCGAAGGTTAGTTGCAACGCCAGCGCCGAAAAGCCAGTGATTACTCGCTTCACTCAGGGTGTGTTTCCAGATTACCAGGCGGAAGCTGGATCCACGGTCCAGCAATTCCTGGAAAAATGCCCATTCGATCTGGGTAATTAGCGCACCAAGAGTCACCACGGGCAATATTACCAGCGGCCAGAGTTTTAGCGAGTACAGCGAGCGTAGGTAGAGGGCGCTATATAAGATGATCGCAACGATCAAAGTGATTAAAGGGCCCCGGCTCTGGGTTAGTAGGGTATAAGCCAGTAGCATCGAAGTAGCTGTGATCGTTAAAAGTGCATTGCGACGATCAAAAGGGGTTCTATCTATAAAGCCAATCGCCCAGAGTGAAATCAGTGCAGAGGGTCCCTGAATGGCATGAGAGAGGAATCCGGGCCCGGTGAGGCGCGCGGGGTAGAGTCCATCCAGCATGTAGGTCGCGAGTGTGGCGACTGTGGCAAACAGAACGATGGCGTGTGCGATATGCCTAAATGGTCGGCGGTTCTCCAGGATATCCCGCCCTATGATGTACATGCTGCAAATGAAGATACCGGTTCCGATCAGCCAACGTAGGTGGCGAATGGCTACCTTGCTGGTGATATCTGTGCTCCAGAGGGTGCTCGCAAATAAGTAGGTAAGTAGGGCGGCACCCACCCAAAATGCACTGGGGGTATTGGTAAAAAAAGTTTTCCGCTCTCTATAGATCAAAAACAGTGTTGCCGGCAGGACGGCACAGAAAAAAACTGCTCGGTACAGCTCATCAACTTGGATTGTGGTGGCTGATAAAAAGAATAGGGGGATTGCGAGATGGAGGGTCTTAAGGGCACGAAACATGAATTTGGGTATCTATAAAAAACGCTTAATAGCGGAACAAAAGTACATCTTTATGAGTTCAGCCACTCTAAACCCTGAAATCGCCCAATTCCTAGTATGTTCAGGCTAGGCCGCTCAATTCAATCTTTGATTAAAAGTTCTATTACACTAAATAGTAATAAGTGTACAAAATATCACAGAGGCCAGGGCTCTCACCATAGGGTAACTTGACCTGTGAGTCTGAAAAGCCCAGAGAGAACAACAAAAAAGAACTCTTACCGATATTTATAAGCTCTCCTCTATTTTTAATTGCTCCAAACTCAGAGACTGATCGGCTTGTTATAGCTCCCTACGGAAGCTAATCAGAGCGGCAGTGACGGCCACATTGAGACTCTCCACACCGTTGCGCATGGGGATGCGCAGTAACTCATTACACTGCTTGGCTACCGCATCACTGACACCGCGGGTTTCATTGCCCAGTACAAAAATAGTCGGCCTGTCCCCGGTGACTTCTGCCAGGGTCTTTGGCGCGTGGGAGGATAGGCCGCAGATACGCGCACCGGACTCGCGAAAGTCTCTCAGGGCATCCGCCAGGGTTTCACAGCGCAGGATTTGGGTTTTAAACAGGGCGCCGGCGCTGGCTTTGATTACCAGAGGGTCGACCTGGGCGCAGCCCTTTCTTGGCAGGATTATACCATCCACGCCACCGGCACACGCGGAACGGATTATCATGCCGAGGTTTTGCGGGTTGGTAATGCCATCGAGTGCCAATAGCTCGTAAGCCTGTTGGCTGGTACCTCTTTCCCGCTGCTGTAGGAATGTTTTGCAAGTGCCGTAGTTGGGCAGGGCGAGGTCCAGTGCCACCCCTTGATCCTGGCGGGCATTCTTTGAGATGCGGGAGAGCCCCTTTCGATCCCAGTGGGCAACTTCTATTTGGCGCTCCTCGGCCAGGGCCTCCATGCGATTGATCAGCTGATCTCGCCGGTTGCTGCTTGCCAGGTGCAACTTGTGCAGAGGGAGGCTTGGATCTTCCAGTGCTTCCAGGACCGGTTTGCGCCCGTATATGGTCAGCAGGCTATCGAAGAAGGCTCTTTTTTCCAGGTATTCAGAGGAGTCTTTCACCGCATTGGCTCACTCAGTAGTTCGATCAATTTGGCCGCTGTCTCATCGGACAGCTGGCCGCGCCGCGCCAACTTTACACAGGCGAGACCCAGTTGGCGATAGTGGTGCGCCAAGTGCGGGTCTGCTGAGGTGAGGCTTTTTGCCTGAGTTGCTACTGTTTCCAGGTCTCCCCGGGCAATTGGGCCAGTGAGCGAGGCCTCCGGGCCCAGAGTCATATTATTCTTCACGGTCTGCAGCACTATGGGTTCGAGTAGCCTGAGGGCTTTATCGTGGTTGATGCCTGCAGCGGCGAAGCTTTGCAGGCTAAGATCAATCAGGGTAGTGAGGTAATTGCAAGCGATCACCGAGCCCGCGTGGTAGAGAGATTTGTGCTCGGCACTGATAGCCAGGGTTCTACACCCTATAGAGGCGAAGGCCTCTGTCAACGTCAGCACAGCGAGGCTGTCACCCTCCAGGGCAACGCTGCTGCCACCGAGGCTATCTATGGAGCGTTGCGGGTCGGCAAAGCTGTGAACTGGGTGGGCGCTGGCAATAGAGGTTGGATGCAGGGTCTTGAGTACTTTAGAGCTGAGGGCGCCGCTGCAATGGAAAGCGATTGCCCCTTCACGCTGCTGGAAGTTCGAGGACAGCTGCTCAGCTGCTGTTTCGATTTCTCCATCGCTACAGGAGATCAGCCAGCAATTCGCGTCATTCATGGACTCGATTGACGAGGCGGCTTGCCCGGCACCAATAAACTCGACCGCGGCATGTGCGCTGTCGATGGTGCGATTGTGGATGGATTGAATTTGAAAAAAGCCAGCCTGCTGCCACAAGCGCCCGAGCGTTTTCCCCAGGCGCCCGGCACCAATAATATTGAGTGTTTTCATTATTTGCCGGCGAGGCAGTCCAGATAGGCTTTGACCGCATTCTCCAGGCCCATAGCGATGGCGTCTACGGTGAGGGCGTGGCCGATAGAAACTTCCTGCAATCCGGGCAGTGCACGGTAGCGGGGTAGGTTGACCAGGTTTAGGTCATGGCCGGCGTTCACTCCCAGGCCCAGGTGGCGCGCATGCTCGGCGGCGGCACAGTGGGTATTGAAGATATCTTCCATTTCCGGACTCTGTTTGGCCACTGCTTCCGCGTAGGGACCGGTGTACAGCTCGATACGGTCCGCGCCTACATCTTTGGCCAGGCTGATTTGTTCCTGGTCAGGGTCCATAAACAGGCTGACACGGATACCGGCATCCTTCAATTTGGCAATCACGGGGACCAGGCGTGGGCCGTCCAGTTTAAGGTTGAAACCGTGATCGGAAGTCAGTTGGTCATTGTTGTCGGGTACCAGGGTGCACTGGTCTGGTTGGGTTTCCAGGACAAGTTCCATCAGTCCGGGGTAGTCGCCCTGGTGTGCGGCAAAGGGGTTGCCCTCAACGTTGAACTCGATGCCGTGACGGTTGCCGCATAGGGCGGCCAGCTCGCGCACGTCGCCTGGGCGAATGTGGCGCTGATCCGGGCGCGGGTGCACGGTGATACCCTGGGCGCCAGCGTCCAGGCAGGTGCGTGCGTGGGTGACTACATCGGGGAAGTTACCTTCACGGGAATTGCGGATCAGGGCGATTTTATTGAGATTAACGCTGAGAGCGATCACAGCTTATTCTCCCTTGCTATTGGTGGCGACGGCATCGTCGCCGGTGTTAATACGTTTTGCCTCGAGGATACGAATAGGTACATTGGGGGCGCTGGGATGTTGACGGTAGAGACCGCGGGGCTTTTGCACTATTTCTTCTACCACATCCATACCATCAATCACCCGGCCAAAAACGGCATAGCCGGGTTTGTCTTCTTTGGCGTCGAGGCGGGTGTTATCCACCAGATTGATAAAAAACTGTGAGGTGGCGCTGTTGGGATCGTTGGTCCTAGCCATGGAGAGTGTGCCGCGCAGGTTCTGCAGGCCATTGGCGGATTCGTTGGCGATGGCGTCGCGGGTCTCCTTTTTCTGAAAGTCAAAGGTAAAACCGCCACCCTGCACAACAAAGCCCGGGACTATTCGGTGGAAGATGATCCCGTTATAGAAGCCGCTATCGGTGTAGTCGAGGAAGTTCTCTACGGTAACGGGGGCCTCTTTGGCAAAGAGCTCAATACGAATTATGCCCAAATCGGTTTTCAGCTCCACGTGTGGGTTTTTGGCCAGTGCGGGGAGTGTTAATGCCGCACAAAGTAGCAAAACAAAAAATTTTCGCATCATCCTTAGTCCTTTAGGTTTTACGGCTGAGCCACTGCGCTGCTGCCCATGTGTTGGATGTGGGTCCTGGGAGGGTAGTACCCCTCCCCAGGCTCAATAGTATGCGATTTCAGGGATTTAAGGCGATATCAGTTGGCCCATTCCGAGTGGCGTTTACGCGGGCGTAAATGCGGGGCGATCATTGCGAGCAGGGCTCCCAACAGGACGGATAGGGCGCCGTACATGTACCACTTATGCGACTCACTGCCGGACAGGCGTTGGATCTCGGCCTCCGCCATAGTTTTTTCCTGCTTCAGCAGTTCGTGCTGGTGCAGGAGCTTTTGGTGGCGCTCGTTCATCGCCAGGGCGTCGGCTGACAGGGCTTTGAGAGTTTTCAGCTCGGCAGCCAGAGTCTGATTCTGTTGTTGGATAGAATCCAGGGAGCTGCTCAGTTTCCCGTTTTCTTCCTCCAGTCGGCGCACCTCACCACCGAGGTTGCCCTCCATTTTTTCGAAGCGGGCTAGATTGGCTGTTGCCTCTTCCAGTTTCAGCTTTGCCACCGGTTCGGAAACCAGATATTGGCGTCTTATCCATCCTTCAGTGCCGTTCGTGGTACGTACACGGGTCCAGCCATCTTGCGGAGCATCTTCAAGCACACTGAGTTGGGTGCCGCTGGGCAAACCACGGTGCAGGATGCGAAATCCAGTGCCTTTGCCGGATCGCATGGGCACATGCAGTTGGTCGGTGATATAGCGTGTCTCGGCGGCCGCCGTTGCCGGAACCACATTGAGCAGTGTGGCGGCGATCAGGCCTGACAGTAATTTCTTCATTGTGATACAGCTTCTGCTTAGCGTTGTTATTAGGGCAGTACTAACTTGAACGGTTTGACGGTGACTGAGGCGTAGACGCCCGCATCGACATAGGGGTCGCTATCAGCCCAGGCTTGTGCCTCTTCGATGGAGGGGAACTCCGCAATAATCAGGCTGCCACTAAAGCCAGCCTCGCCGGGTTCCTCGCTGTCTATCGACGGGTGTGGCCCCGCAGCTAACAGGCGGCCCTCATCCTTCAGACGACTGACTCGGGCCAAATGGGCGGGGCGCGCTTTTTTGCGCAAAGGGAGACTATCGCTAACATCTTCACTGATGATTGCGTACCACATTGTGAATCTTGCTCTTGTTGGTTGATTGGAAAATCTTGTTATTGGGGGACCATGACTTCTTCCAGTTTCAACCCGGTTAGTTTGCCAATACGGGAGAACAGGAAAAACAGCACCAGCATCAAAATGATGGTGGCCGGCAGGGCGATCACCGGGTAGCTGAGGGCGGTCATTTTACCCAGCTCCTCATTGAAGGCTGCTGTGCCCGGAGGGCTTTGCAAAATGATTTTTGCCAGTATGTAGTTGAGCACCGACGATAGGAAGAAGGATGCGGCAATCATCCAGGAAGCTTGCTGCAGGGTGCGTTCGAAGGCGCCCTGATTGCCCTTATGGGCAAGGCTCTGGGCGATTTTGCCAGTGTCCAGTATCTGGTCGTTGTATAACAGGGTCTTTACCAGTGGCCAGCGAGTGTAGAGTGAGGCGACGGTGGCAATACCGAGGAGGCCGGGAATGGCGGCTTCTTTGATGGCGATATATTGCGGGTCGAGCTCCATTAGACTGATGCCCCCGGTGAGGAGGATACTGATAATGCCCAGGGCGGAGAAGAAATTGACCTTGCCAGAGCGAATCAAATCGCGGAGACCGTAGCCGAGGGGAAAAGCCAGGGCTACTACCAGGGCCCATTTAGTGCCCAGCCAGTCATCCCCTGACAACTTGGTCAGAACCAGTGTGGGGATCACGATATTTAGAAGTAAGTTGCCAAGCAGGCCCTCTTTCTTCCTGGGTTTTTGCTGGGGTGAAGGGGTGGTTGAATTCGTTTCGGTCATACTCAATTCCGGTGATAATGCCCGCGGGAAGCTTTTGAGAGGTCATTAGGTGATGGCCTTTCGGGTGAAAAAACTTCCCCGCTGACAATACTGCTGTCAGACTCCGGTTCCTCGTGGCCGCCAAGGCAGACTTGTGGTCCGGGCCCTATCCCTGAAAATACCGGCTGCGGCTAAGACAGCTGCACCGGATAATTGTTCCAAATAATAGATACTGCGACTTTTTCACCACCACACTTTTCCACCATCATCAAAGAGAGTGAGAGCCTGTTGTTGAAAGCCTTGCCAGAAGATCTGAATACAGACCTAGTCGACCTGCACTGTCACAGTACCGCATCCGACGGTATTTTAAGTCCTACGCAGCTGGTGTCGAGGGCGAAATCCCAGGGTGTGACGCTGATGGCACTCACCGACCATGATACCTTGGCTGGTGTGGTGGAGGCACAGAAGGAGGGTGACCGCTTGGGCGTCACTGTATTGGCGGGTATTGAACTTTCAAGCCTCTGGGGGCGCCGCCCGGTTCATATTGTGGGGTTGAATGTTGATCCCGCATCGGATCGGCTGCGGGAAGCGATCATTCTGCGCGAACAGCTGCGCCGGGAGCGGGCAGAGCGTATTGCGGAACGCTTACATAAGCGGGGTTTTCCCGGAGCTCTGCAGGGGGGGCGCACCCTTGCTGGGGATGCTGTCCTGGGGCGGCCGCACTTTGCTCGCTGGCTGGTAGAGGCGGGGTACGTGGAAGATACTGCCCGCGCATTTAAGCGTTACCTGGGGGCCGGCAAAATCGGCGATGTGGCGGTGGCCTGGCCGCAATTAGAAGAAACCGTCGAGATCATCCATGCTGCCGGAGGTTCCGCAGTACTGGCTCACCCGCTCAAGTATGGGCTTACCCGGACCCAGCTACTGCGTTTGCTGCAAGCGTTCCACCAGTGTGGAGGCGATGCGATAGAGCTGCTTTGCGGCCGGCAAAACCCCACACAGACCAAGGAGCTGCGGACTCTGATGCAGTCGGTGGTGGTCGAGTCTGACAAGGCTCCGCTGTACTGTTCGCTGGGTAGTGACTTCCACCAGATGGAGCAGCCCTGGAGGGAGCTCGGTTGTGTGCACTTGCCCGAAGACGTCGAGCCTGTGTGGAATCTGTGGCACACTCTGCACCGGGATCGACGCGGGGAAGCGGTATCGGCCTGATTGCGTGGGGTTCACTCTGCGCGCGCAGGTTGCGGATATTGTTTGGCCCGGGATCCCTGGTGGGCGACCTGTGCCCGCCGTGAGAGGTTTCAATTCATAAAAGCTTGGGGGGCTTTGTGGCGCAGTTCTTTCAAATTCATCCGGAAAATCCTCAGGGGCGCTTGATCAGTCAGGCTGCGGATATAGTCACCAGCGGAGGGGTCATTGTGTATCCCACCGACTCCGCTTACGCGATAGGCTGCCGCTTGGGGGAAAAGCTGGCCGTAGAGCGGATACGCGCCTTGCGCCAGCTGGATAAACACCACAACTTTACTTTGATGTGTCGCGACCTGTCAGAGCTGGCAACTTATGCGAAGGTGGACAACCAGATGTTCCGCCTGCTAAAGAATCACACGCCCGGTTCCTATACCTTCATCATGCCGGCCACCGCTGAGGTGCCGCGCCGCCTGATCCACCCCAAGCGCAAGACGATTGGCATTCGGGTGCCTGACAACGCAATTACCCTCGCGCTGATTGAGGCGGTGGGCGAACCGCTGATGAGCTGCAGTCTTATTATGCCGGGCGATGAGCAGCCGCTGACCGACCCCTACGATATTCGCGATACCTTGGAGCACCAGGTGGAACTGATTATTGATGGTGGTTTTTGTGGCTTGGAGCCAACCACGGTGATCGACCTTACTGGTGAGGAGCCGGAGCTGATCCGCCAGGGCTGCGGTGCCGCTGATGAAATACTGGGTTGATTGGCGCCTCGCTGGTGTATAATCGACTGTTTGCGGTTTTGAGGGTGGGGCAGGGTGTCCAGTGAAGAATTACTAGCCGAGGTGGAGGAGCAGGTACTTGCCGATGTCGCGGCTACCGAAACCGAGTCCTCTGCCGACGACACCCCGGAAAACCCAGACCTGCAGAGCGGCGAGGAGCCGCTCGCGCTCGTATTGGGGGAGGCTTTTACCGACCTGCCGCCGGATCTTTTTATTCCGCCGGATGCATTGGAAGTCATTTTGGAGGCCTTTGAGGGGCCTCTGGATCTCCTTCTATATCTTATTCGCCGTCAGAATCTGGATATCCTGGAAATTAACGTGTCGGACATCACCCGTCAGTATATGACCTATGTGGAGATGATGACCTCGATACGTTTCGAGCTGGCGGCGGAATATTTGGTCATGGCGGCGATGCTGGCTGAGATAAAGTCTCGCATGCTGTTGCCACGCCCCCCCGCTGCCGAAGAGGAGGAGGGCGAGGACCCCCGCGCAGCGTTGATTCGCCGCCTACAGCAGTATGAGCGCTTCAAGACTGCTGCCGAGGATCTCGATGAGATCCCCCGAGTGGGGCGCGATATCCATCAGGCCCGTGCAGAGGGGCCGGATCGCAATATCACCCGACCGGACCCAGAGGTGGATCTAAAAGAGGTTCTGGTGGCGCTGGCGGATGTATTGCGCCGTGCTGATATGTTTGAGAGTCACCAGGTAGAACGTGAACGGCTCTCCACCCGCGAGCGCATGACCCAGGTGCTCGACCGTATCCGCCACGGGCAGTTTGTGCCATTTGTGAGCCTGTTTAGTGCGGAGGAGGGTCGTCTCGGCGTCGTGGTGACATTCCTTGCGGTGATGGAACTGGTCAAGGAATCTCTGGTGGAGCTGGTACAGAACGAGTCCTTCGGGCCTATTCACGTGCGTGCGGCCAGCCACAGCAGTGATTCTGTCGATGAGGAATTTGAGGATAGCGAAAGTGACTTCGGTAGCGAAGAGGGGGATGATTTGGCCCGGGCCGCTATCGCTGAAAGCGCCTCGGTTGATGAAGCCTCGCTCACTGTGGAGCAGGCGTCGTCCAGAGAAGAAGAGTTGGAAACGAGAAGATGACAATCGCTCCGGAATTACTGCGCAGGCTCCTCGAAGGTGCTCTACTGGCTTCCGCACAACCCCTCAGTGAAGATAAACTCCTCTCCTTGCTGGATGAGGAGGACCGCCCTTCCATCACAACGCTTCGCGATACGCTCGGAGAAATTGCTCAAAGTTGTGACGGGCGCGGCTTTGAGCTCAAAAAAGTGGCGAGTGGTTGGCGCTTTCAGGTGCCTGAGGACCTAGCCCCCTGGGTGAACCGCCTTTGGGAGGAAAAAGCGCAGAGGTATTCCCGCGCTACCCTGGAAACATTGGCGATTGTCGCCTATCGCCAGCCGGTGACCCGCGGTGATATCGAGGAAATTCGCGGAGTAGCGGTCAGCTCACAGATCGTAAGAACCTTGCTGGATAGAGGATGGATCAAGGTGGTGGGTCACCGCGATGTGCCGGGCAAACCATCGCTCTATGCAACTACCCGGGACTTTCTCGATTATTTTAATCTCGCTTCCCTGGATGAACTGCCCACTTTGGCCGAAGTCCGCGATATTGAAAGTCTGAATAAGATCCTCGAAGCCGAAGGCCTTTCTCCAGAGGAGGTCCCCGCTGCACTCACCGAGGAGGGCGAAGATCCGCCAGGAGATGCCGGGCTAGCGGGTGGAGATCAGAGTACAGCAGAAGCTGAAGAGGTTGTTTCCTCTGAAGAGAGTATCGATGCGGCCGAGGATGCTCTGGTTGCAGCAGCCCTCGAGGATATCGCGGCAGAGACCGCGGATAATCTCGAAGCGGCGGGGCCGGTACAAGCTGAGATGGAAGCACAGGCTGTCGATGATGTTGTATTGGATGCAGCGCCTTCAGAGGCCTTGGAAGATACGTGGGAGTTGGCACAGGTGGCGGGTGAAAATTTGCCTGCCACGGAGCCTCGGGTCATTGTCACCGGGGAAGAACCAGCTCTAGAAACAGAAAATGAAAGCGAAATTGAACAGGAAGCCGAAGATGGGGAGCCAGCGCCCCCTATTGCGGCAGCATTGCCCAAGAGCAGCCTGTTTGGTGATATCGACACGGAGACTGCGTCCGGCCGAGAGGAGCGGGACCGGGAAAGCAGTGGTGTCGATGACGATTCCCAAGATGTAGTGCAAGCGGAAAACACCACCCCATGAGTGATGGCACCTCGCCAGCAGGCGAAAAATTGCAAAAAGTACTAGCGCGCAGCGGCCTCGGGTCACGACGTGAAATGGAGCGCGCAATCGATGCGGGCCGCGTGACGATTAACGGTAAAGTAGCGGAACTCGGCGAGCGGGTTACCGATGCGGACCAAATTGAATTTGACGGTCAGGGCCTGCCCTCTTCAGGGGAAAATCGCTGTCGGGTCATTCTCTACAACAAGCCGGTCGGGGAGATTTGTTCCCGCCACGACCCTGAAGGGCGCCCCACCGTTTACGACCGTCTGCCGAGGCTGAAAACTGGCCGCTGGATTTCCGTAGGCCGGCTGGACTTCAATACCAGCGGCCTGCTGTTATTTACCAATAGTGGCGAGCTGGCCAACAAGCTGATGCATCCTTCATCGGTGATTGATCGTGAATATTTGGTGCGCATCCAGGGGGATGTGGACGACGAGATGAAGAGGCGCCTCGTTAAGGGTGTGCTTTTAGATGACGGCTCCGCGCGCTTTACCGATATTGTCGAGAGTGGGGGAGAGGGCAGAAACCGCTGGTTCTACTGTGTGGTGATGGAGGGGCGTAACCGTGAGGTTCGCCGACTGTGGGAGTCCCAGGGGGTTCGGGTGAGCCGCCTCAAGCGTGTGCGCTATGGCAGCGTGTTTATTCCCTCCCACGTACGCGTGGGCCAGTGGATCGAGATGGAACCTAGGGAGATTGATGACCTGTGCATCACTGCCGGTCTGCCCAAGCTGGGGCAGCGTCCGCTGACGCAGGGGGAAAAACAGATCCTGGAGCGCCAGCGGCGCAAGCTGCGTAAGTCGCCGGTACCGGCGCAGCGACGCAATAAATCCTGAGGTGTGAACCACACGGCATTGTGTCTTAAATTAGGCCCGCGTAATGCGGGCCTCTTTATTTATCAGGACTCGTTTTTTTGGCGCTAGGGCTGCTCGTTTTCCTTCTGATCCCCTGTTTCGTTCTCCTCGGTTTCTCCCGCCTCCTCCTGCTGTTGGTTGCGCATTTCAGACTGTACTCCCTGGGGGCCACCTCCCATCGCATCGTCGACATCGGAGGGAATATCGGAGACAGAGTCCGTAGTGTCGCTATTTTTTCGCTCGTTTACCTCGTTGGTTTTGGCGCTGGATTCCATCAGCTGCTTGAGTTTTGTGAGTCCTTGCTCGTAGGACTCACCCACCATTTTTTTTATGGCTAAGCCCATCCAGCGCTCCCTCGGGCCACCCCCGGTATCGGTATTGAAGCTCCAACTTACCTGGGTGCCGCCATTTTGCTCTTGCAGTTTAAATTCTGCGGTGGCCTCACTGCCGTCGCCAAAATCCAAATCGGTTTGCACCAGTGAGTTCGGTGTACTGGCGGTTATGGTTTGGGTCCCGCCGCCCTCTTTAGAATTTTCACCGTGCCAGCTCATGGAAGCGCCGACGCCCGCTTCCGGGCCGCTGTATTTGTATTCCATGGCTGGGTCGATATTCCGCCAGGGGGACCAACTATTAAACTTGCGAAAGTTGTTAACGTAGGGAAATACCGTCTGGGGAGGTCTGTCGATATAAATACTGCGCTCCAGAGAAACCTCCCTGGGGAATAAGTACCCGGCCATGAGTAATAGGACCAGGAAAATCAGGATGTAGAGTATCCAGCGCATAGCCATGCCCTTTGTTAAATTTGGGGTCATAAACCTCGATGGCCAGCGAATTGCTGGCTTTAGTCAAGGTTATAGCAGCTCCACTGCGGTTCAATCGTCGCTGAGGTGGATCAGCGGCAACTTGATCTCGACACAAAGGCCGGCGCCGACGCTATTACGTGCTGTAATACTGCCGCCGTGGTGCAGTATGGTCCGCTGAGCGATGGCCAGTCCCAGGCCAAAGCCACCGCTCTCGCGGGTGCGGGCGTTATCGGTGCGGTAGAAGGGTCGGAAAATGGCTTCGAGATCGGACTCATCTACACCGGAACCCGAGTCGATGACAGAGATGGTGCAGGTGTCGGTGAATTCCTGCACCAGTATTCGCACCAATCCATTGGCCGGGCTGTACTTGATAGCGTTGCGCAGGATGTTCTCCAGCGCTGCGGTGAGGGAGCTGCCGCGGGTGGCGATCAGCAGTTCCTGGGCGCTGCCACTCATATCGAACCCCAAATGTTTTTCCGCAGCTTCGATGTGGAGATCGTCGAGCAGTGCGTTAAGCAGGCTGTTCAGCTCTACTACATCGTCCAGTGGACGCTGCTCCTGGCTGCTAACCGGCAGGGACAGCACATCGGCGATAATGTCTTCCAGGTAGTCCGCCGCTTTACCGATTTTATCCAGCTCCTTATCCAGTCCCATGACCTGTTTCTGACGAGCGATGGCGAGCGCTACCTGCAGTCGCGCCAGGGGTGAGCGAAGCTCGTGAGAGACATCCTTGATCAGACGGCGCTGTTCGGACATCGATTCCTGTAGTTGAGCAGTCATGGAGTCGAAATCCAGGGCCAGATCAGTGAGCTCATCGTTGCGGGTGTGCAGGCTGGGGGCAACTCGATAGTCCAGCTCGCCGGCTGCGACCCGTTTTGTGGCGGCGCGGAGCTGCTCAAGGGGGCGGCTTAAATAGCTGGCGAGCCAGTAGCAGGCGATCCCGGAGGTAATCATGGAGAGCAATAGCATGGGCCAGAAGTTGCGCCATAAAAATCGCAGTAACAGGCCCTCCTTACTATCCCCGGCAACCAGGGTGATACGCAGGGGATCTCCGGTGCGCATTGGGAGGAAGAAACCTACCGTGGGCTTGTTGTCTACCAGCATGTGAGCCTCACGGTTTCGGTAGTCGAGGCTGTTGATCAGCGGCATCATATTTGCTGGCAGTGACCGCCCGAGCAGGTCATTGCCTTCACTGTCCACGGCGTAGACCCTTCGTTTGACTTTCTTTGGCGCGCGTTCTAGCCAGTGCTGAAACTGCTCGGGCCCGTGGCGGCGGGCGATGCGCATATTGCGCATCACTTCACGAAATAATGCGGGTCCCTCCCAGCGCTCCTCCTGGCGGGGATCGCCGAATTCGCCAAAGTGGGTAATGTAAATGGCGGCGACCACCATCACCATGGCGGTAATCCACGCGCCAAAAAACATCTTCCAGAAGAGGCTGCGCATTTTGAAACTACCTACTGCTTGGCCTGGGTGAGCATATAGCCGGCGCCGCGAATATTGATAATCAAGTCGCGGCTGGCGCCTTTATCCGCGAGCTTTTTGCGAATATTGCTGACGTGAACATCGATGGAGCGGTCGTAGGGCATCAACTTGCGTCCCAGTGCGCTCTCGGTTAGTACCTCTTTACCGACCACATCGCCGGCGTTTTGAATCAGCACCTTGAGAACTGAAAATTCGGCGCCAGTGAGGGATAGGGCCTGGTCGGCCCAATAGGCCTGATATTCGGCCGGTAGCAGGCGCAGCTGGCCACTGGAGAGGCTGTCGTCGCTGTCCTCCACTTCGACCCGGCCGCGGCGCAATATCGCGCGCAGTCGCGCGGCCAGTTCACGTGGGTTACAGGGCTTGGGGAGATAGTCGTCGGCACCCATTTCCAGACCTACGATACGGTCTACGGTATCGCCCTTGGCGGTGAGCATGATCACGGGCAGGGAGCGGCTAGTGGGTGAGGCCTCCTCGCGCAGTTTTCGCAGCACGTCAAAACCGTTGTGCACCGGCAGCATGACATCCAGTACCAGGGCGTCAAAATTCTGGCTCTGCGCCAGTGCCAATCCGCGCCCACCATCGTTGGCCGCGGTCACATCAAAACCTTCCCCGGTTAGATACTCTTTCAATAGGTCGGTCAATTCTGTGTCGTCGTCGATCAGGAGGATGCGGCTCATGGCGTTCTCTCAGTTGCTGTGAGGCCATTATATGCAAAGCATTGGCGCTAGTTATCGCAGCCTCTTGGGCTTTTTACTGTTCTTAACAAATGTTTACCGGGGTTTGCCCCTGTTTACACAGGCCAGACTTACTATGAATTCACTGAATGCAAACGAGAGGATGGAGTGATGAAGAACTGGAAAGTAGTACTAGGTAGCTTGGCTTTGGCCGGGGTGATGGCGGTCCCTGCAGCATCCATGGCATTTGGGGGTGGCGAAGGGCACCACAAGCGCGGTTTTGAGCATATGGCGCGTGAACTGGGCTTGACCGAGGGGCAAAAGGCGCAGTTGAAAGCCAACCGGGAGAGTAACAGCGACAGCAAAAATGCCCAGCGCGAGCAGTTACGTGCGTTGCGTAAGCAAATCCGCGCCGCGATGGAGAGTGGCGCCGACCAGGCCACACTAGACCAGCTTGGTACTGAGTTGGGCAAGCTGGAAGTACAGAAAATGCAAAACCACTTCCAGATACGCCAGCAGTTCGAGGCGATTCTTACCGATGAGCAGAAAGCCAAATTTGAAACGTTGAAAGAGAAACGTAAAGAGCGCCACATGAAATGGCGTGAGGAGCGTCTTGAGCGACGCACATCCGATTCCTGATCCCCACTATCGCAGACTCCTTGTGCGATCTGTCGGGCGTACCCTTCCCCAGAGGTCCGCTCGGCTCATAACCCTTTGCCCCCGCTAGTCGGGGGCTTTTTTATGTTCCCAGTCCACCCGAGCCAGCTTGCCGCGCCCCGCCTTTGCTGGGAGAATACGCCGCCCCGCCAATAGGTATCTAGTGTGGCCCGATTTGGGCGAAGAGGAATAACTGTGAGCAAAATCGGCTTGTTTTATGGCAGCGACGAAGGCAACACCGAATCTGTAGCCCTGCGCATCCGCACCCGCCTGGGGGAAGATCGGGTAGATCTGTTTGATGTAGCCGATGTGACCCAATTGGAGATCGCCAACTATCAGAATTTGATTTTTGGTATCCCGACTTGGGACTTTGGCCAGATTCAATCCGACTGGGAAGAGTTCTGGGAGGATGTGCGGGAAATCGACTTCAGCGGTAAGACTGTGGCCCTGTTTGGTCTGGGCGATCAGTTCGGTTACGGTGATTACTTCCTGGATGCGATGGGCATGCTACATGATGTGATTGTCGGTCGAGGGGCAGCCATTGTTGGGTTGTGGTCGACAGAGGGCTATGAATTTGAGGCTTCCAAGGCGGAAATTGCGGGCGAAGGCAAATTTATGGGCCTCGCTATCGATGAAGACCAGCAGGAAGAGCTGACTACCGAACGCCTCAACCTCTGGTGCAAGCAGATTGCCGATGAGCTTGCCCTCGAAGGTGGTGCCGCCAGTGTCGTCGAGTTGGATGACTAGTTACTTATGCCGTTGACGATCCCCTTTAAAGAATTCTGGCCCTGGCTGACTGAACACCCCAATTGCATTCTCCGGGCCGGCACCCCGGAGAGCGTCGTTTATGATGATGATGACTATTATTGGCGCTTTGCAGAGGAGGATACCCGTACATTGCTAGTACAGGTGATGCGCGGCAAACGCCCGGTAGCGGAGTTCTTTATTGAACCTTCACATATTGTGTCTGTACAAGTGGGCCCAGGGGAAAGGGGGGAGTATAACTTCGACCTGATGACAGAAATCCACGGGCAGCTGCAGGTGATTTATTATTTTGTACTGTCACATGGCTTAGATGAGCCAGTGAGTTCAGTTGAGGAGCCCTCCCAGGCTTCAGGACAGCTCCACTAAAAGGTCGTTTCTTTGTGAAAGCACCAGTTGGTAGCTCAACTGGTGCTGGAAAGTCCGGGGTGGTATTAGCTTATTACTCGTTCACAGCTGGCTGTTTTTCTACTGACCCAATACCGATGTGCTTATCAAGAAAAGCTAGCAGTTCGGTATAAAGCTTCATCTTGTTCTCCTCGCTATAAAATCCGTGCCCTTCGTTGGCAACAATAAGGCTTTTTGCAGGCTTCCCTTCTTTTTCAAGTTTTTTCAGTAGCTCCTCAGCATGTTCAACAGGTACACGCTCATCTTTCTCACCGTGAATAATAAACAAGGGAATGTTGAGTTTATCGGTGTTGTGGATTGGAGAGTTTTCCTTTAAGAAGTTCTTATCTTTACTCAGTTCCCTATTAAGGTAGGCTAACCCTCTATCATGACGCTTGATATCCCCTTTCTTGTACATCATCTCCAAGTCATAAACACCCACATAGCCAGCCGCACATTTATACAGGCCTGGATATCTGATCGGGTTCATTAGGGCAGAGTAGCCCCCAAAGCTGGCACCGTAAATACAAACTTTTCTTGGATCTGCATAGCCTTTTTCTACTGCCCAATGAACGGCGTCGGCTATATCCTTTTGAATTTTTCCTCCCCACTCTTGCTCTCCGGCAGTGTAAAAGTGGTCGCCGTATCCTGTTGAGCCACGAAAGTTTACCTGGAGAACCAAGTAGCCATTTTGGGAAAGTATTTGTACTTCTTGGTCATATCCCCAGTAGTCACGGGCATGGGGGCCTCCATGTGGTACTACTACCATAGGCAGATTTTTAGTTTGTTCTTTCGGGAAAGTCAGATAGGTGCCTATTCTCATGTTGTCCGTGGTGACGAATGACTCAGCTCGCATTGAGTTTAAAGTTTCAGGGGCAAGCCATTCTGATGATGATAATAGAAAGTCTACTTTCTTAGTCTTCAAATTTGCTAAGAAATAATCCCCTGGGAGTCGGTCTCCATAAACTTTTAATATTCCTAAAGAGCCATCATTGGTGAAGCTGGTAAAGTTGATTCTGTAGCCCTCAAAAGCCTTTTTTAAACCACGGAAATAAGCTGCAAACCCATCGCCCTCATCAAAAAAGTACTCCTCAGGGTAGTCGGGGTGCAGGTAAACTCCGATGGGTTTATCACTTTTTGGGTGGTAAATCACCGCGGTAATGTCGGAAATGTCGTGGGAAAATATTTGAGTTAATTCGTTTGTTTTGGTATTAAATTTAACTAGTTGCTCCGTATCGTTAGTGCGGTCTATTTCAAAATAGAAATCTCCTGTTTCTAGATTGCCTCCCCTTGGCCAGCTACGATTTAAAATGGAATTCTCAAGTTTTTCCCATCCCATTTTAGATTTCTTGTAAAGTTCGCGTTCACCATTTTTGTTGCTGCCGGTGGCGAAGATTAAATTCCCATTTCTGTCAGTGTGGGCGCGTCCTACCTGCGGAAGTCCTGTTATTCTTTTTTGTACGCCATTATAAATGTTTACTTCGAGGATTTCTCCTCTTGTTTCCTAGTCCCTAGCCCAGGGAGAGGTGGAGATCAATATTTTATTTTTTTCTTTAGGGAGAGTGTCAATGATTGTTGGGTGGGCATATGTGGACTCAGCCTTTTTTAAGCGAGATCCGACTTGGCGCTCTCCCGCTAAGTGCCCGAATATATTCTTGCCTTTAGTGCCATCATAGTTGATGGCAAATAGTGAACCATAAAACACCGGTGTTTCTAATGCGGCCTTTCGTGATGCGACCTTAGTAACAACTCGCTCATTATTTGCCCAGTAGAAATCGCCGACTTCCTCTTTGCCTCTAAAGCGCAGAAGGCCAGTGATCTTCAGAGGGGTGATCGACATAAAAACCAGTATTCTCTCTCCCTCGTATAATTTTTTAATGGCTAAATGGCTGCCGGTTGGAGAAATTTTTACTTCTTGTATATCTGTATGCCGTACCAAGTCGGATAGGGTAACTTGTTCGCAAATGGCGAGGGTAGGCCAAAGGAGAAAAAGACAAAACAGTTTGCGCATTTGTAAGTTCCTTGTCGTTTTATATTTTTATTATGAGTGACAAGGGATGTTGGTTAAATGGCAAAGGGAAAGCCTTGAGGCTTTCCCTTTGCTAAAATGTCATGACAGTCAAGTTATTTGCTTGCTAGGTCTTCACTATTCCGAATCGGCTTATGCTGATCAAACCAGTACAAAATAGAAGCCACTTTCGCAATCATCTGGCTGGGCCTCGCGGCAATACTATGAGAGGCGCCGGGAATTCGCACCATTGCCGCCTCCACATCATTCAATTTTAAGGCCTGGTAAAACTGCTCTGTTTCGGACATCGGTGTACGGTAGTCCTCTTCTCCGGTAAGCAGCATGGTTGGTGTAGTGACATTGCCGACATAAGTGAGGGGTGAGCGGCGGCGATATTCCTCCGGTTTTTCCCAGGGCATACCTGAGAACCAGTATTTCGTAAAGAATCTGGAGTAATCTGCGGTAAGCACAAAGCTCTCCCAATTAATCACAGGTTTGGCGACCACCGCTGCCCGGAATCGATCAGTCTTGCCAATGATCCAGGCTGTGAGGGTGCCGCCTCCGCTACCGCCGGTCACAAATAGTTGTTCTTCATTGATAAACCCCTGATCAATTACTGTATCAACACCAGCCATCAAGTCATCGTAATCCTGGCTCGGGTAATTGTGGTGAATCAGGTTGGCAAATTCATGTCCGTAGCTGGTGGAACCCCTTGGATTGGTATAGAGGACCACATAGCCGGCAGCGGCGAATAACTGTACTTCAGTAGCAAATCGCGGGCCATAATTGGAGAAGGGGCCGCCGTGAATTTCCAACAGCAGGGGATACTTTTTCTTCGGGTCGAAGTTGGGTGGGTAAGCGACCCAGCCCTGTATATTGCGGCCATCAAAAGTGGACTTGTAATTGATCTCCTCCACTTGGGCCATGTTGCGCAGTGGTATCAAGTCATGGTTGAGACTGGTTAGTGTTTTTACTTTACCGCCGCGGGCCAGAGCCAATTCTGCGGGGTGTTGTGGATTGGTTTGTGTGTAGGCAATATCCCCGCGTTTGGATGTGGCAAAGTGCGTGCCGGAGTAGGGCCGCCCTAGCGATAGACCGCCGGCATCACTGGCGACTACAGTGTCACTGCCACCCATTTTTTTAATGGCAATTTTTGTGGAGCCCTGATCGTCATAGCTGTAAGCGATGCGCTTACTATCGCCAAGCCAGTGGTAGCTGGAGATACTGCGGTCTTTAGCGGTTTGTACTTTGCGGGACTCGCCACTGTCGAGGTTGATGATACGCAGGCTGTGTTGCTGGTATCCGAGCCGCTGATCCTCAAAGCCCAGATAGGCAAGCTTTTTACCATCGGGGGAAATCTGCGGGTGATGATCGGGTCCAAACCTTTCGGTGATCTGCTCAATGCCGCCATCCTTGAGATCCACTCTATAGATTTCAGAGTTCATCAACTCGATCTCGTGATCGGGGTGGCGGTTTGCAGAAAAGTAAATAGCGTCGTTGTTTTTACTCCAGGCGAGACTACTGCCGTGATCGAACTCACCGCTGGTAAGCTGACGCGGTGTACCGCCCTCACGGGGGATGACAAATACCTGGGTGTGCCCCTGCTTGAGATAACCCATGCCGTCCGCACGATAAATACTACTGTCGATAAACTGGGGTGGTTTTGCCCACTTGGCGCCCTCGGGGGCACCGGGCAGTTCAACTGGTAGTGGTTTGCTCTCTGGCACAAACATAGTGAAGGCAATTTGTTTGCCGTCTCGTGACCACTGAATATTGGAAGGGGATTTTGGCAGGTGGGAGATCTGCAGATTCTGCCCGTTGTCGAGCCACAACAGGTGGATTTGAGAGCTGCCGCTGCGAGAGCTGATAAAGGCGATTGTTTTACCGTCCGGGGATAGGCGCGGCGAATAATCAGAGTAGTCCCCCGAGGTCAGTGGGCGGTGGTCCTTGCCGTCGGCACTGATGCGCCACAGGTTTGCCCGTTTGTTGTCCGCCATCTTATTCATGGAGTTGCGAACGTAGTAAATATTTTTCCCGTCGTTACTGAACTGAGGGTCGCTGGCATGCTCGAGATTAAATACATCCTCATAGCTGAAGTTAGTGGGTTGCTCTTCAGCGAGGGCAGGACTGGCGATAAATATCGCCGCGGCTATTTTCAATAGTCTGTTCATTATCTGAGGGCTCCTCCATTTTGTTTTCGGGAAGAGCATACCGCAGAGACAGTTGGGCAGGAGGCGAATAAGCCGGTCGGTGTATTTAGTGGGACAGTCCGTGCAATTAATAAATAATTATCGTCCGGGGCAGTAAATTCAGATTAGCAGCTCCTTAAGCACTTCCCGATAGATTTCCTTAAGTATGTCCAAATCGTCGGCTTTGACTCTCTCATCAACCTTGTGAATAGTGGCATTAACCGGCCCCAGTTCCACTACCTGCGCTCCTGTTGGAGCGATAAAGCGGCCGTCGGAAGTGCCCCCGGCAGTCGATAATTCCGTTTCCTTTCCTGTGATTTTCTGGATAGCCTGTTCCACCGCATGTACCAGTGGCCCCTCGGCCGTGAGGAAGGGATGCCCAGATACATTAAAGTTCGCTTCATATTTTAGGTGGTGCTTATCCAGGATTGCCCTGGCACGGGCCTCCAGTCCTTCGGCGGTAGACTCCGTAGAGAAGCGCCAATTGCAGAGTAAATCCACTTCACCGGGAATCACATTGGTTGCGCCGGTACCCCCATTGATATTGGAAACCTGGAAGCTGGTGGCGGGGAAAAATTGGTTGCCTTGATCCCACTCCTCGTTGGTTAGTTCGGTGAGTGCAGGGGCCAGGCTGTGAATCGGGTTTTCGGCCAGGTGAGGGTAGGCGACGTGCCCCTGTGTACCAAATACTTTTAATTCCAGGCCCAGTGAGCCGCGCCGTCCGTTTTTGATCACGTCGCCGACGCGTTCGCTGCTGGAGGGCTCACCCACAATACAGCCGCCTATTTTTTCTCCCCGCGCCTCGAGCCATTCAACCACTTTGACGGTGCCGTTGGTTGCCGGTCCCTCTTCATCACTGGTGATCAGGAAAGCGATGCGCCCGCAGTGACCCGGATGTGCGGCGATAAACTCTTCACAGGCTACGACCATGGCGGCGAGGGAGCCCTTCATATCCGCGGCGCCACGACCATAGAGAAAACCATCGTGAATTTTGGGGTCGAAGGGGGGGCTGCTCCAGTTGTCCTCTGGTCCGGTGGGCACTACATCGGTGTGGCCGGCAAAGGCGAGTAGTGGCCCTTTACCTTGCCCATTGCGCACTGCCCAAAAATTGTCGGTGTCCCCGCGGCGCAGCCTGGTTGCCTGAAAACCGATTTTTTCCAGACGCTGGATCATCAGGTCCATGCAGCCTGCATCTTCAGGTGTTATGGAGCGGCGGCGGATCAGGTCGAAAGCCAGTTGCAGAGTGGGGGTCACGGAATGTTCCTTGTGTTTGGTCGAGTAGGTGCATGGGCGGTTCGCGGGGAAGTTAGCGGGGCGATAGCCCCGCCGCGCTCAACTTTAATTGCTGTGCAGCGCTTCGTTCAGTTCGATTGCACTCTTGTTAGTCAGGCATTCTACCGCGCCATTGGTAGAGTTCCTGCGGAACAGCAGGTCGGATTTACCGGCCAGGTCGCGCGCCTTGATATGTTCGACGAGTCGGCCGCTATCATCGAGTAAGGCTACCTTGGTGCCGGCGGTGATATAGAGGCCGGCCTCTACAGTGCAGCGGTCGCCGAGGGGAATACCGATGCCGGCGTTGGCGCCGAGCAGGCAGTTGTCGCCCACGGAGATGACGATGTTACCGCCGCCGGAGAGCGTGCCCATGGTGGAACTGCTGCCGCCCAAGTCGGAGCCCGCGCCGACAAACACCCCCGCAGAAATACGCCCCTCGATCATGCCGGGGCCCTTGGTGCCAGCATTAAAGTTGACGAAACCCTCGTGCATGATGGTGGTGCCCTCGCCAAGATAGGCGCCGAGACGCACGCGTGCGGTGTGGGCGATGCGCACGCCCGTGGGCACCACATAGTTGGTCATCTTGGGAAATTTGTCGACGCAGGCAACTTCCAGGTGCTCCCCGTTCAGGCGCGCTTCCAGTTGGCGCTGAGGCAGCTCTTCCAGGTCGATCGCGCCCTGATTTGTCCAGGCCACATTGATCAGTTTGCCGAAAATGCCGTCGAGCTTGGTTTCGTGAGGTTTCACCAGGCGATGGGAGAGCAAGTGCAGTTTCAGGTAGGCCTCTGGCACCGACTGCGGGGCTTCATCGCTGGACAGTACGACCACCACCAGTGGTCGCTGGGAGTTGGCAAATTGCCGCAGGATTTCTGCCTGTTCCGTGGCTCCGGCGCTGTGCAGCTTTTCCGCGAGGCCGTGCAGCTGAGTCGCATCCAGGGGCAGACTGTGATTGCCGCCGTTAATATGTAGGGTTTCAGTGACTGCTTTAGCTATTTCCGCACTGGGTTTAAACAGTGGCTTTGGGTAGAAAACTTCCAGCCAGTCGCCCTTGCTATTACAGGTGCCAACACCAAATCCAATGCCGTAGATATCGCGCATTCTTTCTCTCCTAGTTGGGCTGGTCGGTGAGTTCGGCAAATTCTTTTTCTTTAAATCCGAAACGGGTGATATTGCCTGCGGTGGTTACTGGTCGTTTGATCAGGGTGGGCGTCTCGAGGGCAAGTGTCAGAGCGCTATTGTTATCCATAGCGTCTTTTTGTGTGTCGCTCAGCGCCCGCCAACTGGTGGAGCGGCGGTTCAGCACCTCCTGCCATCCGAATGCGTCCAGCCAAACTTTAAGGGGGACATCGCCCATGCCATCTTCACGGAAATCGTGAAACTGGTAATCGACCCCATTGTTTTCCAGCCATTTGCGGGCCTTTTTTACGGTGTCGCAGTTTTTAATGCCGTACAGAGTAATCACAGTTACGCCTTCTTGGTTTTCTTGGGGTTTTTGCGGCTGGGATAGCAGGTGGTGCAGATTTCACAAACGGTGCCGTCACAGCCGCGCGCGGAGCAGAACTCGCGGCCGTAGAAAATAATCTGCAAGTGCAATTTATTCCACTTTTCTCTGGGAAATAGCCGCTTTAAATCTTTCTCGGTCTGGGTGACATTCTTGCCGCTGGTGAGCCCCCAGCGTTGGGCCAGGCGGTGAATGTGGGTGTCTACGGGAAACGCGGGGTGACCAAAAGCCTGGGACATCACCACACTGGCGGTCTTGTGGCCCACACCGGGCAGGGTTTCCAGGGCGGCCATATTTTCTGGAACCTTGCTGTGGTATTCATTGATCAGAATTTGTGACAGCTTGCTGATGGCTTTGGATTTCTGCGGAGATAGGCCGCAGGGGCGGATGGCCGCCTGGATGTCCTCCACGGGTACCTGGGCCATAGCCTCCGGGTTGTCGGCCAGCTGCCAGAGGGCGGGGGTAACCTGGTTGACGCGCTCATCGGTACACTGCGCTGACAGCAGCACGGCCACCAGCAGTGTGTAGGGATCTTTGTGATCGAGAGGAACCGGGGTTTGCGGGTAGAGTTCTTCCAGGCGCTGCAAGATAAAGTCCACGCGCTCTTGTTTGAGTAAATTTTTTACTGCCATTCTTATTTGTGCCTGGGGGCTCCTGGGTTGCGGTGTCGAAGTCGTTGGTTGTTTAGTTTTGCCGGCAAAATTCCCCGATGCGCTGGGCAGCATCTACGCACTCCTCTAGCGTTGCCACCAGGGCTATGCGTACATACTCCTGCCCGGGGTTCACTCCGTCGCTTTCCCGGGCGAGAAAGGCCCCCGGTAGTACGGAGATATTTTGCTGGCGGTACAGCTCGCGGGCGAACTGTTCGCCGTCGCCGACGCGCGGCCACAGATAAAAACTGGCCTGTGGCTTCTGCACTTCGAGGCAGCCATCGAGAACGTCGAGTACCGCGGCAAACTTCTGCCGGTAGAGTGCGCGGTTTTCCCGCACATGCTCCTCATCGCGCCAGGCGGCGATGGAGGCGTATTGGTTTGGCAGCGGCATAGCGCAGCCATGATAAGTGCGGTAGAGCAGAAATTTTTCCAGTAGCTGCGCGTCACCGGCGACAAATCCGGAGCGTAGCCCCGGCAGGTTGGAGCGCTTCGACAAACTGTGAAACACCACGCAGCGGCGGTAGTCCCCACGACCCATCTGTTCGCAGGCCTGCAATAGCCCCGCTGGGGGCGTGTTTTCGTCGAAGTAGAGCTCTGAGTAACACTCGTCCGAGGCAATGGTGAAATCGTAGCGATCCGCCAGTTCGATCAGTTGTTGGAAATCATCGAGTTCTAACAGCGCGCCGGTGGGGTTGCCCGGTGAGCAGAGATACAGCAGTTCACACTGTTGCCAGGCCGACTCGGGAATGGCGTTGAAGTCCGGTTTGAAGTTTGCGCTGGCGAGGCAGTTGATAAAGTGTGGCTCGGCGCCGGCTAGCAGGGCCGCGCCTTCGTAAATTTGGTAGAACGGGTTGGGCATCAGGACCTTGCTGCGCGGCGATACGGTGGCCTGGGCGAAGGCAAACAACGCTTCGCGGGTGCCGTTCACGGGCAATACCTGGGTGTCGGCACATACCCCCGTGAGCTGAAAGCGCACACTCAGCCAGTCGGCGATGGTCTGGCGCAGCAGTTCCAGGCCTTTGGTGAGCGGGTAGGCGGCGATTTTGTCGAGGTGTGCGAGCAGCTCGCTGTGCACAAATTGCGGTGGTGCGTGTTTTGGTTCGCCGATAGAGAGGGCGATATGGGGTTTGCGCGCGGGCTGTAGACCCGCTTTCAAGGCCTGCAGCTTGGTAAAGGGGTAGGGCTGCAACTTGTCCAGGTTTGGATTCATGGCGGTTTGATCTGCTCGTCAATGGTGCTATTGCGGTGCCGTGTGATCGTCCAGCTCCCGACAAATGGCCTCTTCCAGTTCGCGGTTGATGTCGGCGTCACAGAGGGCGTGCCCCCCGGCATCGGTGATATGGAAAATATCTTCAACCCGCTCTCCGAGAGTGGAGATCTTGGCGTTGTGCAGGCGCAGGTCGTGAGTGACAAAGGTGCGCGCAATCAGCGCGAGCAGACCGGGCCTGTCGGCGCTGGTAATTTCCAGCGTGCTGTAGTGATCGCCGGGTTCCGTAGACAGGTGCGCACGGCTCTCCAGTTCAAACATCTTCAGGCGCCGCGGTGTGCGCCGCTGAATAATTTTGGAATAGTCCTCGACCAGCGCCAACTCCTGCTGCAGCGTATCGCGAATTTGCTGTAGGCGCTGAGGTTCGTCGAGCAGGGGTTGGCCGGACTCGTCGAGCACATAAAAAGTATCCAGGGTGTAGCCCGAGGCCGAGTTGTACAGGCGCGCATCGTGCACGCTCAGGTTGAGCATATCGAGCCCGGTAACTACGGCGGCGAATACATTGGCGCGGTCGGGGGTGTAGACGAAAACCTGGGTGGCGCCGTCGTGCTCACCGGGGCCTGAGTTGCGTGTCAGTACCAGGGTGTCGCTGGGCATCAGGGGGCTGTTGCTGTGCAGCTCGTGAATGGCTGCGGTGTGCCAAACGATGTTATCGGCGCTCTCGCGCACGAAGTAATCGTCGCCCATCTGAGCCCAGATATTCTCCATCGAAGCTTCCGGCAGCCCGAGGGCGCACAGTTTTTCCAGTGCTAGGCTGCGGGTTTCCACGATAATTTCCTCGCGGTCGATGGGGTTCTCCAGGCCGCGGCGCAGGGCGTGCTGGGTGGCCTGATAAAGTTGGCGCATTAGGCTGGCGCGCCAGCTATTCCAGAGCTCCGGATTGGTGGCGTTGATGTCCGCCACGGTCAGGGCGTAGAGGTAATCCAGGTGTTCGCGATCCCCCACCTCGCGGGCGAAGGCGTGCACCACTTCCGGGTCGCTGATGTCCTGTTTCTGCGAGACTTGGCTCATCAACAGGTGTTTCTCCACCAGCCAGCACACCAGGCGGCGGTCCCGCGCCGGTAATTGGTGGCGCAGGCAGAATTCACCGGCATCTACCACGCCAAGCTTCGAGTGATCGCCGCCGCGCCCCTTGGCGATATCGTGGTAGAGGCCGGCGATATACAGCAGTTCCGGCTGGCGCAGTCGCTCAAGGATCTCTGCAGCGATAGGGAATTTTTCTCGCGCCTCGGGGCTGCGAAAACTGCGCATGTTACGCACCACCTGCAGTGTGTGAGCATCCACGGTATATATGTGAAAGAGGTCGTGCTGCATCTGCCCTGTGACCCGGCCAAACTCCGGTAAATAGCGCCCGAGGATGCCGTAGCGGGTCATGCGCGACAGCTGTGTGGAGAGCCCGCGCGCGGAGCGCAGCAGTTCCATAAACAATTCGCTGTTGGCTGGGTCTTCGCGAAATTGTTCATTGATGAGAAGTCGGTGTTCGCGAATCAGGCGAATAGTGGAGGCGCGCACCCGGGTAATCTGCGGGTGTCTGGCCATCAGTACAAAAATCTCCAGCAGCGCTGAGGGGTGCTGGTTGAACACCTGTGGGTAAGCGGCTTCGATGGCGCCGCCACGCAGCTGAAAACGCTCGTTGATGGGGGCTACCGTTTGCTCGCTGCCCTGCCGGATCGCTTCCCCTAAAAATTGCAGCAGCACATCGTTGAGTTCGCGCAGGGCCATCACGATGCGGTAATAGTTGTGCATAAACTGTTCAACAGCCAGCTGGGTGTCGCTGTCCTCATAGCCAAACTGTTTGGCCAGCTCTCTCTGGTAGTCGAATAGCAGTCGCTCTTCGGCGCGCCCGGCGAGCAGGTGCAGGCCGTAGCGCACGCGCCACAGGAAACTCTCGCCGGATTGGAGTATGGCGAACTCCTCCTCGGTGAAAAAGGCCTTGCCCTGTAACTGCCTGAGGGTGCGTACGCGGAAATAATATTTGGCGACCCAGGCGATGGTTTGAATATCGCGCAATCCGCCGGGTGAGTTCTTGATATTGGGTTCGAGGATATATTCCGCAGCCTGCTGGCGATTGTGGCGCTCATCCTGCTCGGCGAGTTTGGCGTCGTAAAAGGCCTCGGTGGACCAGAGTTTACCCGCCTCCATCCGCGCGGCCAATTGCTCCCCGGGTTGGCTGTCACCCACCACTGTGCGAGATTCGGTCAGGTTGGTAATTACAGTGATGTCCTCTGCGGCAAGTGCCAGACACTCTTCCACGGTGCGCACCGAGTGGCCAATATCCAGGCCCAAATCCCAGAGAAAAGTGACAAAGCGCTCGATGCTGTCGATCGTGTCGCTATCGGCGCGATCCTCGGTGAGGATCAGCAGGTCGATGTCCGAGTGCGGGTGCAGTTCTCCGCGGCCATAGCCGCCCACGGCGAGGAGGCTGGCGCCGGGCTTCCAGTGGTACTGGTGCCAGGCGTAATGCAGCAGGCAGTCTATAAAGAGTGCGCGCTCACGTACCAGGGTGGCGACATCCTCCCCCTCGCGAAAGCGTTCGGCCATCTGGTGTTCTGCCGCGCCCACTGCGTCCTTAAAAATCTGCAAGGGAAGCTTTTCGCTGGCAGCGAGGTCCCGGCGAAAACGGGTTTGATCGAAGAAGAACGGAGGGTGCTCAAAATAGGGTGTATTGGCCGGCTGCATGGGTGGGGTCCGTTTGACTGTGACCCGCGCGATGGCGGGTCTTTGCATCTTTCCTGGTTTGCGCGGAGGGTGCTAAAACTTCTCCTCGCCGCGCGCGGTCAGCACTTCGACCCCGCTGCTGGTGACAACCATGGTGTGTTCCCACTGCGCCGACAGGCGGCGGTCCTTGGTAATGGCTGTCCAGCCATCGCCAAGAACGCGGGTGGCGGCCTTGCCGGCATTGATCATCGGCTCAATCGTGAAGGTCATGCCCTCTTGCAGGATTTCGCCGGTTCCAGGCTGGCCGTAATGCAGTACCTGGGGTTCTTCGTGGAATACATCGCCAATACCGTGGCCACAAAAGTCGCGTACCACGGTGTAGTAGTTTTTCTCGGCGTGCTGCTGGATTACGTGACCAATATCGCCAAGGCTGGTGCCGGGCCGCACAATTTCAATGGCTTTGTACAAGCACTCCTGAGTGATGCTCACCAGGCGCTCGGCGTGGGCGGCGGGCTTGCCGACGAAGAACATCTTGCTGGTATCCCCGAACCAGCCATCTTTGATCACGGTGACATCAATATTGATGATGTCGCCCTTTTTCAGCACTTTGCTCTCGGACGGTATACCGTGGCAGACCACTTCATTGACCGAGGTGCAAATGGACTTTGGGAAGCCCCGATAGCCGAGGCAGGCGGGAATGGCCTTCTGCACGTTAACGATATGATCGTGGCAGCGGCGATCCAGTTCTTCCGTAGTGACACCGGGAACCACATACTCGCCAATCATTTCCAGGACCTCTGCGGCGAGGCGGCCCGCGATACGCATTTTGGCAATTTGTTCTGGCGTCTTAATGGCTGAGGTCATGCGTGTCCTTAAGTCTTTCTGTGATGGAGATCTATCTGTGAAGGCGGGCCATTGTAGCGGATTGCCGGTGGCGGGGCATAGCGCCTAACGCCCGCGCAGTCGGGCGGGCGTTAGGCGTCGCCATCTGCTCGATATCGGTCCCCGTCCTTCACTCGGCTCGGGGATTGTGGTATAAAGCGCGCCGCTCCGGAATGCTTCCGGGGTGAAAATGCCGCACACGCATCGACACATGTGTCTGGGTGCCCCTCGCAGGGTTGACGCATGGGATGGGTGGAGGACTAACCCGTACATTTAGAGGTTTATTATGCCGCAAGTAAGTATGCGCGATATGCTGCAGGCTGGTGTTCACTTTGGTCACCAGACTCGCTACTGGAATCCGAAGATGGGTCAATTCATCTTTGGCGCTCGCAACAAGATTCACATCATCAACCTGGAGCACACTGTACCGGCTTTCAATGAAGCCCTGCAGGTGGTCAAGGGGATGGCTGCTCAGAAGAAAAAGATTCTGTTTGTTGGCACCAAGCGCGCCGCACAGAAGTCCATCAAAGAGCAGGCTGAGCGCTGTGGCCAGCCTTTCGTCAGCAACCGCTGGCTAGGTGGTATGCTCACCAACTACAAAACCATTCGCGCATCCATCAAGCGTTTCCGTGAGCTGCAGGCTCAGTCTCAGGACGGTACTTTCGAGAAACTGACCAAGAAAGAAGCCCTGATGCGCACCCGCACGATGGAAAAACTCGACCGCTCCATCGGTGGTATTAAAGACATGGGCGGCCTGCCTGACGCGATCTTCGTAATCGACGTTGAGCACGAGCGCATCGCCATTCAGGAAGCTAACAAGCTGGGCATCCCAGTAATCGGCGTTGTCGACACCAACAGCGATCCCGCTGGCGTTGACTACGTAATTCCCGGTAACGACGACGCTATTCGCGCAATCAAGCTGTATACCACTGTTGTGGCTGATGCAGTGCTCGCCGGTGCAGCTGAGGCTGGCAATGCGGTGGCTAAAGACGAGTACGTTGAAGCTAGCGATGACGAAGCTGCTGCAGAGTAATTTGCAGGGCGTAGTGGTGTAACACTTAAGCGTTGCGCTGCGAACTTAAAAAGGGGCCCGAGATTCGGCCCCTTTTTTCTAACTTTTAAGTGACAGAACCCCGAGGAAAGAATCATGGCGATTACCGCGTCTATGGTAAAAGAATTGCGCGAGCGTACCGGCCTGCCGATGATGGAGTGTAAGAAAGCACTTTCAGCAGCAGATGGCGATATCGAAAAGGCGATCGAAGACCTGCGTAAGGCCTCTGGCCTGAAGGCTGCCAAGAAAGCTGGCCGCACCGCCGCAGACGGCGTTGTCGCTGCAAAAGTCGCTGAAGACGGTAGCTTCGGTGTATTGGTTGAAGTGAATTCTGAGACCGACTTTGTTGCTCGCGATGAAAACTTCCAAGCTTTTGTTGCCAAGGTAGTGGAAAAAGCCTTTGCTGATCGTCAGCAGGATATTGCCGCCCTGATGGAAGGTGAGCTGGAGACTGCCCGCGAAGCGCTGGTACAGAAAATCGGTGAGAACATCGGTGTGCGCCGTGTTGAACTGGTTGAGGCTCCAGTCGTCGGTGCTTACGTACACTCCAACAACCGCATTGCTGCTCTGGTAGCCCTGAGCGGTGGCGAGGTGGAGCTGGCGAAAGACGTTGCTATGCACGTAACCGCGGTGAATCCTCAGGTGAACAAACCGGAAGATATGCCTGCTGAGGTCCTGGAGAAAGAGAAGGAGATCATCAAGGCGCAGCCGGATATGGAAGGCAAGCCAGCGGAAATCGTTGAAAAAATGATGGGCGGCCGAATCAAGAAGTTCCTGAAAGAGAACAGCTTGGTAGAGCAGCCTTTCGTTAAGAATCCGGATGTGAGCATTGGTAAACTGGTTAAAGACGCCGGTGCCGATGTGGTTTCTTTCGTGCGCTATGAAGTGGGCGAAGGTATCGAGAAAGAAGAGGTGGACTTCGCTGCAGAAGTAGCTGCACAGGTTAAGTCCTCTTCTTAATTGGTATTAGTGGGTGCCCCGCGCACTCACTCGCCGAGGGGTGCTTCCGCTGTGGCCTTTTTGGTTGCAGCGGGGCACCCCTCTGTGTAAATGAGTGAAAGTGTTGTAATGTTCGGCGGCAATACTTGGCCACTAAACAGGTACATTTGAGAGGACCAGCGAATGCCCGGTATTAAAGACCGCAAATATAAAAGAATTCTGTTAAAGCTCAGCGGCGAAGAGCTGATGGGTGACCAGGGTTTTGGTATCAGCCCAAAAGTGCTGGACAAAATGGCCTTGGAAATTGGCCAGTTGGTGGGCATTGGTGTTCAGGTTGGTCTGGTTGTGGGTGGTGGTAATCTGTTCCGCGGCGCGGCTCTGAGTGCGGCTGGACTCGATCGTGTTACCGGCGATCACATGGGGATGCTGGCCACCGTAATGAATGCCCTGGCCATGCGCGATGCGCTGGAAAGGTCCAATATTTCATCGAGGGTAATGTCCTCTATCCAGATGAGTGGAATCGTGGATCACTATGATCGGCGCGCGGCGATCCGCTACCTGGAACGCGGCGAAGTGTTGATTTTTGCCGCGGGTACCGGCAACCCGTTTTTTACTACCGACTCGGCGGCCTGTTTGCGCGGGATTGAAATCGAGGCGGAGTTGGTGCTAAAAGCCACCAAAGTGGATGGTGTTTACTCGGCAGATCCGGTGCTCGATCCCACCGCCACCCGCTATGACCAGCTGACTTATGATGAAGTGCTCGATAAAAAGCTCGGGGTGATGGACCTGACCGCTATCTGTCTCTGCCGTGAGCACAATATGCCCGTGCGGGTGTTCCGTATGGATAAAGCCGGTGCGCTGCTCAATATTGTCGTGGGCGGCGAGGAAGGCACGCTAATCGAAGAGGAAGTGAAATCGTGATTGAAGGTATCAAAAAAGACGCTAAGACTCGTATGAGTAAGGCGCTCGACGCACTGTCAGGTAATTTCAATAAAATCCGTACCGGCCGTGCGCACCCGAGTATTCTCGACGGTATCCAGGTTTCCTATTACGGCTCCGATGCTCCTTTATCGCAGGTGGCCAATGTCAATGTTGAGGATGCGCGAACACTATCGGTAACCCCCTGGGAAAAAAACCTGGTTCCGGATATCGAAAAGGCAATCATGAAATCTGATCTGGGCCTGAATCCCAGTACTGCGGGCGCGGTTATCCGTATTCCGATGCCGGCTCTGACGGAGGAAACCCGCAAGAACTTTATTCGCCAGGCTCGAGGGGAAGCGGAAACTGCGCGTGTTTCCATTCGCAATATCCGCCGCGATGCACTGGCCGAGGTGAAATCTCTGCTCAAGGATAAGAAAATTTCCGAGGATGACGAGCGCCGCGCAGGTGACGATATCCAGAAAATCACCGATCAGTTCGTTGCGGATGTAGATAAAGCACTCGCAGCCAAAGAAAAAGATCTGATGGAAATTTAATGGGTAGCAGAGGTACCGAGCTGAATTGTCCCGGCCCCCGGCATATTGCCATTATTATGGATGGCAACGGGCGCTGGGCCGCCCGCCGTGGGCTTTCCCCCTCGGCGGGGCATAAGGCTGGGGTTGAACGTATACGGGATCTCTTGACTGCGTGCAGGAGCAGAGGTGTTGAGGCGCTAACATTGTTCGCGTTTTCCAGTGAAAACTGGCAGCGGCCTCCCAAGGAGGTGGAACTCTTGATGAGTTTGTTCCACTCCTATCTGCGTAAGGAAGCCCGACGTATGCGCGATGAGGGTGTGCGATTGCGGGTAATTGGCCGCAGAGACCGCTTTTCGTCGCGGCTGCAGCGCGCTATCGAGGAAGCGGAAGAGATTACTCGCGATTGTGATCAGGGTGATCTGGTAATTGCAGCCGACTATGGCGGCCGCTGGGATATTGCTCAGGCCGCGAGGCGGCTTGCTGAGGAGGTGACCCGCGGTGAGCGCTCCCTCGACGCTATCGATGAAGACGCAGTCGACAGCCATATTCAGCTCGCCGATTTGCCACCAGTGGATCTACTGATAAGATCCAGCGGCGAGCAGCGTATCAGTAACTTTATCCTCTGGCAGGCGGCTTATAGTGAGTTGTTTTTTACCGATACGCTATGGCCAGACTTTGATGAGGCCGCCCTTGATGAGGCGATAGAAGTATTTCAGCAGCGCGACCGGCGTTTTGGCGGGCGGGCTGAGGATGACGGCACAGCTGTGCAGGCTTGATTGAAATCGGGCCAGATGCGCGGCTATTTTTTTGTCCGCGAATAATTTTAGGAATATTACACCGGGGTACTCGAGGTCGCTAAGTAAAAGCAGGCGGAGTACGGGTCCAGATGAAAGGGGTTTTCGGTGCTGAAACAAAGAATAATTACTGCGCTGGTATTGCTGGTACTTTTCGCTGGAGTTTTGTTCCTGCTGCCAATGCAGTGGTACACGCTGGTTTTTGTCGCGGTGATACTGCTCGGCGGTTGGGAGTGGGCCAATCTCTCCAATCTCAATCGCGCACTGCGCTTTGTGTTTCTCGCGGCGTTGGGTACGACGTTAGTAGCCACTGCTGAATACGTGTTTGCGATGGACTTCAGTTCGCCGGATATCGACCGGGCACGCCAGATATTGGCGATAGCCTGTGGTTGGTGGGCGCTCGCTTTCCTTTGGGTGCAGAGCTACCCCGCGAGTGCCGTGCTCTGGGGGAATCGCTGGGTGCGCGGCCTGGTTGGGTTGGTGGTGTTGGTACCCAGCTGGCTGTCGCTGGTTATTTTGAGGGGGCTCGATCACGGGGCTTGGTTGGTACTCTATGTGGTCGCTATTGTCGTTGCAGCGGATGTGGGCGCTTACTTCGTTGGGCGTAAGTTTGGAAAGCGAAAGTTGGCTCGCGAAGTGAGCCCGGGAAAATCCTGGGAGGGCTTTTTTGGCGGTCTCGGCGCCTGCCTGATTCTCGCCCTTATCACCTCTTATCTGTTTGAACTCCCGCTCAAAAACACCCTGCTGTTTTCGTTTGGTGTTCTGGTGACTGCGCTCGCTTCAGTGATTGGGGATCTGCTGGAAAGTATGTTCAAGCGGCACCGGGGCATTAAGGACAGTAGCCATATACTGCCTGGGCACGGCGGCGTCATGGATCGCCTGGATAGCCTGACTGCGGCACTGCCCGTTTTCACTATGGCAGCACTGGCTAGCGAGCTGCCCAAGTATCTTTAACGGCTAGGCCGCCCTATATATTGTATCTAGTACCCCGAGGGGTATCGGCGCTTTCTGTCGGTACTCCGGTCTGGGGTGCAAGATGTTTCGTAGGTATTTCGAACGCTTATGCAAAGCCAATCTCCACAAGTTGTCACTGTTCTTGGCTCCACAGGTTCTATTGGTGTGAGTACTCTGGATGTACTCGCGCGCCACCCTCAGCGCTACTCCATTTACGCCCTTACTGCTCGCGATCGAGTGGCAGAACTGGCCCAGCAGTGCAGGAAATTGAATCCGCGCTATGCGGTGGTGACCAGAGAGGATCGTGCGGAGGAGTTGCGTAGCCTGCTGGGCGGAGAGGTCTCTACGGAAGTATTGTGGGGAGCGGATGGGCTTTCTCATGTGGCCTCTGCCGATGAGGTGGATACCGTGATGGCGGCGATTGTCGGCGCTGCGGGTTTGCGGCCAACCCTCGCGGCAGTCGAGGCAGGCAAAAAGGTATTACTCGCCAACAAAGAGGCGCTGGTGATGGCCGGCCCGGTGTTTCTACGAGCGCTGCGGGCTGGCGGATCCCAGTTGCTGCCGGTCGACAGTGAGCACAATGCAATTTTCCAGTGCCTGCCATACCCGTGCGAGAGCCTGGAAGAGGCGGGCGTCGATAAGATATTGCTGACCGGTTCCGGAGGGCCATTTCGCACACGCGAGGCGAAAGACCTGCACCGAGTAACACCGGAGGAGGCCTGTGCACATCCGAACTGGTCGATGGGACGGAAGATTTCCGTCGACTCTGCCACCATGATGAACAAAGGGCTGGAGTTTATCGAGGCCTGTTACCTGTTCAATGCCCACCCCGAGCAAATAGAGGTGGTCGTTCACCCTCAGAGTATCGTGCATTCGATGGTGCAATATCGGGATGGCTCACTACTGGCGCAAATGGGCAATCCCGATATGCGCACACCTATCGCCCATGCACTGGCGTTTCCAGCGCGGATTGACGCGGGGGTTTCCGCTCTCGACCTGATAGGTCAGGGTCGCTTAGACTTTGAGGCGCCGAATTATCAGCGCTTTCCCTGCCTGCGTTTGGCACGTGAGGCTATGGATGCGGGAGGCGGGGCGCCGACGGTGCTGAATGCGGCCAACGAAGTGGCCGTCGAGGCGTTTTTACAGGGCCGGCTGGCATTTACTAGTATTGCAGCGGCTATAGAAAAAGTAATGAATAGCGCCCCCGCTGTTGAACTGACAGGGCTGGATGTAGTCGAAGCCATTGATCTCAATGCGCGGGAGTTGGCCCAGCAGGTTGTTGGAGCCCTTTAATCACGCTGCTGGGCATATAATGCCGGGGTTTGCGCATGAAAAGAGACTGTAACTGAGTATGGATCTGATTCAGACGGTAATTTGGGCCCTGGTGGCTCTCGGCATACTGGTATCCTTCCACGAGTTTGGACACTTCCTCGTAGCGCGGCTCTGTGGAGTCAGGGTGCTGCGCTTTTCTGTGGGCTTTGGCCGCCGCCTATTTTCCCGCTATGACCGCCACGGTACCGAATTTGCGATCTCCGCAATCCCCCTCGGCGGCTACGTAAAAATGTTGGATGAGCGGGAGGGGCCTGTCGCCGCTCATGAGCTGGATCAGGCCTTTAATCGCAAGAGCGTGTGGGCGCGCATGGCGATTGCTGCAGCGGGGCCTGCGGCCAATTTTCTCCTGGCAATTGTTCTGTTTTGGGTGGTTTTCATGGGCGGCACGGCGGGGCCCGTACCCATAGTGGATAGCGTCAAGCCGGATAGTATCGCCGAGGCGGCGGGGCTGGAGAGTGGGCAGGAAATTATCGCGGTGGATGGAGAGCCCACGCCAACCTGGCAGGCGCTCAATTGGCGCCTGGCCAATCGTCTGGGGGAGAGTGGAGCGATAGAGTTCTCCGTGCGCTATCCGGATTCGAATCTCGAGTATCATATGGTCGCGGATATCAATCGCTGGCTCTCCGGGCGCGAAGTGCCTGACCCCCTCGGTGAAGTGGGCCTTGGTCTCTGGACCCCGCCGATCAGTATGACGCTACACCATGTTCAGGAGGGCAGCGCTGCCAGCGCCGCAGGGCTGCAAGCGGGCGATAAGATTGTGGGGACTGATGGTCGCAGCTTCTCCGGTTGGGAAGAGTGGAGCAAGTATGTACGCGCTCGCGCAGGAGAGCCCCTGCGGGTGGCTATTGAGCGAGAGGGGCAGCGTTTGACTCTGCCGGTGACCCCGGCGGAAGTGACGCTCGATAGCGGTGAGCGTGTCGGCCGGATTGGAGTACAGCCAGTGACTGAGTCCTGGCCTGAAGAGCGTGTAAGAGTTTTTCACTACGGAGTGGCGGGTGCCTTTTCACAGGGGGTGCAGGAAACCTGGGATAAGACGCTGTTTACACTAAATAGCTTAAAAAAGTTGATATTTGGTCAACTTTCAACCAAAAACTTGAGTGGCCCAATCACCATTGCTAAAGTGGCGGGTACTTCTGCAGAGAGGGGATGGCAGTCCTTTCTTTCGCTATTGGCGCTGCTCAGTATCAGTCTCGGTGTACTCAACCTGTTGCCCATTCCGGTACTCGATGGTGGTCACCTTCTCTACTACGGTATTGAGGCGATCAAGGGATCCCCTGTGTCGGAGCGGGTGCAGGTGATTGGTCTGCAGGTGGGGATGGCCCTGGTGCTCTGTATTATGGGGCTGGCCCTGTATAACGATATTTTGCGTTTGTAATTTGATGAAATGCTCCTGTTCCATGGAATGTGAACGGAAAATTGTGCTGGGGATCTGGGCGCTCACAGGGTGCTTGGAATCCTGGGTTGCGAATAAAAAGACTCGGAATTAGTAGATGAAAGATTTCCTGAAAGCGGCCTCCCTCGGCCTGATGCTGCCTTTAAGTGCAATAGCCCAGTCGTTCGTGGTCAATGATATTCGCGTGGAAGGATTGCAACGCGTCTCTGCCGGCACAGTTTTCTCTGCGCTTCCCGTGCGCGTAGGCGATGAAATTGAATCTGTGGAAATTCAGAGTGCCACCCGGGCCCTGTTCCGAACTGGATATTTTGAGGATATTCAGATTGGTCGCGAAAATGGCGTGCTGGTGGTCACGGTGCGAGAGCGTCCCGCCATTTCCAAGATCGAAATTACTGGCAACAAAGCCATCGCCACTGAAGACCTGATGAAGGGTATGCAGGATAACGGTCTGTCTGAGGGGCAGATTTTCAAGCGTGCCACCCTCGAAGGTCTGGCCCAGGAGCTTGAACGCCAGTATGTGGCCCAGGGGCGATATGGCGCCAGCGTTAAGACGGAAGTGAAAGAGCTGCCGCGCAACCAGGTCGAGCTGCGGGTTATCGTGGATGAGGGCTCAGTCGCGGCTATTAAGCACATCAATGTTGTTGGCAACCGGGCATTTTCCGATGAGGAACTGGCGGAAATCTTCGAATTGCAGACGACTGGCTGGTTGTCCTGGCTGCGCAGCGACGACAAGTATTCCCGTGAAAAGCTCACCGGCGATCTGGAGCGTTTGGAGTCCTACTATCTCGACCGCGGTTACCTGGATTTCCAGATCGAGTCCACCCAGGTTTCCCTAAGCCCCGACAAACAGAGTGTTTTTATCACGGTCAATGTTAGGGAGGGGGATGTTTACACCGTTAACGAGGTAGATCTCGCCGGTGATCCCGTCGTATCGGAAGAGGAAATTAAACGGTTGTTACTGGTGCGCGAAGGGCAGACCTTCTCCCAAATCCGAATGACCACAACTTCCGATTATATTACCAAACGCCTGGGTAACGAGGGTTATACCTTTGCCGAGGTGAACGGTATCCCAGAGGCTAATAAAGAAGAGAAAACGGTAAAAATTACCTTCTTTATCAATCCGGGTAAGCGCGCCTATGTGCGCCGAATCAATTTCCGCGGAAACACTCGTACCTCCGATGAGGTCCTGCGCCGCGAGATGCGTCAAATGGAATCGGCCTCCGCTTCCTCCGCGCGTATCGAGCAATCCAAGGTGCGCCTGGAGCGCCTCGGCTACTTTAAAGGCGTCGAAGTTGAAACCTCCGAGGTGCCGGGTACTTCGGACCAGATCGATGTGGAGTATAATGTTGAAGAGCAGCCCTCGGGTTCTATCGGCGGAACCATCGGTTGGGCCCAGAGCAGCGGTCTGGTGCTCGGTGGTAATATCCAGGAGAATAACTGGCTCGGCACCGGCAAGTCGGTAGGTATTGGCGTTAATGTTTCTACTTACCAGACAGCTTTAAATTTCTCTTATCTCGATCCCTACTTCACTCCGGATGGCGTGAGCCGCGGTTTTAACGTTTTCTACAGGGAAAACGATTACTCTGAAGTCAACCTGTCGGATTACAACACTACAAGCTATGGCGGTGGTGTCAGCTTCGGCTATCCGATGTCAGAAATCTCCCGTGTTGGTTTGAATATTAATTTTAGTCATTTGGAGCTTTCGGCTTCGAGTGGTTCTGTGCAGGAAATACAGTCAAGCCCGTCTCTTATAGATGACACTTTATTGGAGGGAATAACATCTCTTAATGCCCAGCAGATAATTGCAGATGCTAATGATGGAATTGCGGCGAATCTGGCAATGGATATTGACCTCGATCAATTTAACACTTCGGCGGATGGTTTTATTGATCGATATGGAGATGCCTTCAACAGTTTAAGCCTGACTGCGTCTTATGCGCGCTCAACTTTGAATAGGGGTATCCTGGCAACCCGAGGGGCTTCCCAGAATTTTTCTGCAGAATTTACTGTGCCGGGTAGTGATCTTGAATACTACAAATTTATTTACACCGGTCAGTATTTCCGTCCACTAACTAAGAGCTTAACTTTACGTCTGCGTACACGACTGGGTTACGGAGACGGTTATGGTGATCTCGATCAGCTGCCGTTCTTTGAGAATTTTTATGCGGGTGGTTTTGGCTCAGTACGCGGCTTTAAGCGCAATACCTTGGGTCCACGCTCAACTCCAGCTGAGTTCTATACGCGACTACCTTGTGCGACGGATGGTGAGATTATTACCGAGTATTGTTATGAAACCGACGGTGACGGAAATTTGTTGGTAGGCCAGAATGGTGATGCAGATCCTTTCGGTGGCAATATCCTAGTCGAAGGTAGTGCAGAGGTTATCTTCCCTCTGCCTTTTATTAAAGACCAGCGCTCCCTGCAGTCGGCCTTTTTTATCGATGCGGGTAATGTTTTCGATACCAGTTGTGATGAAACCCAGATTAATTGTTACGACGTAGATTTCGGTAATATGAATGTTTCCGCGGGTATTGGCTTGACTTGGGTTACCGGTTTTGGCCCACTGACCTTCAGTCTGGCTAAGGCCTTAAAAGAGAACGATGACGATGAAACCGAAGTGTTCCAGTTTACCCTGGGCAATAGCTTCTAAGTTTATCGGACGTAAATAGATTGAGCGCATCTGCTGCGCATAAAAAATAAAATCAATTGGAGAGACCAAAGTGCTTAAGAATGTAAAAGTTATCGCCGTTCTGCTGGCTGGTATAACCCTGTCTGGCGCCACTCTGGCGCAGACCAAGGTTGCAGTATTTAACCTGCAGGCTGCGATTATGAGCACCGATGTGGCCAAAACCAAGGTCAATTCATTGAAGACCAGCTCCGAATATTCCAAGCTGCAAAGCAGTGCCGAATCTATTCGCTCCGAGTTACAAAAAATGGCCGAAGACGCGCAGAAAAATAGCGTAACCTGGTCCGATGAACAAAAGACTGAATATCAGCGCAAGATGAATTTCAAGCGTTCCGATTTCGAAACCACAGTCAAGAAGCTGCGCGCGATGGAGGCGCAAGTGGGTCAGGAAATTCAGGGCTCTTTGGGAGCAAAGGCCAAAACGGCGTTGGAAGCTATTATTAAGGAGCAGAATCTGGACTTGGTATTGGATGCCTCCTCTGCTTACTTTGCCAATCCTTCGGTCAACCTGACCGAGGCTGTTGTAAAGCGTATGAACGCTGATAAGTAATCGATAGCTTTTTATGAGAGACAATTTGTCGTTGGCCCAGCTTGCACTAGAGCTGGGCGCCGAGTTGCGTCTGGCTCCTGGGGTCGACGCGGCTCACGAGATTTCAGGTCTTAGCACTCTGCAAGATGGTAAACCGGACCAGCTAACCTTCCTGGCAAACCCTAATTATCGTCGCTTTCTTAAGACCACCTCCGCTGGTGCGGTTTTGGTGACCGCTGAGTTTGCGGATGGGTGTCCTGTCAGCGCTCTGTGTGTAGACAACCCCTATTTGGCTTTTGCCAAGGCTAGCGCTCTGTTTAACACGGCTCCGCTAGTCGAGGTGGGTGTTCATCCCAGTGCAGTAATCCATCCGGATGCTGAAGTGGACCCCTGTGCCAGTGTTGCCGCCGGTGCGGTGGTGGAGGCCTTTGCAAAAATTGGTCCCAGAGCATCGGTTGGTGCTAACTGCTTTGTTGGAGAGGGAAGTACTCTCGGTGAGGGGAGCTGCCTCTATGCCGGTGCAATTCTGCATCACGGTTGCCAGGTCGGACGGGATGCCATTATTCATAGCCATGCCGTTATTGGCGCCGATGGTTTTGGCTTTGCGCTTCATCAGCGGGAGTGGATCAAAATTTATCAGCTCGGTGGTGTTCAGGTCGGCGATGAAGTTGAGGTAGGTGCCAATACTTGCGTGGATCGTGGAGCGCTTGGCGATACCGTGATTGGGCGTGGAGTCAAGATCGACAATCTGGTCCAAATCGCGCACAATGTGCAGATTGGTGACTACTCAGCCATTGCCGCATGTACTGGAATTGCCGGCAGCGCAATCGTAGGAAAGCACTGCACTCTGGGCGGAAGCTCCCGTATAGCCGGGCATGTGACAATTGCCGATGGCTGTCAGGTTACCGCCAATACTTTTGTGACCAAATCCATCGATAGTCCGGGGGTTTACTCCGGTGGCTTGCCTTTTGCCGACAGCCAGTCTTGGCGTCGAAACGCAGTGCGCTTTAGCCAGCTGGATAAGATGGCGCGAAGGCTGAAAGATTTAGAGAAGCAGCTGGCGATGTTGTCCTGTACTAAGGACGAATAACTCGGCTGCTATTACGAGAAACAATTTTGTGTTGCTGTTTTCGGGGCGTTTAACGCCCCGAAGTGGTTTCTGGGGGCATTTGGAATGATGGATGTAACTGAGATTCGTGAGTACCTGCCACATCGCTATCCATTTTTATTGGTGGATCGTGTTGTGGAGCTTGAGGAAGGAAAATTTATTAAGGGGTATAAAAATATCTCTGTCAATGAAGAGTTGTTTAACGGTCACTTTCCGCAAATGCCGATTTTTCCCGGTGTCATGATCGTTGAAGCTCTAGCCCAGGTTTCTGGGATTCTCGGCTTTAAAACATTTGGCAAAAAGCCTGAGGACGGCTATCTCTACTTATTCGGCGGTGTCGATAAGGCCCGTTTTAAGCGGCAGGTGGTTCCGGGTGATCGGTTGGATTTGGAGTCCGAGGCCGTGCTGGTGCGTCGGAATATCTGGAAGTTTTCCACCAAAGCCAGTGTCGATGGTGAGCTGGCAGCGTCCGCAGATCTTTTGTGCGCTGTGAAGCAGGTTGAGAAGCTGTAGACCTCTGTTGGTCATTGGCTTGAGTAACTGCGCTGTTAATAACTTTCATCGTTGTTATTTATTTGATGTTGTAGTGCCCGATATGTCACTACCTGAGGAGTAGATTCCAGAATGCAGACAAATATCCACCCCACCGCTATTGTCGATCCGACAGCGGTTATCGGTTCCGGGGTGAGTATCGGGGCCTATTCCATTATTGGTGCCGGCGTGGAACTTGGCGATGGGTGTGATATTGCATCACATGTCGTGTTGAGTGGGCCGACCAAGCTTGGAAAGAATAACCGGATTTACCAATTTGCCTCGGTGGGCCAGGATACGCCAGATAAAAAGTATCAAGGCGAGGAGACCACTCTCGTTATCGGCGACAATAATGTGATTCGTGAGGGGGTCACCATTCACCGTGGCACTGTGCAGGACCGCGGCGAAACCACTATAGGATGTGACAATCTGATTATGGCCTATGCACATATCGGCCACGATTGTGTGGTCGGTGACCACACCATATTGGTCAATAATGTGGGCCTTGCCGGTCATGTGATTGTTAAGGATTGGGCCATTCTTAGCGGCTATAGCCTTGTGCATCAGCATTGCACTATTGGTGAGCATGCCTTTTTGGGAATGGGGGCGGCAATTGGCAAAGATGTTCCCGCATATGTAATGGTTGCAGGGAATCCTGCGGAAGCCAAAACCATCAACGCTGAGGGATTGCGTCGCCGTGGTTTTTCCCGCGAGGATGTCTCTCTGATTAACAAGGCTTACAAAACGGTCTATCGCCGTGGGCTCACCTTACAGGAGGCCTTACAGGCCCTAACGGAGCTGCGTGAGCGGTCTCCTGTAATCCAGCCTTGGATCGACTCTTTGCAGTCCTCTTCTCGCGGCATTATCCGCTAGTCACAGCGGCTGCCGGGAAGTGCGAGTGTTTAGCGCTTCCCGGAATAGCCTTTTCGCATTTTACTCGGTGTATACGAGAGCAGAGTCGCTTCCGCTCTGGAGGGGTTTTTAGGCGTGTCAGAAAATAATAGGCCGGTTCGTATAGGGGTTGTTGTTGGCGAGGCCTCTGGAGATATTCTGGGTGCGGGACTGATTCAGGCTCTGCAAAAGCGTTTGCCTGAAGTCCGGTTTGAGGGAATTGCCGGTCCGCGTATGCAAGCCTTGGGAGCCAAGTCTCTATTTCCCATGGAGCGCCTCTCAGTTATGGGGCTGGTCGAGCCTTTAAAGCGGTTGCCGGAATTATTAAAAATTCGCCGCACCCTGCGGGAGCATTTCTTAGAAAACCCTCCAGACCTGTTTATCGGAATCGATGCTCCGGACTTTAATTTATCCCTGGAGGAGTCCCTCAAGGCTGAGGGTATTTGTACGGTGCATTATGTCAGCCCTTCAGTATGGGCATGGCGGCGAGGACGCATCAAGAAGATTGCGCGTGCGATTAACCATATGCTCACGTTGCTGCCCTTTGAGGCGGCTTTTTACCGGGAAAATCAGGTGCCCGTCACTTTTGTTGGGCATCCCCTTGCCGATGATATTCCCTTACAGGTCAATAATTCTGCAGCGCGCACAGAGCTGGGATTTAAGGTTGATGACAGGGTGATCGCTCTGTTGCCGGGGAGTCGGGGAGGGGAGGTACGCTTACTTGGCCCGCTATTTTTGCAAACGGCCCGCTGGTGCCACCAGCGCAACCCCGACCTCAAATTTGTTTTGCCTGCGGCCAATGAGCAGCGCCTCGCCGAACTGCAGGAGCAGTTAGAGGGGTACCCCGGGCTTCCAGTAACACTACTTCTGGGAGATTCACAAAAGGCGCTTGGTGTGTCAGATTGTGTGCTGATCGCCTCGGGAACAGCGACCCTGGAAACAATGCTGCTGAAGAAGCCCATGGTGGTTGCCTACAAGCTGGGTAGAATTACCTATGCCATTGTCTCGCGCATGTTGCATACGCCCTGGGTCTCACTGCCGAATTTATTGGCACAAAGAGAGCTAGTGCCAGAAATTTTGCAAAGCGATGCCACCCCTGAAAACCTCGGCGCTGCCCTGATGCGTTATTTTGAGGACCCGTTGCTCAGCGATCAGCTACAGCGCGAGTTTGATGATCTTCATCAGCAACTGCGCCGCAATGCGTCTGAGCGGGCGGCGGATGCTGTCTGTTCCCTTTTAAAGTGATGGGGTTGTTGGATTTATGAGCGTTAAAAAAGAATTGCCCCCGTATATTTGTCCGTACAAAGGTGAATTGCTCGCTGGGGTTGATGAGGTTGGCCGCGGTCCGCTGGCGGGTGATGTAGTGGCAGCGGCGGTTATTCTCGATCCTGCCAAGCCAATTACAGGCCTGGCTGACTCCAAAAAACTCAGCGAAAAAAAGCGCGAATTACTTTTTGATGAAATCTGTGCGCGAGCACTGAGCTTTGCTGTTGCCCGTGCGACAGTGGCGGAAATCGACCAGATGAATATTTTACAGGCGAGTTTGTTGGCTATGCACCGTGCGGTTGGGCAGTTGCCAGTTCAGCCGGAATTTGTTTTGGTGGACGGCAATAAAAAGCCAGACTGGTCATACCCTTGTGATACCGTTATTAAGGGGGATGGACGTGTTGCCGCGATCGCTGCCGCCTCGATTTTGGCAAAAGTTACCCGGGATCGGGAGATGGTGACGATGGATACAAAGTTTCCGGGTTATGGGCTGGCCGGCCATAAAGGTTATCCGACCAAAGCCCATATCCAAGCCCTGCAGCAGTTAGGGCCGAGCCCTGTGCATAGGGTAAGTTTCGCTCCGGTAAGAAAGTTACTGGTAGACTTTGCCGAATAGCAGACCTTGCGACCTTTCAGTTACCGGTCAATTTTTTTAATTCGGGCCTTGGTGATCATCTTGTCCGATACTGCTTCAATTTCTACCAGGTAATTGAAGATATACAAGCTAATATTGCCATCCGGGATGCTTTCCAGGTGTTCCATGGCGAGACCGTTAAAGGTCTTGGGGCCGTCGGTGGGGAGGTCCCAACCTAAGGTGCGGTTGATATCGCGGATGGAGGTGCCGCCCTCAATCATATACCAGCCCCCATCAACAGCGACAATTTCTTCATCGTCACTCGGCACTGGGCTCGCGGTAAAGTCTCCGACGATTTCCTCCAGTAGATCCTCTAGGGTTACGATCCCCATGACTTCGCCGTATTCATCCACCACCAACCCCATGCGGCGCTTGGTTTTTTGGAAGTTCATTAGCAGAGTGGGGAGTGGAGTGGCCTCTGGTACAAAATAGGGTTCATCGGTAAAGGACTTGAGGCGCTCGGCGGTGAGTTTGTCTGGGCCATCGCGCAAAATCTGTGCGGCGCGGCGCAAATGTAGTATACCCACGACCTGATTGATGTCGCTTCGATAAACTGGCAAGCGGGTATAGGTGCTCTCGGCCAGCTGCTGGAGAATTTGATCGGCGCTGTTTTCCAGGTCTAAGCCCATCACCTCGTTGCGCGGAATCATAATGTCCTCAACGGTGGCCTGGTCCAGGTCAAGGACATTGAGAAGCATGCCTTTGTGCTTGCTGGGTATCAGCGCGCCCGACTCAAATACAACGCTTCTGAGCTCTTCTGGGGCCAGGTGTTCCGCTTCGCCGCCTGAGGTTGTTTCCACGCCGACTAGCCGCGCAAGGCCATTTGAGATGCTGCCCACTAGCAGTACAAAAGGGGTCAGAAGCCATTGCAGGGGGCGCAAAACCAAGGATGCAGGGAATGCGATGCGCTCTGGGTGCAGTGCGGCGATTGTTTTGGGGGTAACTTCGGCAAAAATGAGAATGACGATGGTAAGGGCACCGGTAGCATAAAGAAGACCGGCATCACCATAAAGCTGAGTGAAAACAGCACCGGCAATAACCGATGCGAGAATGTTGACCAGGTTATTGCCGATCAGGATAACGCCGATCAGCTTGTCCGGGCGGGCGAGCAGCTCCATTGCCCGTTTCGCTCCGCGATGGCCATTTTTGGCTTGGTGGCGCAGGCGATAGCGGTTCAGTGCCATCATGCTGGTTTCGGAGCTGGAAAAAAAAGCCGATATTACAATCAGCAGGGCCAGCAGGCTAAACAGCAGGCCCGGGGGCATCTCGTTCAAGGGAGAACTCTTTTTATTTCTAAGCGGAGATATTGGAACAGAACGGCAATCTCCGCAAGTTTTCCGGTCGTTATCTACTTTTTGCCTCGTTTTAGCCGCGCTGGAGAATCACTTCAATAACCAGCTTGCTGCCAAAGTACGCCAGCATCAAAGCGATGAAAGCGCACAGGGTCCAGCGAACCGCGGTGTTGCCGCGCCAGCCCCATTGCCAGTGTCCCCAGAGAAGAATGCTGTAAAGCACCCAGGCGATGAGAGAGAGTGCTGTTTTGTGGAGAGGGCCCTGTTCAAACAGGTTGCCGACAAACACAAAGCCGGTAATCAGAGAGGCGGTTAGCAGCAGTTGTCCGAAAGTGATTAGGCCAAACAGTAATGACTCCATGCTCTGCAGGGGGGGGAGCAGGCGCATTGCCCCCACGGGCCTGTGATTGTGCAGCTGCTGGTTCAGGTAATAGAGGTAAATGGCTTGCAGGGTGGCCAGGGTCAGTAGGGAGTAAGCAGAGATTGATAATAGGGCGTGCACGGCGATACCCGAGGATAGCTGCTGGTGGGGTGCTACGGGCCCCCAGGTATGCGAAGCTGCAAACTCAGTCAGCGCTCCAACCGGGGCAAAAATGAGTATCAGCAGAGTAAGCGGGCGGCCAGCGGCCAAGATTAGCAGTAACAGGTTTACTACCCAGGCGATGAGCGACAGCATTGCCAGCAGGTCAAAGCGATAGCCATCGGGGGAGTACAGTGTATATACCAGGGAGGCTCCATGGGTAGCCAGAGCGGCGGCGAGCAGTCCCAATAGTAGTTTTCGATTAGGCTGTTCTTCCCGGGCGAGTGCTCTGGCTGCGACAATAGTAGTGGCTATATATAGCGCGATGGCCGTCCAGTGGGCGAATGCCGCCATTGATTAGATCCGTATCTTCTAAGCAGAGGAGGATGAGTGTGTCACAGCCCGGTTTAACAGGGAAGATCTGGTGATATTTCGGCTGTGACAGGACCTGGGCTATACTGCCGCGCCTCAGAGTGGGAGTTGGAGATAGCTCCCCCCAAAATTTCGCGGCCCTCCGCACCGGGGTCCTGTCCGCAATCGGAGAAATCGAGACGAATTTATGTTCGATAACCTGAGTGACCGCTTATCGGCGGCCCTAAAAAAAGTCACCGGCAAGGCGCGCCTGACCGATGACAATATCCGCGATACCCTGCGCGAAGTGCGCAAAGCCCTGCTTGAGGCGGATGTCGCCCTACCTGTGGTGAAGGCCTTTGTACAGCAAGTGCGCGCAGCTGCTGTGGGGCAGAAGGTTAGCAAGGCCCTGAATCCGGGCCAGCAGTTCGTCAAGATTGTTCAGGATGAGCTGGTCAAGGTCATGGGTGCGGCGGCAGAGCCTCTCAATCTTGCGGTTCAGCCCCCGGCAGTTATTTTGATGGCGGGTCTGCAGGGCGCTGGTAAAACCACCAGTGTTGCCAAACTGGCCAAATACCTGCAGGAACGGGAAAAGAAAAAGGTCATGGTGGTGAGTGCGGACGTATATCGCCCCGCGGCCATCAAGCAGCTGGAAACTCTGGCTGGAGAAGTGGGCGCCCTGTTCCACGGCTCTACTTCAGATCAAAAACCTCTGGATATCGCCAGGGGTGCTGTGGACGCCGCGCGCAGACAGTTTGCCGATGTATTGATCGTGGATACCGCGGGTCGCCTGCATATTGACGGCCAGCTGATGGATGAGATTCGGGACCTGCACAGCGAACTGGACCCGGCGGAGACTCTGTTCGTTATCGATGCCATGATCGGCCAGGATGCGGTAAATACCGCCAGTGCCTTTAATGCGGCCCTGCCACTCACTGGCGTTATTCTCACCAAGGCGGACGGCGATGCCCGCGGCGGTGCGGCGCTTTCAGTGCGGCATGTGACTGGCAAGCCAATTAAGTTTATCGGTGTTGGTGAGAAGACCGATGCCCTGGAGACTTTCCACCCGGACCGTATTGCCTCTCGTATCCTGGGCATGGGCGACATCCTGTCTCTGATCGAAGAGGCAGAGCAGAAGATCGATCGGGAGAAGGCCGAGAAGCTGGTCAAAAAGGTACAAAAGGGGAAAGGCTTCGATCTGGAAGATCTGCGCGACCAGCTGCAACAGATGCAAAATATGGGCGGCTTCGGCTCTTTGCTGGAAAAAATGCCCGGTATGGGCGGTGTTGCGCAAGCTGCCCAGCAGGCGGATATGGGCAAAGAATTCAAGCGTATGGATGCGATTATCTCCTCTATGACCCCTGCAGAACGGCGCAATCCGGACCTGCTGAACGGCTCTCGCAAGCGCCGTATCGTCGCCGGTTCCGGTACCCAGCTGCAGGATCTCAACCGCCTGCTCAAGCAGCATAAGCAGATGGGCAAGATGATGAAAAAACTCAAAGGCGGGGGGATGAGCAAGATGATGCGCGGCCTTGGCGGGATGTCAGGGGCCGGTGGGGGCATGCCCGGAGGGCTCGGTGGAATGGGTGGTATGCCCGGCGGGCTCCCGCCTGGACTCAAGAAAAAGTAGGCCCTTTGGCGCCCAATGAGGCGCTATACAAATCTCTGGCGGTACATTAGAATACGCCGCCTTTCAGCCGGGGGTGAGCTGCCGGCAAAGTTGTTTGGGTGATGGCTTAATGCTGTCGCCAAGTGTTTAAAATTACAGGAAAGTTACATGGTAACCATTCGTTTGGCTCGTGGCGGTGCTAAGAAACGCCCGTTTTATCACCTGACCGTGACCGATAGCCGCAAATCTCGCGACGGTCGTTTCATTGAGCGTGTTGGCTTCTTCAACCCGGTTGCCCGTGGTCAGGAAGAGCGTCTGCGCGTTGATCGTGAGCGCGTTGACTACTGGCTGGGTCACGGCGCACAGGTTTCTGACCGCGTCAGCAAGCTTCTGAAAGAAACCGCTTAATTTGCGTGTAAGTGGTGCGTCTGTGACAGATAACGGAAAACCTTCCGAGCAGCTGGTCACAGTTGGGCGCGTAACGACCGTTTATGGTGTGCGCGGCTGGGTTAAGGTTCACTCCTATACCGAGCCGATGGACAACATCCTGCAATTCCCCAAGTGGTGGTTGCGGGGGCCGAAAGGCTGGGAGCCCTTGGATATTGACGCTGGCAAGCGTCATGGCAAAGGGTTGATCATACATGTGAAAGGCATGGATGACCGCGATCTGGCGGCTCAACTTTGCCAGCGTGATATTGCTATAGCACGTGACCTGATGCCTGAACTCGAGCAGGGTGAGTATTACTGGCACCAGCTAGTGGGTTTGCGGGTTATCAGCCGTTTTGGCGGCGAGGAGCACGATTTTGGCAATGTCGCTCGCATGATGGAAACTGGCGCCAACGATGTATTGGTGGTGCGTGGAGGAGTGGACAAGCGCGAGCGCTTGATTCCCTATCTGCCGGGCCAGTTTATTGCAGATATAGACCTGGAAGCCGGTGTAATTACCGTCGACTGGGACCCGGCTTTTTAAGGCGCTGAGCGATGGTAAAAAGAATCGCTCTGGTAAGCATTTTTCCGGAGATGTTTGCCGCACTGACCGAGTATGGTGTCAGCGGGCGGGCCGTCAAAGATGGTCTGCTGGAAGTACGCTGCTGGAACCCTCGGGAGTTCACCAGTGACAAACACCGCACAGTGGATGACCGCCCGTATGGCGGTGGCCCTGGAATGGTGATGATGGCTGAACCCCTTTATCAGTCCCTGGAGGCGGCACGCGCCTGGGCTGGGGAAGAGGGCGAGGCTGTACGCAGTATCTACCTGTCACCGCAAGGACAGCAGCTGGATCAGCGCGGGGTCGAAGACCTCTCTAATGCTGGCAACCTAGTTTTGTTGGCCGGGCGCTATGAAGGCGTAGATGAGCGTATCGTCGAATCTATGATCGATGAAGAGTGGTCTATTGGTGACTATGTCCTAAGTGGTGGTGAGTTGGCTGCTATGGTAATGGTGGATGCGATTACCCGCCTGATTCCCGGTGCTCTCGGACACGATCAGTCGGCGGTTGAGGACTCTTTTTCCTCTGGTCTGCTCGACTGTCCCCACTACACCCGGCCGGAACAGTACCGGGGAGTAGCGGTACCGGATGTGTTGCTCTCGGGCAATCACGAAAGAATACGCCGCTGGCGCCTGAAGCAGGCACTGGCGCGCACACAGCAGCGTCGGCCCGATCTTCTGGAGGGGCTGGAGCTGAATAAGGAGCAGAAGCAGCTGTTGGAGGAAATCCAGCAGGAGCGGAAGCCCGACAAAACTTGATGCCGGATTCGCCGGGAGGCGAGAGTAGTTCGGTGAACTAGCTGAGAAGCTACATAAACTCTATTTGGGAGCAAATCCAAATGACTAATAAGATTATCCAGCAGCTGGAGCAGGAACAGCTGAAGAGCGAAGTACCTCCCTTCGCGCCGGGCGACACTGTCATCGTTCAAGTAAAAGTAAAAGAAGGTAACCGCGAGCGTCTGCAGGCGTTCGAAGGTGTGGTGATCGGCAAGCGTAACCGCGGCCTGAATTCCTCCTTCACTGTGCGCAAGATTTCCCACGGTGTTGGTGTAGAGCGTACTTTTCAGACCCACAGCCCCATGGTTGACAGCATCAAGGTTAAGCGTCGCGGTGACGTGCGCCAGGCCAAGCTGTACTACTTGCGCAGCCTAACTGGTAAAGCCGCACGTATTAAAGAGAAGCTTAACTAGGCACCTCTCTTACAGCTCACAAAAATGCCGGGGTTACAGCCCCGGCTTTTTTATGCCAAAAATCTGCCCTTTGCGCTAAATTTACCTTTCAGTTCAAATTGTCAGCTAGCGGCTCAAAACTACGCCTGCCGTTGTTACCTTATCGTATTTCCCCTTTTTCTGAACTTGGGTCACAAAACTCTCCCGTATGTACTCCCCGGGAACATCATTTCTCGGTATTGGTTTATCAGCGCACAACTTGGCTATTTATTCGTAGTTCCGGGTGCCCAAATATGTTAAAACGCGCCATATAAGCCTGATATGGTGAGCAGCTGCCATACTGGCTGGAACTGAAGGGCGACGTTCGAGTCGAATCTCATTGAGAATTTAAGGAGCAATCGCTAATGATGCTTTTCAAGAAGCCGCTGGCACTCGCTGGAGTGCTGCTCGGTTTGTTTGGGCCAGCGGCCCTTGCGGAGGTCGACGCGAACATTGCGAAGACAATCAAGGCCCGTCTTGAGGCTAGCAATCCCAAGCCAGAGTATGGTGAAGTGCGCGAAACCCCCATTGCAGGGCTCTACGAAGTGGAGCTTGATGGAGGCAGCAGTACCCTGTTTGTCTCTGGCGACGGCAACCACTTTATCCTTGGAGACCTATTTCAGGTGAAGAGTGGTGGTGGCTTTGCCAATCTCTCGGAAGGGCGCAGGGCTGGCCGTCGCGCCCAAGTGATGGGGACCCAGAGTGTCGACGATATGATCGTCTTCTCACCAAAAGGGGAAACCAAGGCGCGTATTTATGTCTTTACCGATGTGGACTGTGGCTACTGCCGCAAACTGCACCAGGATGTTCCCGAGTTAAATAAACGCGGAATCGAAGTCAGATATCTGGCTTTCCCGCGCGGCGGCCTGCAATCTCTGGGTTACCGCAAGCTCGCAACAGCCTGGTGTGCCGATGACAGTAACAAAACCCTGACGGCGCTGAAAAACCGTGAAAATGTGCCCTTGAAGGTCTGTGACAGCAATCCGGTTGCCGCGCAATATAAGTTGGGCAACGAGGAGATTGATGTGCGCGGTACTCCCACCATTGTTATGGAGGATGGCAGGGTCGTGCCCGGCTATCTGCCGCCAGCTTCCCTGGTTAAAGAACTGGGTATCTAATCGTTTCGTGGAAATAGCGGCCCCACTTTGGCGGGCCGCTATTGATACTCAGGCCGGGCTCTTAAGGGCCACCTTGCGTGGCTGCGTCATATTCTCCGGTGCGAGAATGTCATTCAACTCTTCCTCACTCAGCAATCCCTCCTCGAGAATCAATTGCTTGACGCTGGCACCAGTCAACAGTGCCTGCTGGGCGATACGAGTCGCATTTTCATAGCCGATAAACGGGTTAACTGCGGTAATCAGGCCGATGCTGTTCTCCACCATTTGTCGACAGTGCTCTTCGTTCGCACTGATGCCATTGACGCAGCGCTGGGCGAGCGTATTCATAGCCTGGGTCATTAGGCGCATGGATTGCAGCAGGTTAAAGGCGATGACTGGCTCCATAACATTCAGCTGCAGCTGACCAGACTCGGCCGCCAGGGTAATCGTCAGGTCGTTGCCGATGACCTGATAGGCCACCTGATTGACCACCTCGGGGATCACCGGATTCACCTTGCCGGGCATAATCGAAGAACCCGGTTGCATCGGCGGTAGGTTGATTTCGTTGAGCCCTGCTCGCGGGCCGCTGGAGAGTAGGCGTAGGTCGCTACAAATCTTTGAAATTTTTACGGCGATGCGTTTCATTACACCGGAAAACATCACGAAGGCGCCCATATCCGAGGTGGCCTCAACCAGGTTTTCCGCGCAGACAAAATCGATTCCAGAAATTTCTGAGAGGGCCGAAACAACCAGCTGGCGATATTGCGGGTCGGTGTTAATGCCGGTGCCAATTGCGGTGCCGCCCATATTGATTTCATTAAATAAAGCAACCAGTTCTTTAACCCGGGCCACATCCTCGCGAATAGTTGCGGCAAAAGCGGCAAATTCCTGGCCCAGGGTCATGGGCACCGCATCCTGTAACTGAGTGCGCCCCATTTTAATTACGTGGGCAAACTCTTTTGCTTTGCTGTCAAACTCAATACAAAGCGCCTCCATGGATTGCACAAGATCGTTGTAACTGAGTAGTACCGCCAGATTGATAGAGGAGGGGTACACATCGTTGGTGGACTGCGACAGATTGACATGGTTGTTAGGGTGAACCTTTTTGTATTCGCCCTTGTTGTGTCCCAATAACTCCAAAGCGCGGTTGGCGATTACCTCGTTGGCATTCATATTGGTCGATGTGCCAGCACCGCCCTGAATCATATCCACCAGAAATTGATCGTGTAATTTGCCATCGATAATCTCACTACAGGCATCGGCAATGGCCGTCTCCAAATCCTCCTCCAGGTAGCCGAGTTCGCGGTTAGCGCGTGCTGCCGCCTTCTTGACCATAGCCAGGGCTTTGACCAGGTTGGGGAAGTGGTTGAGGGTGATGCCGGTAATCTGGAAGTTTTCCAGGGCGCGCAATGTCTGGATACCAAAATAAACATCTGCCGGCACCTCCCGCTCTCCAAGTAGGTCTTTCTCTGTGCGAGATATACCGCCGGCGCTGAATACGGGCATGGGTTTTAGAGTGTGGAAATCGTTCGTCATAATGTTTTTGTTTTCTCTTCATCTTTGCGGGGCAAATACACCGGGAACAGAGATTAGCCTGGGTTCGGGGTTGCCCATTGTTGTTATTGCTCGGGCCCATTATTTGGGCCCGTTATAGGAATTAATTGTTAAAGTGGCGTGGCAAAAAAACTCTGGGGACCTTCGGTATTTGTAGCCCGGATGTTTTCGCGGATACTGCGGTTAATTTCATCGGAATCTGGGCCGAAGACCCCGCATAGTTTTAACGCATTTTTAATGCTGATTTTTCGCCCGAGGGATTCCAATAACACTTTTGTGCACACGGGCTCGCGCCGGTCACTGGCGGAGGCGCCCAGCTTGAGCCCAGATAAATAACTTACCCGGCTTTTGTAGGTAGGGTAGAGAATCGTCTGGGCGATTTCGTTGTGTGTCAGAGCCTCGTAGCCAATTAGAAAAATTCGCTCGGAGAGAAAGAGCAGCATGCCCTTGTAGCGGGACTTATACCATTCCTCACGGTCTGGATAACGCATTCGCTCAAAACGCTGAAAATAATACCCTTCACCATCTGACTCGATATGCAGCAAACTGCGAATAATGTGGTCTGGAAATGTCATTGAATAGTGATACTCGAAGTAAAAACCCAAGTACTTGTCCGCGCGCCCCTGAGACTCCCGGATCAGCAGATCGATACCTGGAGTGTAGGGGCGTGCGGGCTCTATTGTGCTAGAGGCGCTGCGAACACGAATAATCTGTTCGAAGCGTTCCTGTGGCATCAGGATTTCATGGGGTTCGACACCGAAGAAGTGGCAGATCTTATTGAGTGTATATTGTGAAGGTTGGGTGTTGCCGTTCAGGTATTTATTAAATTGTGCTCGGTTGACACCCATGCGCCGGCACACCTCAGCGATCGAGCGATAAAAGCTGCACAGTAGGCGCAAGTTTTGCGAAAAATTATTGCTCATTGAGGAATATCTGTTACCAGTGCCCTGAGAGTCCCCTTGAAACTAGTCGTGGACCCGGTTTATTTCACCCCATATGGAGCGGGCGAAATGAATATTTACAGCGGAATTTTCGAGCAGGTTCCCTCTGCGTTTCTCAATCCATTCCGGCTGGTGCTATGAGGGCGTACACTCTCCACAAAGGGGGATTTCCATCAGCGTTTTAACTTTACTGGTTGAATAATTCATGGCCAGTAAATGATTTAATTTCGCATAGCACGCTTCGCTGGTCATATCCAAACCACCAATTACACCGGCGTGCAATAGCGCTGAGCCCGCAGCATATTTTCCGAGATCCACATGGTTTTCCAGGCACTGGGAAACCGCCACACAAATGATCTCCAGTTCCGCAGCCCTTTTCAGTTGGGCGGTAAATGCTGCATTGTCGGTCGGCGCGTTGCCGGTACCGTAGGTTTCAATCACTATGCCGCGCGGGCGGGATTCGATAATTTTACTGAGAAATAGCGAGGTGATTCCGGGGAATAATTTTACCAGTACAACATTGCCATCGGCGCGCTCGGGAATCTCGAACTGCGGGGTGTCGCCGTGCATTAATAAGGCGTTGGAGTCGATGTTGACCTGGATACCCACCTCGCCGAGGCTTGGATAGTTGGGGCTGGTAAAGGCATTCAGAGAGCCGGAGCTGACTTTTACGGCGCGGTTGCCGCGCAGCAGTTTGCCGTTAAAGTAGAGGCAGACCTCGCCAATGTTGTCGGAACCACTGAGCAGTAAGGCGGCAATCAGATTATTGTAGGCATCGCTACGCATTTCCCGCAGTGGGATTTGTGAGCCAGTGACTACTATCGGTTTGGCCAACCCCTGCAGGGCAAAAGACAGGGCGGAGGCCGTATAGGCCATGGTATCGGTGCCGTGCAGCACAACAAAGCCCGAGTAGTGGCTATAGTTGTCGCGTATCAGGGAAGCGATGCGGTACCAGTCCTGCGGTTGCATGTTGGCACTGTCGAGAAGTGGGTCGAGGGCCTGGAAGTCATAGCTCGGCAGCTGGCCAATCACATCTTGTAGGAGGCGCCCTAGTGCACCTTCGAGATCGGCATCCGGCACATAGCCGGATTCGCTGCGGCGCATTCCCAAGGTTCCGCCGGTATAAAGGATTAGGGTTTTTTTCATCACTCGACCGCTATCTGAGTTCGTTTTTCAGTGCGCCCATTTTTTGGAAAAGGCGCGGTGGATGCAATTTCGCAGGTTGTCGGTACCTGATGCTAGTAGATGCTTTTATAGCATCTACTGAGGATGGATCCTATTTCCAAGGGTGCTTTTTGGTGACAGAAGTTTCAGCTGCGCTTGTGTCGAGGGGTATGGCGGGGTTGCGCAATTTTATTGACTTTTTTACTTTCTGCTCGGTAAGGTTGTCGATCTTTTATAGTTTTTGTTTGCTTTTATTGCGCCTTCTTCTGGCGCGGCACCTTGAAAATTGGCGGTGCATTGCCGGGAGCCAGCGCGCGGAGGGAATTTGTGAGCGCAACAATTGATGAAGTTGCAGAGGCGGCGGACCAAACGGTTGCCGAAAAGTCGCAGCGCGCCGTGCGTATCGGCGTTTGCGGTTTGGGGACTGTGGGCAGCGGTACGATCAATGTCCTGGCGCGCAATGGGGAAGAGGTGGCTGCGCGCTGTGGTCGAGCGGTGGTGATAGAACAGGTTGGAGCCCGCCGTGACAATCCCGATTGCGATACCAGTGCATTGAGTGTGACCCGCGACATTTTTGAAGTCGCTAATAATCCCAATGTCGATATCTTGGTTGAGCTGATCGGCGGAACCACCGTGGCTCGCGAGCTGGTATTGGCGGCGATTGAAAATGGCAAACACGTGGTCACTGCCAACAAAGCGCTGATCGCCGAGCACGGCAATGAGCTGTTTGAGCAGGCAGCGAATAAGGGAGTGAGTATTGCCTATGAGGCCGCTGTCGCTGGAGGAATTCCTATCATCAAATCCCTGCGAGAGGGGTTGGTGGGCAACCGCATCGAGTGGCTCGCCGGTATTATCAACGGCACTGGCAACTATATCCTCACACAAATGCGAGAGAAGGGCCGGAGCTTTGATGACGCTCTGTCCCAGGCCCAGGCCCTGGGATATGCCGAGGCAGACCCCACTTTCGATGTAGAGGGGATCGATGCCGCCCATAAATTGGTCATTATGGCCTCGCTAGCGTTCACTATACCGCTCGCCTTTGACAAGGTGTATACCGAGGGTATCAGCCGGGTTTGCCCGGAGGATATTCGCTATGCAGATGAACTCGGTTACCGCATCAAGCACCTGGGCATCGCCCGCCGCACGGATCAGGGGGTGGAACTGCGTGTACACCCAACCCTGATTCCACAGCGCCGCTTAATTGCCAATGTGAATGGCGTAATGAATGCGGTATTGGTGAATGGCGATGCGGTGGGGCCGACGCTTTACTACGGTGCTGGTGCTGGTGCCGAGGCCACCGCTTCCGCAGTGATTGCCGATATTGTGGATGTGGCGCGCACCCTCAATGCCAAACCGGACCAGCGCGTGCCCGCCGCAGGCGTGGCGCTGGCGGAGCAGGGTGATACACAGGTTCTGCCTGAAGAAGACGTGGTCACCAGCTACTACCTGCGTATCTCTGCTCACGACAAGCCCGGTGTTATGTCCAGGGTGGCCACCATTTGCAGCGATCAGGGTATTAGTATTGAGGCCCTGATTCAGCACGAGCCGATGGAAGGTGAGGAGCTGGTGCCAGTAGTCATTCTTACCAGCCGTGCCAGGGAAGCATGCTTGCGCGAGGCGGTTGCCCAGATTGAAGCCCTGGATACTGTCGAGGGGAATGTGGTGCGAATCCGTGTGGAAAGCCTCGGCTGATCACTGCCGCTATTGCTGTATGGCGCTCTCACTTTGGGGCGCCAATATTCTTTAAGCCCCGCTAGATTCAAGAGCGAAATAATACCGTGAAATTTATCAGCACTCGCGGCCACGCGCCGTCACTCTCTTTTGCCGATACCGTACTCACCGGCCTCGCCAACGATGGCGGCCTCTATGTACCCGAATCACTACCGCAGTTTTCCCGCCGCGATATCGCCGCGATGGCGGGCATGGATTACGAACAACTAGCTTTCACGATTATCCAGCCTTTTGTAGGTGAGGACCTCAGTGAGCGTGAGCTGCGGGATATTATTGGGCGCTCCTATAACCGGAATCAGAGCCAATTTCGTCACAGAGCGGTGGCACCACTGGTGCAGACGGATACCAACGAGTGGATACTGGAGCTTTTTCATGGCCCAACCTTGGCTTTTAAGGACTTTGCCCTGCAGTTCCTCGGTCAGCTGTTCGATCATCTGCTAAAAAAGCGCGGGGAACGCGTAGTGGTGATGGGGGCTACTTCCGGGGATACCGGCTCAGCGGCGATTGAAGGCTGCCGCCACTGTGACAATATCGATATTTTTATCCTGCACCCCCACAACCGAGTCTCAGAGGTGCAGCGCCGGCAGATGACCACGGTGCTATCGGACAATGTGTTTAATATCGCTATGGATGGCAATTTCGATGATTGCCAGAATATGGTGAAGGCCAGTTTCGCCAACCAATCCTTCCTGCCCGATGGGCGCCGCCTGGTTGCGGTCAACTCCATCAACTGGGCGCGTATCATGGCGCAGATTGTCTACTACTTCTACGCCGCAGTGCGCTTGGGTGCGCCCGACAAAACGGTAAATTTCTCGGTACCTACCGGCAATTTTGGTGATATTTTTGCCGGCTACCTGGCGCGGCAAATGGGTCTGCCGATTGACCAGTTGGTGATCGCCACCAACGCCAACGATATTTTGCACCGCTGTATCAGCGCCAACGACCATAGGCCCCAACCGTTAGTTCACAGCCTTTCGCCGAGCATGGACATTATGGTGTCGAGTAATTTCGAGCGCCTGCTGTTCGATTTGTACGGGCGCGACGGTGCTGCAGTGGCGGAGTTACTGGCGGACCGGGGTGCGCCTATGCATCTGAGTGAGCGGGCCCTGGAGCGTGCGCAGGACGTGTTTTCCAGTTATCGGGTCGATGATGCGCGCACTGTGGAGGTGGTTCGCGAGCAGTTTGCGGCAACTGGCTATCTGCTCGACCCTCACACCGCCATCGGCGTCGAGGCCGCGCGACGAGTGCGCCGCTCCGCCGAGCAGCCCATGGTTTGCTTATCTACCGCGCACCCGGCAAAATTCCCCGACGCTGTGGCGCGAGCGCTGCCACAAACCAAAATTCCCCTGCCGGCCCATATGCAGAACCTCTGGGAGCGCGAAGAGCGGCTCAAGGTGCTGCCCAACGACCTGTCCCAGGTGCATGACTATATGGTGACCATGTTGTCCGGTGGCTGCTAGTCGCCGATGGGGCTTGGATCACCGGATAAAAAAAAGCTGAGAGAGCATGACTACAAGAATTCAGCGACGGCCAGTGGATTTTTCCACTGGCCGTTTTACTTCTGAAACCCCACAGATTTTGCAGAGAGTGTTACTCGGGCGTGGCATCGTCAGCGAGGAGGCCCTGGACCACAGCCTCGTCAAGTTGCAGAAACCCCAGCTTATGCGCGGTTTGGAAACGGCCGTGGCTCTGCTGGTGGAGGCCATCCGGGCGCAGCAGAAAATTTTGATTGTCGGCGACTTCGATGCCGACGGCGCCACCAGCAGCACCCTCGCCGTGCTGGCGCTGGGGGCCATGGGGGCGCCGGGAGTGGATTTCCTGGTGCCCAATCGCTTTGATTTTGGCTACGGCCTGACACCGGAAATTGTCGAGGTAGCCAAAGGCTGTGGCCCGGATGTGCTGATCACCGTGGATAACGGCATCAGCAGTATCGACGGGGTGGCCGCGGCCAAGGCGGCGGGTATGACCGTGGTAGTGACGGATCACCACCTACCGGGTAGTGAGCTGCCGGATGCCGATGCGATCGTCAATCCGAATCAGCCGAACTGCGATTTTCCCAGTAAGAATCTCGCCGGTGTCGGGGTGATCTTCTATCTGCTCAGCCGCTTGCGCAGCGCCTTGCTGGAGTGTGGCTGGTTTGAGCAAAGTGGGATATCCCCACCGAATATGGCCGAGTACCTCGATTTGGTCGCCCTCGGCACTGTGGCGGACCTGGTTCCCCTGGATCACAACAATCGTATTCTGGTGCATCAGGGGATCGCCCGCATTCGCTCCGGCCGCTGCCGCCCCGGCATCTCCGCGCTGCTTGAAGTGGCCGGGCGCGACCAGCGCCGACTGTCCACCACCGACATCGGCTTTATACTGGGACCGCGTATCAATGCGGCCGGGCGCCTGGACGATATTGGCACCGGTATTCGCTGCCTTCTGACACGTGACCCGGGCGAGGCTCGCGAACTGGCGGGGGAGCTGGATATGCTCAACCGGGATCGCAAGGCGATTGAGCAGGGCATGCAGCGGGAGGCACTGGCGGCGCTGGAAACCCTGAGTCTCGAAGGGGAGATTCCCTGGGGCCTGTGTCTCTACGATGCCAATTGGCACCAGGGCGTGGTGGGTATCTTGGCCAGCCGCATCAAGGAAAAATTCCACCGCCCGGTGATTGCTTTTGCCGAGGGAGATAACGGGCTGGTAAAGGGTTCCGCGCGTTCCATACCCGGCCTGCATATCCGCGACGCACTGAGCGATGTGGCCGCGGCCAATCCCGAATTGATCAGTAAGTATGGTGGTCACGCCATGGCGGCGGGCTTGAGCCTGCCCGCACAACACCTCGATGCCTTCCGCGCCGAGTTTGAGCGGGTAGTGCGCAGCCGTCTCGATGAAAACCAGCTGCAGGCGGTGATCGATTCCGATGGCGAGCTGGAGGTACAGGATTACACCCTGCACACCGCTACCCTGCTGCGCACCTGCGCCCCCTGGGGGCAGGCGTTTCCTGAGCCTATTTTCGACGGGGAGTTCCTGCTACTGCAGCAGCGCATTGTCGGCGAGCGCCATTTGAAAATGGTAGTGGCCCCACCACAGGCGCCCCAGCTGGCACTCGATGCCATCGCCTTTAATGTGGACACCGATCAGTGGCCGCAGGCCGCCGAGAAAGTGCGGCTGGCTTTTAAACTGGACGTGAATGAGTTTCGTGGGCGCGAGTCCCTGCAGTTAATGGTGAGCCTGTTGGAAGCCGTATAAGGACACCTTTGTTGGCCGCTGTGCAGCGCATGGAGCCTGTGTACACCGGTTTTTAAAAAGTGGTTGGAAGTTGAAGACGTGAAACGCAAACAAGTACAGGCGGAAACCCTACTGTTATTGGCGGCGCTGTTTTGGGGTGTCGCCTTCGTACCGCAAAAGATTGCCATGGCGGATATAGAGCCGCTGGCGTTCAATGCCTGGCGCTTTATTCTCGGTGGTCTGATTTTGGTGCCGATTGTTTACTGGCTCTCATCGCGGCGGGATGCTCAGCCCGTTGAGGTGGATGGCGGGCACGTCAATCACCGTTGGAAAGCCTGTTTGCCTGGCGGAGCCCTGCTCGGTTTTTGGTTGTTTCTCGGCGCGGCACTGCAGCAGGTGAGTCTGCTCTATACCACTGCCGGTCGCGCGGGATTTATTACCGGTTTTTACCTGTTATTGGTACCGGTCATCGGGTTGTCCCTCGGTCATAAAACCAACCGCTGGACATGGGCGGGTATTGGCTTGGCTTTATTTGGCCTCTATTCGCTCGCAGATTTTAGTGAGGAGTCACAGCTAATAGGCGATCTGATGGTGTTTGCCAGTGCCTTTGTGTTCGCCATTCAGGTGCTCTCCGCCGATCGCCTAGTCAAGCGTTACGATGCGCTGCGCCTCGCCTGTATACAGTTTCTGATGTGCGGCCTGCTATCGGCCCTCGCCTCACTCTTTACTGAGCAGGCCACAATTCAGTCGGCTGTAGATGCGGCTTGGCCCATTGCCTACATGATGATTTTTTCTACGGCGCTGGCGTTTACGTTCCAGTTACTGGCTCAGCGCTATGCGGCACCCTCCCATGCCACTGTAATTATGAGCCTGGAGGCGGTGTTTGCGCTGGCGGCGGGCTGGTTGTTTCTCAATGAAATATTGAATACCCGCGAGTTGGTCGGCTGTGGGCTGATGCTGGCTGGAATGCTGGTCAGCCACTTTGGAAATCACAGCGGTACACACCACTAGGAAAGCTTATGGATTTATCGGTACTCGCGCTTTTTGTCCCGGCCAGTTTCTTTGCCTCGGTCACGCCGGGGCTGTGCATGATGTTGGCACTTAGCTTGGGGATCACTGTGGGGGTGCGCCACACATTGTGGATGATGATCGGTGAGCTGGTTGGTGTTGCCCTGGTGGCACTGGCTTCAGTGCTTGGAGCCGCCGTACTGATGTCGCAGTACCCCTCGGTGTTTCAGGTGTTCAAATACTGCGGCGGGGCCTACCTTATCTGGATTGGCTTACAGATGTGGCGCGCGCAGGGTCAATTGGCAGTACTCGATGAGGCTAAAGGGCGTGGCCGGCCCTCGGCAAAGGCGCTTTTGGTGCAGGGATTTATTACCGCTGTGGCCAATCCCAAGGGGTGGGCGTTTTTCATTGCGCTATTACCGCCCTTTATTAACCAAGGCAAGCCACTGGCACCGCAACTTTCGGTGCTGATTGTCACCATACTGTTGCTGGAAACCCTGTGTTTGCTGATTTACGCTGGGGGTGGTCAGGCTCTCAGTCGCCTGTTGGAGCGCGCGGAGAATGTGCGTCTGATAAACCGTATTTCCGGTACATTGATGCTATTGGTGGGAGCCTGGTTGGCTTTGTCCTGAGCTGGGTGGCCATCGCTTTATGGAGGACGTTCGATGGTGAAAACGATGTTGTCCACTCTGCTTACGCTGACTCTGGCAGTGGCCATGGCGGCTTGTGGTGGAGCCAGGGAGGAAAAGGCAGTGGAAAATCAGGCCGAAAATACTCGGGGTGCCAGCCAGCCTGAAGTGGCATCGAGTCCTCCAGCACCCAGGCCGGGCGAGCTGGTTTGGGTTTACCGCAAGAGCGGCCGCAAGCAGTGCGAGGGTGGTGGTGTGACCCTGCAACAGAGCTTGGCTAAATTACGTGAGAACGGCGTAATGGTGCAGGAATCTCGCTGCGGGGTGCGCACAGACCGAATGTATCCAGCGGTATGCGGCGCTCCCACTGGAGATATACTGCTGCACCTGGTCAGCATGGATGCACTGGATGCGGCATTGGAACTGGGTTACGACCCTGCGGAGCAGATGCAGTATCAGTTTTCCGAGTGCCGGGACAATAGCGCCTAAAGAGAGGCCGCCGGGCACTAAAAGCAGTAAATGGGGTGAGTATTGGCAATGAACATTTCCCAGGCGGCGCAGCAGTCGGGCCTCAGTAGCAAAGCGCTGCGCCACTATGAATCGACTGGGCTTCTGGTTCCTGCGCGGCGGGCGAATGGTTATCGCGATTACAGCGAGGCGAACCTAGAGGCTCTGCGCTTTATCCAGCGCGCCCGTGCCAGTGGTTTCTCTGTCGATGAGGTGCGCAGCCTGTTAGAGCTGCGCGACAACCCCGGTCGGCGCAGTAGAGTAACCCAACAGCTGGTGCGTGAAAAACTCTCAAGGCTGGAAGCCCAGTTGCGCGATATGCTGGAAATGCGTGCTTCCCTGGCGTCCTTTGTAGACAGCTGTGCCGGTGATGATTCCCCGCGCTGCGCGATTTTAGAGCAGCTTTCCGGCCAGCCTTGCGAATAAGAATTTCGTCGGTTTCTGCTGACCGGCCGACTGGCAGTACCCCTGCGCGCTGCGGTAGAATACGCGCCGCTTTATTTTTGTCGGAAGACTGAGAATTCATGGAAATCAATCCCCTCCTCAATCAATTAAAAGACCTCGCAGAGCGCACCGACGTTCTTAGGGGGTATCTTTGACTATGCCAACAAGAAAGAACGCCTAACAGAGGTCGAACTGGAACTGGCTGAGCCGAGCGTTTGGGACGATCCCAATCGCGCGCAGGAATTAGGGCGCGAGCGCGCCTCCCTGGAAACTGTTGTCACCACCATCGAAAACCTCGACTCGGGTATTGCCGATTGCCGCGAGCTGCTGGAGATGGCGGTAGAGGAGAACGACGAGGACTCTGTGGAAGAGGTTTCCGCCGAGATCGAAAACCTGCAACAGCAGCTGGGCGTGCTGGAATTCCGTCGTATGTTCTCTGGTGAAAATGACGAGAATAACGCCTACCTGGATATCCAGGCGGGCTCTGGTGGCACCGAGGCTCAGGACTGGGCGGAAATGATATTGCGCATGTATCTGCGCTGGGGTGAGGCCCACGGTTTTAAGACAACCCTGGAAGAGGTTTCCGCCGGGGAAGTCGCGGGTATCAAGAGTGCCACCGTACATTTTGCTGGAGACCACGCTTTTGGCTGGTTGCGCACCGAGACCGGGGTACATCGCCTGGTGCGCAAATCGCCCTTTGATTCCGGCAACCGCCGTCATACCTCTTTCAGCTCGATATTTGTCTCGCCGGAAATCGATGACAATATTGAAATTGATATCGACAAATCCCAGGTGCGCGAAGATACCTACCGCGCTTCTGGCGCCGGTGGTCAGCACGTAAACAAAACCGACTCTGCGGTGCGCTTGACCCACTTGGAAACCAATATTGTGGTGCAGTGCCAGAGTGAGCGCTCCCAGCACCAAAACCGCGATAAAGCTTGGAAAATGCTGCGTGCAAAAATGTACGAGCAGGAAATGCTCAAGCGCAATGCAGAAAAGCAGGCCATGGAAGACAGCAAGGCCGACATCGGTTGGGGCAGCCAGATCCGCTCCTACGTGTTGGACGACCAGCGTATTAAGGACCTGCGCACCAATGTCCAGACCAGCAACTGCCAGGCAGTACTGGATGGAGACCTGGACCAGTTTATCGAAGCCAGCCTGAAAGCCGGTCTCTGATTCGGGGGCTCCACCCTCACCGCGTCCCTCGCCTCTCACCAACGGGAGGGGGGCAATATCACTCACAAAACTGATAGATCACCATGACTGATATCCAGCAAGACGAAAACAAACTGATCGCCGAGCGCCGCACCAAGCTTTCCGCTCTGCGCGAGAAGGGCAATGCTTTCCCCAACAGTTTTCGCCGCGAGAACCTCGCTGCCGACCTGCAAGCGGAGTTCGGCGATAAACAGAAAGAGGAGCTGGAAGAACTGGGTAAACGGGCGTGCGTAGCGGGACGTATCCTGGCGAAACGCGGCCCCTTCATGGTGATTCAGGATGTCTCGGATCGCATTCAGCTCTACGCCGACAAAGCTGCGCAAAAAGATATTAAAGAGCGCTTCGGCACCTGGGATATTGGCGATATCGTCGGCGTAAAAGGCACCCTGCACAAGTCTGGCAAGGGTGATCTCTACGTCAACTGTGAAGAGTACAGCCTGCTGACCAAGGCGCTGCGCCCGCTGCCAGAGAAATTCCATGGCATCGCCGACCAGGAACTGCGCTACCGCCAACGCTACGTAGATCTGATCGCAACGCCGGAAGCGCGTGAAGTGTTTCGCGTGCGCTCCAAAATTGTCGAGTACATCCGTCAGTTCCTGAATGGCCAGCAGTTTATGGAAGTGGAAACGCCTATGTTGCAGGTGATTCCCGGCGGCGCCAGCGCACGTCCCTTTGTGACACACCACAATGCGCTGGATATTGATATGTATCTGCGCATCGCCCCCGAGCTGTACCTGAAGCGCCTGGTGGTCGGCGGTTTTGAGCGGGTTTACGAGATCAACCGCAACTTCCGCAACGAAGGTTTGTCCACACGCCACAACCCCGAGTTCACCATGCTCGAGTTCTACCAGGCGTACGCGGACTACAACGACCTGATGGATCTCACCGAGAAGATGCTGCGCGGTATCTGTGAGGATGTACTGGGCTCCACCACTGTGGAATACCAGGACAGCAGTTACGACTTCTCCAAGCCGTTCGCGCGCCTATCCGTGTTCGACTCCATCCTGCACTATAACCCGGAATTGACTGCGGCCGATATTGACACGATCGAATCTGCTCGCGCCGTGGCAGAAAAACTGGATATCCCGCTGAAGGAAAGCTGGGGCCTGGGCAAGGTTCAGATCGAGATTTTCGAGAAGACCGTAGAGCACCGCCTCGACCAGCCGACCTTTATCACGGAATACCCCACCGAGGTGTCTCCGCTGGCGCGTCGCAACGATAACAATCCGTTTGTCACCGACCGCTTCGAGTTCTTCGTTGGTGGCCGCGAGATTGCCAATGGCTTCTCCGAGCTGAACGACGCCGAAGACCAGGCCGAGCGCTTCCAGGCTCAGGTAGCCGAGAAAGACGCGGGTGATGATGAAGCCATGCACTTTGATGCCGACTACATCCGTGCGCTGGAGTACGGCCTACCGCCCACCGCCGGTGAAGGTATCGGTATCGACCGTCTGGTAATGCTGTTTACCAACTCCCCATCGATTCGCGACGTGTTGCTGTTCCCGCATATGCGCCCGGAAGCAAATGACTAGGCGAACGATAAATAGGGCGGCAAAGTAAGCCCTGCGCACTGTCCCCAGTGCGCACTGCCACCGCGCCACATCCGGCGCGGCGGTTTCCCTTCGGTAAATTCCCTCAGGCGAGCGCTATCTATCCTTAATGGATGCTTATCGAGATTGAACCTCGGTAAAACCATTACATGGAGGTGGTCTTGGCGGCAAATAAAGCGGCAGTAATCTTTAATGGACTCGCAGCGCTACTAATTGGCTGCGTGGCCGAGGCTCAAACGACACCGGAACACAACTTCGCAAATACAGCGGTTGTTTCACAGCCAGATGGTTGGCGCTTTGTGGCCACCCCCTATATTTTCCTGCCCTTGCGTACCGAAGGGCAGGCCACAGTGGCGGATACCACTGTGGATGTGGATCTGAATTTAAAGAAAACCTTGGAGCTTCTTAATACGGCTTTTTCTGTTCGCCTGGAGGCCTGGAAAGGGCGTTTTGGCTTGGTTTCCGACCTCTACTATGTACACTTGAATTTAAATGAGGGGACGACTGTTGCCCCCCCCAGAAATCCCCAGTTGGATATAAATATTGATATCGATGTTAATGTGGATGTTCACCAGGGGTGGATTGCTGCCTTTGGTGTTTACCGAGTACTGCAAGGGCATTTTAATGAAAGCGACCGTCGCTATTTTTGGGATATAGGTGCGGGAGTACGCTGGAATCGCCTCAGGCAGGAAGTGAAAGCCCGCGTGGGTATTGATATTGGCAGAATGCCGGAAGTACAAAATCGCCTGGGCGGCCGCAAAAGCTGGTGGGAACCCACTATTGGCACCCGTGTGGGTTTTGCCTTGAATGACTGCCTGACACTGGGAGCGCGTACCGAAATCGGCGGTTTCGGAGCTGGTGGTGATGATTTGCAGTGGAATGTATTAGCAGGGTTAGACTGGCGCGCCTGGAAAACCACCTCACTGCGCTTGGGCTACCAGTATTACAGCATCGATTATTCCGGCCGTCTCTCTGATGGGCGCTTTGCTTATGATATTACTGAGCATGGGCCCTATCTAGCAGTGACTTGGCGCTGGTAAATAGAATAATTTTTTCTGATTAGTGGCTGATTTAGATCTCCCCTTTATAGATGCTTGTTAATTAGTGATTAATGTTTGGTGAAGATTTTTTTGCCGTGACCAATGTTTTAAGGAGGATGGTAAGCAGAGGGATAAAGACATCAAACAATAAATAGATAAATTCACGAGGTTTTGACAGTGTTAATAAATTCATCTATTTGGTTCTAACGTTCTATTTGTGTGATTGATTGACTTGCTTGGGAAGTTTTGGGTTGGTAGATAATTTACATTTTTAATGGTAATTACGATAATAGTGGCTGTGATGATCAATATATGAATATTAGTCTCAAGTTGAGTTGGACCAGAGAAGAATTAGTCATGAATAAAGAAGTAGATATATTTGCTCCAATAACCGACTTAGGTAAAGGAGATGCCTTGGAAGCTTGGCGGTGGCTAGTTGGGGGAAGGGCCAGTGTACGTTTGTTGACGGCTATGGGGGATCTTTTTTTCGTAAAAAAAGAAGGAATACTGAAGAAGGAGCGTGTTTATTTTCTTGATACCGGAACTGGTGAAGTTGAGATTGCTTCTAAATCTTGGAAATTGTTTCGAGAGCTGGTGAATTCAGGGGGAGATGTGCCGGGGCATTGGTTTAAGTATAGCTTGCTAAAAGAACTGTCAGGCCAACCACTGGATCAAGGTAATTGTTTTTCTCCAAAGATACTGCCAAGTCTTGGTGGTGAGTACGAAAAAGAAAATTACTGTGCGGTGTCTTGGGTTGTGCATGTAGATATATCTGGCCAAATACACGAACAAATCAGGGATTTTCCTCCAGGAACACCCATTAAGAGTATGAACTTAATTGTAGAAAGGTAATCTTAAGGCTAACAATGGCTAGTGGGCACCTGTGGAGCACTACTCAGCGTCAATGATCCTTATGAGAAAATTTGCAGAAAATTTTTCTAGGCCTTTTCTATATCATCTGAACCTGATGCTTTTGAGATGCGAGTTTTATATACCCAGATTGCCTATCAAAGTGATGAGCCCTGAATTCAACTCTGAAGCGCATCAGTAAAACACCTGAAAAAGAACGACCGAAGAAAATATCTGCCACTTCTGCTCAGTCAAGAGGTTAGGTGATTACGGAAGAAGGTTGCCGAGAGTCGACTGAAGAGCAGTGGTGCCAGAGGGCAATCGCTAAGAAGATTGAGGTTAGGCTGTTTATGATAAGTGGGGAGTTGGCTCGTAATCGAGCAGACAGATAAGATAAAGCACTACCCCCTCTAGAGTTTAGATTTGATAGATACGCCTACTGATATCTTGGTGAAATTTTTTGAAGAAATTTCCATAGAACCCAAAAGTGAAGGCTGTCGCACATTGTAATTTTTTACTTTGGCTATACAGCACAAGCTTTAAGAGAGAGGTTGCAGGTGTTTCGAGCAGAAAAAGGTTCCCGCCCGTCCTTGATGGATTACGATTAGCCTCCTTGTTCAACACACACCCCTCTTCTCATGCCCTCTGAGAGGCATATGATTATCTCTATATAATAGGCATGCGGATTGAGAGGTGCCGCGGTAGAGTTTATCGGCATGGTGGTTTATTGGCTTCCGCTTTGTGGCGAGTGAAGCGATAAGCTTTATTCACTGCTCAGTACAATATTAATGTTTGATTTGCTTTTCTGCTGTATCACACTGATAACCCCAGCTCCGCGCTCAAAAGCCCAGATTACGGCGATTGCAACGCAAATGGTTGCAATCGAGTAGCGTAGTTGAGCCTCCCAGTTTTTTTGCCAGTGCCTAGCCAAGTAAAAGAGAGGCCAGATTGCAAGAATAATAAATATTTGTCCGACTTCTACACCGAGATTAAAAGCCAGTAGGCTTTGCCAGAGATTGGGTGAATCTAACTTGAGTATTTCTTGCAAAACAAACGAAAACCCCAGTCCATGCAAAAGCCCCAATAGACAGGTGGTGAAAAATATTGTGTGTTCATTAGATGTTTTTCCGGTGGGTTTTACCCTCAGGGAAAGCCAGGCCATGTAGATAATGGAGAGGGCTATCCCGGTTTCAACCAGGGGGATAAACCAGACGGCGACAGGGATAAAGCCAAAAATTCCAGCAGAAAGGGTAATGCTGTGACCAATGGCAAATCCGGTGATACGCCATAAAAGTAAGGGTAGGGTCAAGGCGCCAAGACTTAGGCAGAGTACAAAAAGTACATGATCTAGTCCCCCAATGATATGCACTATACCTTTCCTGAGGAAGGTCTGTATGGTGTCAAGGTTGGTATAGCTGATCAGAGCTGTTTTTTGCACTAGGCCCTTTGAGTGAATAACTCTCATTTTCCCTGGTCTGTAGTTGAGGGTTAAATTTTTTGTCTTTTCCTGATTGTGGGGGGCAGAATATCGTGCGCTGGAGAGCCGATATTCTTCTAGCGAGGTGTTTGCTGCATAAGGCAGTCTCATCGAAAGGTTGATTCCGCTGGTCCTATGCTCAATATGCGGGGTTATTACGTTCGGGTTGAGTAGAAGGTGGGCCTCAGCGCTTTGGGGTTGTGCACTCATGCAAAGAACCAGGGTGAGTGAAAGAAACTGAAAGACATAAAATCGAAGATTTCTCATGGCACTTTCCTACTCTGTTTACTCTTAGCCTTATCGTATGGATAGCGGTGTAAATGCAGATATCTTCCAGTAATTATCCGACTGGGTAATTTCGATGCTTGCACGCGTCTCACGTGGTAGCTGTTCCATATGTCCCCAACTGTAGTCTTCAGTAATTGAACGCCATTTACCGATAATTCGGAAAGTTTTACTGCCATTTTCGAATGTTTGATCGGCGTATTCAACTTCCAGATCACCGATAGACTTCACCGAGCCCTGGTTGCCGGTGCTAGTTTGTGGTTGATAAACCTGTGACAGGTTGGAGAGAGTTTTATCAAAATTATCTCGGCTCACTAGGTTGGCTAGCTGTAACTTAAGCTCTTCATTTTCTGGCTCTTCATAGGCGGCGGAGAGCCTGATCAAAAGTGTTTCGGTAATTTCTTCGAGTGCCTTTGTATTGATGGTTCCCGGGAGGGGAATTCGCAGTTCCCCAGGTAGGGCATAGTAGATAGGTACGGCACAAATAATGACAACGCTGTAAAAGAGGATGGGATGTTTATTTTTGGTCTCCATTTTTTTACTGCGGAGAGTCAGAATAAAGAAAACTGCAAAACAGAACGAAAAGAGTACTGCCATCGGAATTACGGCGTTAGGGGTCTTAACGGGAACCGGATCGCTGTTGGGCGCGCGGTAGTCGTAGAGGTAATTGCGCCATTGGATATCGGGGAAATCAGGCACAACATGGGTGGGGAAGGGCCCGGCAGGATCCTGAATCAGGGTGGGTACGGAATTGATGGTTTCGGTAAATAGCTTCCAATCAACGGTAACACTCTGTGGTAATTCCTTGATAGAGAATTTTTCTCGGTAACCAATCAACAGTGAGCCAATTTCGATCTGCTCGTCATGCTTTACAGTGGTGAATCCGATATTGTTGGCTTTGAGGAATAATATTTCAGTGCTGATCGGAATAGATAACTCCTGGTCTATGGTAGTGGGGTTTTTATTCTGTAAGAATTCCTCAGTTGTACGCTGTAAAAAGGCTCTTTTTTCTCGGGTGAGGGTCTGCCATGCGTCAAAGGGCTGTGCGGTCCATTGCAGTAAGTCCCTGGGGCGCAAAAGGATTTCATGGCGTACTTGACGAGGCTCCACATAGAGGAAAGATCTGAGGGGGTAGCGGTTGTGAGGGTTAATATCTTGGTTTTCGAATCGGGTGTTCCAAGGATCTTCCCTATCGATTTTGAGTGATTCGATTCGTGATAAATAGTGGAATCCACTGACAGGCGTGCGCCCATGCTGGCTGGTGAATCCGATAGTGGCAGAGGCTATGCCGTCGTTATCTAGAGGTGGGTGTAATTTCAGGTTTTTGAGCTCTTGAATAGGGAATTCGAGAGTGGCCAGTAGGATAGTTTTATCAGAAGGTAACTCCGGCAGATGCAGTCCGGTCCTGGGATCTACCTTTCCGGCGAAGGGGGAGTATCTCGGTTTTCTCTGTGCAATTCTTACTGAAGTATTACTGGGTATTATTCTCCCCTTTGGTGAGTGCACTTCAAAGGCGATTTCTTTATGGGTTTGTGCGAATCTGGCTATTTCATAGATGCTTTCTGATGGAGTGATTCCTGGCCAGAATGCATCGGCATCGGCAGCGGAAATTTCAAGGGTAACTCGCAAGCTGTGACTTAGTATTTCTACTTCAGCGATATTGGGGGCTGTTTCCGCTCCGCTCAGGCTGATAAAATCAGCACGGATATATGAGGATGCCAGGAGAGTGATCAATAGCCATAATAAAGTTAAGCGCTTTCCCATTAGCTATATCTTTTCTTACTTATAAAAAATTACTGGTCATCGGGTATTCCCACTGCTTCTCCTAAGGTCTGTACTCAAAATAAGATATGTTGAAAGTAGCAATATTCATTGATTTTTAATGAATGCTGTGAATGTCATCCGGAAAAATGAAAAGGAAGTAGTATGGAAATTACTGAAGCTTAGTCGAAAGTCCTATTCTTGCGACGATATACGCGAATTGTGACGTTAAAATCCTACTTGTCGGTAAGGTGATTATCCGGTGCTTTAGTCGATCAGAATCAGGTGGTTGGGTAGTTCATCTTTCACTGAGCTGCTGGGGGCGGCCTCTTTTAATAAATCTCCGCATTGCGCAATACACTGGAGTAGGGCCTCTCCCGCTTTGCCACGTTTAATTTCGTGGATAAATGCCTCAATGATTACCTGCCAATGATCATTGGTAACCTGCTGGGCAAGGCCGCGGTCCGCAAGAATTTCTACATAGTGCTCGGCTTCACAGACAAAAATTAGTAAGCCTAGGCGATCTTGGGTGCTGTGTAACTCCTGTTCTAGAAATTGCCGGCGGGCGAGATTTGCGGCACGCCAATATTTGATTTTTTTGGGCACCAGCCGCATGGTAATCGGGCGCCAGCGGAAAAGTAGCGCCAAGGCGATAAAGAGTATCCATTGCAGAAGGAAGGCCTGCTGAAAGTTGATCCACCAGGGGAGAAATTCAATGAGTGGTGAGAGCAGTAGGGTGAAAAAGGCGGCCCAAAGAGTGGAGATGTACAGGTAGTTGTCGGCTTCCCGTGCGACAATCGCCACAAGCTCCGCATCGGTATGGGATTCCACTTCCTTGATGGCTTCGGCCACCTGGCGTTGATAACTATTGTTGAGCATTACCATCCTCCCGATGCGCCCCCTCCGCCAAACCCTCCACCCCCACCGCTAAATCCGCCCCCTCCGGAAGAACTTCCACCCGGCAGTCCACCACCGAAGCCGCCGCTACCATAGTAGCCGCCAAAGCGGCCACGTTTGTAGCTGCGTCCGTGTACTGGGGAGCTGAGAACGGAAGTCCCGAATAAGTGCAGCATAATCAGAGCCAGGAATAGACCAATCAGAAAGACTAGGCGCCGACCTTCTTTGGTTTCCACTGGCTCGGCTACATACTCATTCTTAGTGGCGGCAATAATGGAGCCTACTCCAGCGTTAATACCACCGGCAAAGTTGCCGCTTTGAAATTCTGGCAGTACCTTGGTTTGGATAATATTGGCAGATAGGGCATCAGTAAGGACACCTTCTAGGCCGTAGCCCACCTCAATGCGAACTTTGCGTTCCCCGGGAGCAATTAAGAACAGTACGCCATTATTTTTTTTCTTGCGCCCCAGCTTCCACTCGCGTGCCAGCTGATTAGCATATTCCTCAATCGTGATACCTTGAAGATCGGGCAGGATGGCGACGACCAGCTGATTACTGCTCTCGGACTCGTATTGCTGGATTCGTTCGGTGAGCTTATACCGTTCTTCGGCGGTCAGAAGCTCGGCCCTGTCCACGACTCGTCCGGAGAGGGGGGGGAGCTGGACCTCGGCCCACAACACCACGGCCAGCAGCGGGGTCATTAGGGCAAATATAGTCTTGGCGAGGCGTATCATAGGGTTTTCAGCACCTGCCTATTGAAAGTCTACTTCTGGAGCCTGTTCTGCTCCCTCGCTGGTGGCCTGAAAAGTTTCCCGCAGCGGCATACCCCTATAGAGGAGTGCATGCCAGATGCGTCCGGGAAAAGTACGAATCTCCCGGTTGTAGCGCTGCACTGCCTGGATATAATCCCGGCGCGCGACACTGATCCGGTTTTCGGTGCCCTCCAGTTGCGACTGCAGGCTGAGGAAGTTCTGGCTGGCTTTGAGGTCGGGGTATCGCTCTACTACCACCATCAGGCGTGATAGGGCGCTGGAGAGCTGGGCCTGGGCGGCTTCGAACTGCTGGAGCTTGGCCGGGTCATTGAGGAGGTTGCCGTCTAGCTGCAGGGAGCTCGCTTTGGCCCGAGCCTCGGTAACCGCTTGTAGAGTCTCGCGCTCATGCCCAGCATAGGCTTGAACGGTCTTTACCAGGTTTGGTACCAGATCTGTGCGACGCTGATACTGGTTTTCTACTTGGGCCCAGGTCGCTTTCACCTGTTCGTCATAGGTGGGAATATTATTGATGCCGCAGCCACTCAGGAAACCCGTCAGCAGGCAGAGTAGAGTGCAGCGCCAGATGAACGGGCTGCTGCCAGTAGCTGAGGTCATGCGGAATATCCTTATTCTCCCGTGAACCAACCAAGAATAGTCCGCCTTAGTTACAGTGCTGAAGGTGGTGTAGAGATGGAGCCGAAATGGCATTAAAAGCAACAATTTTCAAAGCCAAAATACAAATAGCCGATATGGATCGCGACTATTATGCCGAGCACCAGCTCACTTTGGCGCGCCACCCGTCGGAAACGGACGAGCGTATGATGGTGCGTTTACTGGCCTTTGCGCACAATGCCGCAGACTCCCTGGAGTTTACCCGCGGACTCTCCTCTGACGAGGAGGCCGATCTGTGGCAGAAGAGCCTCACTGGTGAAATCGACCTCTGGATTGAGGTGGGGTTGCCCACCGAGGAGCGATTGCGCAAGGCCTGCGGTCGCGCTGGACAGGTTTTGGTATACAGTTACGGGCGGCGAGCTGCGCCAGTTTGGTGGCAAAAGCTCGACAGTCAGCTTGTACGATTTGAAAACCTTAAGGTTTATCATCTCGACGCCGATACCACAGAGCCGTTAGCGCTGATGGCCGAGCGCAATATGGATTTCAGTATCACCATTCAAGATGGCCATATCTGGCTAGCCGATAGCCATCACAATACGGAGATAACTCCGCAAATCTGGAAATAGGAGCAGAGAAATTAATGCCTTCATTTGACATTGTATCCGAAGTAGACAAACACCAACTGACCAATGCTGTAGATCAAGTAAACCGCACTGTTACCAACCGTTTCGACTTTAAGGGCGTGGATGCGGAAGTGGAGATGAGCGACTTTTCCCTGGTGGTGCGCGCAGAGGTGGATATGCAGGTAGACCAAATAGTGGATATGCTGCGCGGCGCGCTGATCAAATGTGATATCGACCCACTGGCGATGGAGGTGGGCGAAAAAGAGCAATCCGGCAAACAGGTGAAAGTGGGTGTGACCCTGAAAAATGGCCTGGACAAAGAATTGTCAAAAAAAATCGTTAAGCTGATTAAAGATGAAAAGCTCAAGGTACAAGCCGCTGTTCAGGGCGAGCAGGTGCGGGTTACTGGTAAGAAGCGCGATGATCTGCAACAGGTCATCGCGCTGCTCCGAAGTAAGGAGCTAGAGCAGCCCCTGCAATTTAACAACTTCCGTGATTAACTGGCGGCACAGTGATTAAACGTTTCCTCCTCAGTGTTGCTTCTATATTGCTCGCGCCTCTGGCTGTGGCAGCGGAAATCATCCCCGCAAAGCTGCAAGCCAGCTACTGGGTGGATAACAGTGAGGGCCTGGATATTTCCGGCCTAAGCTTTTGTGACGGTAAGTTACTGGCTGTTTCCGATAAGAACTCTGGGGAGATTTACTGGCTGGTACTGGATGGCAAGCGCGCCGAGCTGCGTACCCATCGGCTTCTCACAGATTTGGAAACTCCCAGTAAGGAGCAGGGGGGAAGTCTCTGGGTTGCCTTCATGGAGATTTTTCGTCCTGCGGATCAGCTGGACTTTGAAGGAATCAGCTGTACTGGGGATGCCATCCACCTTGTCAGTGAACATTACAATCGCATTGCCAATGTGGATGGTCAAGGCAGGGCAAGTTGGCAGGAGCATATCTGGTCCCCTATAGCCAAGGCGGAAGGTTACCTGCAAAAGCCCAATGCCTCCAGTGAGGGCCTGGTCAGGGCCGCAGGGGCCTTTTGGGTGGCTATGGAGCGTGAGCCCCGCGGCCTTTTACAGCTCAATAGCAAAGGCGAGGTCAGTGTATTTTCTCTGCCATCAGTTGCTGGTCTTGGATTTTATGGGCGCTCTGAGGACCTGGCGGGTCTCGACTATTATGACGGGGCGCTATTTACCCTGGAGCGCAACGCCCACGCAGTATGCCGCAGGGAGCTCCCGAGTTTAGAGGCTCAGTGGTGTGTGGATTACCGCGCACTGGAGGAGTCACCTGAGCGGATTTATGAAGAAACCCGCTACGGTAAGGGGGAGGGCTTGGCGGTCAATCCTCAGGGTATCTTCGTTGTTTTGGATAATAACAATGTGGGGCGTGCTCAAGTACCGCAGGACAAGCGAGCCTTGTTGCTGCACCTGACCTTCCCTGATGTTCATCATTAGTTCTAGTGAGTATTGCCATAGCTGTGGGCACTAAGAGGGTGTTCAGGCTACGGCTTTCTGCGCTTAAGTGAGTCAGTAAACGCCTGCTGCAGTATGATTAAAAACTCCCGTTAGACGCTTAAACTTACCTGGATCAATAGATGAAATTCGTTTATTACGGGGTTTTAAGTACAGTCCTTAGTATTGGTGTCGTGGCGTCAGCGATGCCGATTTGGGCTGTGGGAACACATAAGTACGGTGCTATTGCGTCTATCTGGCAAAATTTAGATCTATATTACTTGATGGCTGCTGGTTGTATTTGCATCATTCTCAGTGCCCTATCCCTCTGGAAGTCGTGGCAACTTTCTAGTTTCTCCGGTGTGTTTGTGCCATTACTCGTGTTCACGCTTGCTGCGCTACAGTTTGTACTTCTGTTCATCCTGTATGTCAGTAAGGTGATATATCATTTTGATTGATTAGATAGTCGCCTAGGCAAATTACCAGATAATTTTCCCGGCGTATTTTGGTAGAAGCCGCCATGATATCTGGTAAATACGACTTGTCTTAGCTGGTAAATATTAATTGGAATTACTGTGATTAAACGTCTCTTATTCGGTGTGGTTAGTGTGTTGCTGTCACAGCTAGGGGTAGCAGCAGAAATTATTCCTGCCCAAAAGTTAAATCATTACTGGGTGGATGCCAGTGCGGGATTAAGTCTCTCCGGGTTAAGTTTTTGCAACGGTAAGCTTCTTACTGTTTCAGACAAAAAATCTCAGGAAATTTACCAGATTGTATTAAAGGGTACGCACGCCAGACTTGAGACGTATTTAACTCTATCTGGGTTGAGTGTTCCAAAGAAAGATAGGCCAAGAAATTTATGGTATTTTCTGCTGGACCTTACTCGGCCAGCAGTGGCGATGGACTTTGAAGCAATCAGCTGTGCAGGTAATACCTTTTACCTGTTGAGCGAACGCTATAACCGTATTGCCGAAGTAGATATTCAGGGGAGGGGGCATTGGCTGGAAAATATGTGGTCGGCTAAAGCTAAAGCCCAGGGTTATATGCAAGGGTACAACCTCTCAGGTGTGGGTTTGCAGAAAGTTGGAGATAATTTTTGGATGGTACTAGAGCGAGATCCCCGCGCGTTGGTAAAGCTTGACGCCAAGGGGGGGGTACAAATTTTCACGCCGCCGCCAGTTGCAGGACTGAATTTTCGTGGGCAACCTGAAAATTTAGCGGGCCTCGATTACTATAACGGTGCTTTGTTTACCTTGGAGCCGAATGGGCACGCTGTGTGTCGGAGGGTGTTACCAAGCTTGAAAGCGAAGTGGTGCCTGGATTATTGGGAGCATGAAAATTCCTCTGAACTTGGCTACGAAGTTTCTCGTACTGGGGGAAAAGGCGATGGTTTGGCGGTGGGCGATCTGGGCATTTTTATTGTATTTGATAATGATAATATTAGCCGTATTCACGATCCCCAAGACCGCCGTGCGCTCCTGTTACACCTGGCTTTTCCGGAGGGAGTAGATTAGGTGGCAGCCGAGAAGTTACCAGTACTGTTGGAAGAAATACGTGCTTGCCGACTATGTGAGGATCATTTACCGCTGGGACCCAATCCGGTACTGCGTGCAGCAGCATCGGCTCGTATATTGATTGTTGGTCAGGCGCCAGGCACCAAGGTTCATACCACGAATATCCCCTGGAACGATCCGTCCGGTGACCGCTTGCGTAAATGGCTTTCGATAGGCCGCGATACTTTTTACGATGAGTCGCGAATTGCCATTATTCCCATGGGGTTTTGTTATCCCGGTAGGGGTAAAGGAGGTGACTTGCCACCGCGGCCCGAGTGTGTCTCTACTTGGCATAATCGCTTGTTGCAGCAGCTACCCAATTTGCAACTCACCCTTTTGGTGGGACAATATGCGCAGCGCCATTACCTGCCGCACTGGTATGGTAATATTACCGAGAATATTCGTCATTACCGCGATGCTCTTCCAGCGAGGTATTTCCCCTTACCGCACCCCAGCCCACGGAATTCCTTATGGTTGCGCCGTAGGCCCTGGTTTGAAAAAGAGGTAGTGCCCGAATTGCAGAAACACGTTAAAAAGATATTGAAGGTTAAATAATGCCGGTTCCGGATAAAATCAAGATTCACCCTTCCTGGTACGATGTATTAGGCGAAGAATTTGAACAGCCCTATATGGCAGAGCTACGCAATTTTTTACGTGGAGAAAAGCAAGCCGGAAAAAAAATCTACCCCGCCGGTGGTCAGGTTTTCAATGCTTTTAATTCCACGCCTTTTGATCAGGTAAAAGTGGTTATTTTGGGGCAGGACCCCTACCATGGCGTAGGGCAGGCACACGGCTTGTGTTTTTCTGTTATGCCCGGTGTGCGTATTCCACCATCCCTGCAGAATATTTATAAAGAATTACACTCTGATATGGGAATACCCCCTGCTCATCACGGCTGCCTGCAGCCTTGGGCTGAGCAGGGTGTTTTATTGTTGAATGCTACCCTCACGGTGGAGGACAGCAAGGCCGGTGCTCACCAGGGTCGTGGTTGGGAGCAGTTTACCGATGCCGCGATCCACAAGTTGGCGGAACAGCGCGAAGGCTTAGTGTTTGTCCTGTGGGGCAGCTACGCACAGAAGAAAGGCGGTTTTATCGACCGCAAGAAGCACCTAGTACTACGCGCACCGCATCCATCGCCCCTTTCTGCCCACCGCGGTTTTTTTGGCACCAAACCTTTCTCGCAAGTTAACCATTGGTTGCAGCAGCGCGGTGAAAAGGCCATTGTGTGGGCCCTGCCGGAAGCGAATCAGTTAAAGAGAGTTTCTGTAGAGGTGTAATAGTTCATATTTATGCAGTAAAAGCCATTCCACAAAATGGTGTCCCGACTTACGGTCTTTATGGGCAAGTTGGGAACACTGAATCAATTGAATTTAATGGTTTTTATAAGTGTTTGAGGTTTTTTTAATAAAACCTCTGCATTAGTGTATTTAAGTGCCTGAAAGGCGCACTCTCACAGAGGGGTGACATTTAATTTTTATAAGTTGTCTACAATATTTTTAGTTTGAATTTGGGCGGCTTACCAAAAGGCGAATCTGTAGGTTTTTTTCTATTGTGAAGGGTGGTGTTGTGTAAGATTTTTTACGACATCTGACAGTTTGAGTGAGGAGGGGCCGGTGGAGTTGGCGTTAACCGATTTTTTTCTGGATTTTCTTTCTGCTCCATTTGTGGAGGCTCTTCTTACCGCAAGTTTTATTGGTTCTGCAGCGATTTTTAAGAAAAAATTCGATGCAAAAGCCTATAAAGATTTGTGGGATAAATTTTTTGGAGATTCTGATTCTGAAATTCATGTGGTGCTTCCTTTAATTAAGCAGAAAACACTCTTTTCTGAAATTACTAGTACTCAAAGTCAAATCCCTGACAATGTGTTGTTTATGCCCTATGATGAATCTCTTGGTATACAGCTTTTAAAAGACAGGGTTGAAAAAGTATATCCTAAAAGAAAGGTTATCTTCCATGATTCCCGAAATTTTGTCGGCGATCATAAGACCTTTATATGTGTTGGGGGTCCGGCCATAAATGTTGTGAGTCGTGATTTGTTGCTTACCAGGAAAATTGACTCAAAGTTTAAGGTGGATTTTCTGGGTCGCTTTGCTGTTGATGAGGTTGATGATAGTTTTTATAAGTCGAATACATTGAGGGGCTCAATTACTGAAGATTATGGGTTTATATTTTTCACGGAAAATCCTTACCATAAGGGTAGCTGTATATGCTTGGTTTTTGGTTTTTGGTATTTGGTCCCATGGGACTTACTCAGCAATACAGGCTTTGTGTCAGAAGGGAGTGCATTTGCCAGAGTTGGTAAGGAGCCTTAAAAACAACAATTCTTTATTTGCCGTCACTAAATCTACAGTAAGAGGGATGGTAACAGGTTTTCCATCTATAGTGAAAATAAGAAAGATAGAGGCCTCTAGCCAGATTTCGTCCGATTCAAGTTAAGTTTTTTGTTTTAAAGTGAATTGGTGGGGCTTATCTGGTCATCTCAGCTTGGTTGCCCATATTGCTAAATACTCCACTTAAACAGATTCTTTTCCTCTTTGAGGAAGTCAAGTAGCGCAGCCAATTTTTTGGGTTTGTTCAGTCCTGTGCGGTAAACGGCATGAATGTCCATTGGTGGAACATGCCAGTTTGGAAGAATATTAATTAGTAAACCTTTATCCAGCTCCTCCATAATATTATTGATGGGTAGCTGGGCAATTCCCACCCCATTGACCGCTGCATTTTTTAATGCTGAAACATTGGCGCAAAAGAAATTTCCATTAACTGGAATGTTTATAGTCGATTGGTCAGAGGTGAGCGTCCATTCGGTATCTCCTGGGTTGAACTGGAATCTAAGGCAGTTATGGCTTACCAGCTCCTCAGGTAACTTGGGTGTTCCATGGGTGGTGAGATATTCAACGCTGGCTACCAGTATTCGTGTGGAGCTGCCAAGTTTTCGGGAAATCAAACGTTCATCGTGGATGTCGCCAACCCGAAAGGCGAGATCAATACCTTGGGAGAAGAGATCTTCAAAGTCGTAGGTGAGATTTAAAGAGATGGTAATTTTGGGCCAGCGTTTAAGAAAGGCGGGCATAACCTTCTTGGAAAGAAATTCACCCAGGGCTGGTGGGGCTGAAATTCGGAGTAATCCCTGGACCTGCTGATCCATTACCAGTACGTCGTTTTGCATTGTTTTAAAGTCTTCCACCAGATGCAGGGCCCGTTCATAGGCAATAGCCCCGACTTCTGTGAGTGCAACACGACGGGTAGTGCGGTCTAGTAATTTGGCCTTCAAGTGGGATTCCAGCCTTGAAACCTCTTTACTGACTGTCGACTTGGGAAGTTCTAGCTGATCTGCCACCAGGGATAGGTTCAAGGTCCTACATACGTGTACGAATACGGATAAGGTTCTAAAGCTTATTGTTTCCAAATCACGAACATTCATTTTCCTAGACCACAATTGTTCACATTGCTGATAATAATAAAATGCTCCTGTATTCGAAACAACCCGACTCACAGGAGATTTATCATGTCGAACGATCGAATTGCACTGGTAACTGGTTCAAATAGAGGTATTGGTTTAGAGGCGGCCAAACAGCTTTCTGACCAGGGTGTCAAAGTAATCCTCTCTGGTCGGGACAGGACTAAGCTGGAGGCAGTAAGAGCTAACTGGAGCGGCAAGGTTGCGCCTATTGATATCATTGAATTGGATGTCACCAAAGCAGAGGATCGTGCGCGGGCAGCTCAAAAGATCGCCGAACAATATGGTCGACTGGATATTCTAGTAAACAACGCCGGTGTTATAGTGGAGGGTGAGTGGGGGCAGAACAATAGTGAGACTGTCTCACAAGAAGACCTGCAAACCACCTTCGGTATCAACTTGTTTTCCCAGGTCGGACTTACACAAGAACTGCTGCCTTTGTTAAAGAAGAGTAACGCTGGTCGTATTGTGAATGTAAGCAGTATCCTGGGCTCATTGGCGGTAAATGCCGACCAGGAATCCGGTTGGAGTGCGGTAAAGCCTTTCGCGTATAATGCTTCAAAAGCTGCGCTAAATATGTTTACTGTTTCCTTGAGCCAAAGCCTCGTCGGCACTGGAGTTAAGGTAAACAGTGCGCACCCAGGGTGGGTGAAAACCGATTTGGGGACCAGTGCTGCGCCTATGGATGTGACTGAAGGGGCGAAAACGGTTGTGGACCTTGCTTTGATTGAAAATGATGGCCCCACCGGACAGTTTGTTCACCTGGGTGAGGAGCAGCCTTGGTAAACGGCTAGGTATTGTTTTCTTTTACAATATTTCTAGATATGCCCCAGCTATATTTGGGGCATATTTTTTGTATGTAAATTACATTAAGATCCTGTTTTTGGGCTTTAATTTTGCAATTAAATAACCAGTTCTGATAAATATATGACTACCGGGTTCTACGGCACATCTGGGGCGTTTATGGCCGCTAAGGCGACCACAAATGTAGTGCTGTTAAAAGCTGAAGAGGGTTAACCTTTCCCTCGAGTTCTTGTTTTGTTGGGTTTAGCGTTGTTCTCAATAAACTCTATAATCATTCCCGCAACATTTTTACTGGTTGACTCTTCTATGCCCTTTAAGCCAGGTGAGGAGTTAACTTCCATAATGAGTGGTCCTCGACTGGAGCGGAGAAGGTCAACACCACAGACATTGAGCCCCATAATACTTGCAGCCTTTACAGCACACGCTCTTTCTGAGGGGGATAGCTTGACCAGTTTAGCCGTTCCGCCGCGATGCAGATTGGATCTAAATTCGCCTTCTGGGGCTGTGCGCTGCATCGCCGCAATTACTTTACCGCCAACGACAAAACAGCGAATATCGCTGCCTCCGGCCTCTTTAATAAATTCTTGAATAAGAATATTACTTTTTACGCCCATAAAGGCTTGGATAACACTCTCTGCCGCCTTCTTTGTTTCAGCGAGCACCACACCGATCCCTTGAGTACCCTCTAATACTTTAATTACTAGGGGGGCGCCTCCCACCTCTCTGATTAAGCCCTCTATATCGTCAGGTGAGTTGGCGAAGGCGGTAACTGGAATACCTACCCCCTTGCGTGATAGCAGCTGGATAGAGCGGAGTTTGTCCCGAGAGCGGGAAATAGCAACAGACTCATTGACACAATAAGTTCCCATCATTTCGAACTGCCGAACTACTGAAGTGCCATAGAAGGTAACTGATGAACCGATACGCGGAATCACTGCGTCAAAATCACCAGGTATAAATTCTTCATTTTTATAATGAATAGAGGGATTTTCGGTTCCCATGTCCATAAAGCAGCGGACATGGTCAATTACGCGTGCTTCATGGCCGCGTTCAATGGCTGCTTCAACAAGGCGGCGGGTAGAATACAGTTTTGGATTTCTTGATAAAATTGCTATTTTCATAATTTTTATTGCATGTGTGTTCAGTTTGATTGTTGTGCAGGGAGCTTTATCCTTGCATGAGTTGTTTTCTGGCTTATGTTTTGCATTTGGTGGTAACGCAAAAATTTACATTATTTGAAGTTTCTATAGGTATTGAATACTGGTTTGTGTTGCGAGTAAATCATTGTGCCGTGGTCGGTGATGATTTGTGTAGGAGTTTGTTTAAATTTATAGCTATGCTCGATATGGGTAGTTGAGAATTGTTGATATGTGGGTACACAAATACCGGTGATACTTTTAGAGGATGAAAGTGCAGTCTCAGCGGCGAGAAGTCTCACTTCAATTGTTGGTTTCTCAATAAGCTGTTCGCCCTCTAGAGTGCTGGATGATGTTAGGTCAAGCATCTGTGGGGCATTACAATGGCCCAATAACTGAGCTGTAATATTGCAAACATACCATATGTAAAGGGGCATAGACAGAATTTCTAAGGCTTTTGCTGGTTGTTCATTTCCGTCTATAGAAGGGGTGTTACGAGCAATCTGTTTCAATGTACTAAACAAATGCTGTACTAGATAAGGTCAGTATGCACTTGATCATTGGTTTGGATGAATAGCTTGAGATGCAGTTTTGGATTGTAAGGGGGCTATCGGCGAGCCTTTCCTCTTTCTGTTTGTGTGCGATTTTTTTCTTTAATGTCAACGGACTTCCAGAGGGGGCGCATTAGAAGTCTGGCAAAAGCAAAGCCCACAAAAAACAGATTGCAAATATATGATAGGAAATAAGGGCCGAACTCTCTTTCGAAGAATATGCCTGCGGCATTTAAGGTGCTTATGATCACTACGAATGAGGCTATGCCAAAAAGTGCATAGTACGTAAATCTCATAATGATAGAGACAAATTTAAAGTGTCTTTTCTTCCAGAGGTAGACAATGAAACCTGTCGTTGCTATTCCCATCAGGCTGCTGCTGGTTGACCAGACATATCCGGCTTCAATGTGAAAATTTAATAAGGAAAGCGAAAAAGCAGCGAGTAGAGCGCTAAATAAACTGATGTAGACAATCATGGCAAGTGAGACAACATGTCCTCGGGTGATGCTTTCTACTTTACGTGATTGAAATGTTGCGACCATTGCTGCAAAGCCCGCCAAAATAATGGAGACCTCTATAATGTGGAGTAGTTGTTCAATTTGTCCCGACAGTGTATTCATCTTTCGCTGTCGCCCCGAGTAGAGGTATTAAAAAGAGACGAAGTTATCCGTGTTCAAAGGATAGTTTATGCTTTTTTATCATAGGAGCCCTCCATTTAGCATTGTGGTTCTTACAGTTTCGGCAGGGTAAGACTTTGTTTTGGGGGTTGACCTTGTTGGCTTCACTGCTGTTGTCGGTTCAAAAAATGTATTTTATGTGTCTAGGGGGTGACGGTGGTTTCAGTATCTCGAGCGAAGCTATTTGATTAGCGATTTTTTCATCTGACGTTAGCGCGAGGCTTGTGTAGGTTTTTCAATTCATTTTCTCTAACCACCTCCCATAGTGGGCGCATAAGTAGCCTCGAAAAGGCATAACCCACGACAAATAGATTGAAAATAAAAGAAAGGAAGTAAGGGGCAAATTCTTTATTGAAGATTATTCCGAAGGCATTTAGCAGGTTGATAAAAACCATTGTGCCAGCAAAACCAAAGAGAAGGAAATACGTGATTTTGGCGGCAATTGATACCGACTTGAGGCGTTTTTTTTGCCAGAGATAAATGATGGAAAATGTCGTGGCTAGGCTCATGGCGGCACTGCTAGCTGACCATAAGCTTTGCTCGCTGATGTCAAAATTAGATAACGCTAGAGTGAATCCGGCGAGAAGGGCATTGACTAGGCTTATATAAATAATCATTGCGAGAGATACAATTCGCCCCTTGGTTATATTCCTCCCTTTCTTGGGCTGGAGTGTACCCACAATTGCGGCAAAGCCTGCCAATACGATACAGGACTCCAGGGCGACGATAAGCTGCTCCATCTCTTTCAATAGCGCCTCCCTTCACGGTCGTGCCCCTAAATAGGTGTAGAAACAAGCTTAAATATTGTAGTGGTCGTGGTTGCAGTTGTGGAGAATCAGGACTCAAATTATTTTGTAGGATTTCAGGGGGCGCAAACAAAACACGGATCAAGGAAAAGGGCGACTGAAAAGCCGTCCTTTTAGTTTTGTTTGCCGTGCCTAAATTGAATCGCTTTCAATTATTAAGTTTCTAAGGATGGAATATTGGCTCATCGGTGCAAAGGAGTGGTATCGCGTTTTCCGGCGCTGACTTATAGCTGATGACAGGCAACCTTTGAGCTGTACCACTTTTTTGGTTGGACTCCGATAATTTAAGCTAAAGGGTCGGCGTCCGCGTCATAAGGTAACTCTTGAATCTCCAGTGTACGGCCGTCTTTCAGCTGCAGAGTTTGGCCGGCGGCGACCTTGGCGATGGTGAGCACAGCCAATAGCTGTATTCCATCTTTGCTGTGGCAGGCCTCCACCAGGTTGCCGATGCTCTGGGGCCCTTCAGCAAAGATTTCCAATCCGCTGCTTGGCAAGTCACCCCCTTCGCACTTCGCACGATAGAGGCGGCGCTTGGCGGCGCCGCGAAATTGCATACGGGCAATCACTTCTTGGCCTGTGTAGCAACCTTTTTTAAAACTGACGCCGCCAAGCAGGTGGAGATTGGTCATCTGGGGGATAAACATTTCGGAAGTGGCAGCATCAATTTGGGGGATGCCGGCGTCGATCTGCCCCTTTTGCCACTGATCGTAGCCGCTGGCCTCACTGTGGGGGGAGAGTTCCAGCCAGAGTTCCTGAGCCTTGCTGGCTGGTACTAAGAGGGATAGCTGGCTTTCATTGACCGATTGGGCAATACAGCGCTGGCCATCATACTCAAAAGTGCTGACTTGACCGGAAGATAGGGGGGCGAACCCCAATATCTGTGAGGCCTGATGAGTCGCGTTTTGCCCCTGTAGGCCGAGCCAGTGGAATTCGTCGCTGATATCACGCAGCTCTGTTTTAAAAAAGACGGCGTATTTGGCCAGTGCCTGTTGGGCAATTGGCGCTAAATCGCGCGGCATTCGGAGTATAAATTCGCTCTGGGAGAGTTTCAGTGCGCTGAAAGCACTGATCATACGCCCCTTGGGGTTGCAGTGTGCCCCTAGGGTGCTGTGTCCGTCGGGTAGGTTTACCAGGTCGCAGGTCAGCTGACCCTGCAGGAATTTCTGGCTGTCGGGCCCGCTCACTGAAACGCCGCCCACGGGGCCCAGGTCGATCAAATGTAAGCCCTGGGGGCTGTCATTGCTGGTAAGGGGGAAGTGGGCCCTGCCGCCTTCCCAAATGGCGCCTTCGTTGCTGAGAAAATCCTGCCACTGTTGCTGGTCCATAGTGCTGCCACCTCCGGTTGTCTTGGTGGCGTTATTTGGGGATTGCCGCGCCCCTTTTCAAGTTTGCCTGGGCTGCGGGTATACTGCGCTCTTTAACCTGGTTGGAAAAGAAGTATGGATCGCAACCGCCTGTTTTGGGCCAGTCGCCGCGGCATGTTGGAGCTGGATCTGGTGCTGCTGCCATTTCTGGATAATATCTATGAAACATTGGAACCAGAGGATCAGCAGCGTTATATCCGGCTGATGGACGAGCAAGATCAGGACTTGTTTGCCTGGTTTATGCGCCGAGAAGATCCGGTCGATCCAGACCTGCTGCGTATAGTGCAGATTATCCGTGACAACACCGGACTTCAGGAATAGCCAGTCTCCCCAGTATTTTGAACGCAGCGCGCGCCTGAGTTGCGCCGTTGCGTCATCGCCATTCCTTCTTCTTTTTTTGCTGGTTGCGGTAATCCAGGCAGCGCTTCTGTTGTGGTTGTGCCAGCTTCCTCCCTGGCTGTTCTGGTCGGCGCTATTGTTGGTGTTGATTTATGCCTTACTTGAGAGGGGGCGTCTGAGGCGAATGACCGGTGTGTTATCAACCCGCGAGCGTCGCTGGTTTTGGCGTAGCACAGGCGGTGAGGAGCGGGAGTTTCAGTTCCGGGGGGAGTTGCTGCTGTGGCGCTGGCTGGTTGTCATTCATGGGCGGGATCAGACTGGCGTACCCTTGCGTCTGGTATTGGCGCGGGATGCATTGGTTAGAGATGACTGGCGCAGGTTGCAAGCTGCACTGCGTTTCTCACGCTAAGGCGGGCGGCGGCCCGCCGTTTGTGCGCAATCAAATAAACTGCCGTTGGTTGGCGTAATTTTCCGGTACCAAAACAGTATCCATGGCTAACTCACGCAGACCCGGGTAATCCAGAGAGTAATGCAGGCCGCGGCTCTCGCGCCGGTCCAGTGCTGAGCGGATAATCAACTCGGAAACCAGGGCCAGGTTGCGCAGCTCTACTAGGTCGTTAGTGATGCGGTAGTTGGCGTAGAATTCACGGATCTCCCGATGAAGTAATTTTACCCGATGCTGGGCGCGCAACAGACGCTTGCGTGTGCGCACGATACCCACGTAGTCCCACATAAAGCGTCGCAACTCATCCCAGTTATGCGAGATCACTACATCTTCATCGGAGTCGGTAACCCTGGAGGCATCCCAGTCCGCTGCCCTGCGGGGCGACTGCACGGACTCTAGGTGTTCGTCGATATGCAGTGCGGTTGACCGCGCGTAAACCAGACACTCCAGAAGGGAATTGCTGGCCAGACGGTTGGCACCGTGTAGACCGGTAAAGGTGGTTTCGCCGATAGCGTAGAGTTGGTCCAGGTCGGTACATCCGTGCTGGTCTACCATGATTCCGCCGCAGGTATAATGTGCGGCGGGTACCACAGGAATGGGTTCCCGGGTGATATCAATGCCATACTTCAGGCAGTTGCTATAGACCGTGGGAAAGTGCTCGCGCACAAAGCCCGAATCCTTATGAGAGATATCCAGGTAGAGGCAGTCTGCACCGAGGCGCTTCATTTCATGGTCGATAGCTCGGGCGACAATATCCCTGGGCGCCAGCTCGCCGCGCTTATCAAAGCGCTCCATAAAGCGGCTGCCATCGGGCAGTTTCAGCTGTGCGCCCTCGCCGCGCAGGGCTTCAGTAATCAGGAAAGCTTTGGCTTTTGGGTGGTAGAGGCAGGTGGGGTGGAACTGGTTAAATTCCATATTGGCCACCCGACAGCCGGCGCGCCAGGCCATGGCAATACCGTCGCCACTGGCGCCATCGGGATTGCTAGTATACAAGTAGGCTTTACTGGCGCCGCCGGTGGCGAGTATCACCGCCTTGGCTTGCAGCAACTCCACCCCTTCGGTGTTTTTGTTTAGCACATAGGCGCCAGCGCAGCGAAAGCGGCCTTTTTCTGGGTCTGGCTGGCGAATTAGATCTATGGCCACATGGTGCTCGAAACAGTCGATGTTTGGACTGTTGAGCACTTTCATCAGCAGGGTACTGTGTACCGCGCGCCCGGTGGCATCGGCGCTGTGAATAATACGGCGATGGGTGTGGCCGCCTTCTTTGGTCAGGTGGTAGTCCTCACCTTCGCGGGTAAAGTCCACTCCCTGGTCGATCAGCCAGCGGATCGCTGCCGTGCTTTCTTCCACAGTGAAGCGCACTGACGATGGGTGGCAGAGTCCCGCACCCGCGTCTAATGTGTCTGCAATGTGTGACTCCACCGAATCCATCTCGTCCAGTACCGCGGCGATCCCCCCCTGGGCGAACCAGGTGGAGCCGTCCTGCAGGCGCTGTTTAGAGAGCAGGGCTACGCGGTACTTGGCCGAGAGATGTAAGGCCAGGGTGAGGCCGGCGGCGCCGCTGCCGATTACGAGAACGTCGTAGTTTACCTGGGCATTCATAGATTTCATTTATCTTTTAGGGTCGCGTAGTATAGCGCCTCCTGATTATTCGTCGATTTGACGTGGAACTTATGTCCTATTGTCAGTGTCTTCAACAGAGTAAAAGAAACGCCTGCGCAGGCAGCTCATTAATAAATAGTCGTGGCGCCCGCAGTGTGGCTGGATATGGGAGTTGGGGATGACAGCGCATCAGGCGTCAACGAGTGACCGCGAGCTGGTAGAGCGGGTTCAAAAGGGAGATAAACGCGCTTTTGACCTGTTAGTACTCAAGTATCAACACAAGATTGTTGCCGTAGTCAGTAGGTTCATTAAGGACCACAGTGAGGTACAGGATGTAACTCAGGAGGCCTTTATCAAGGCCTATCGAGCGCTCGCCAATTTCCGCGGCGATAGCGCTTTTTACACATGGATGTACCGTATTGCGATTAATACCGCTAAAAACCACCTGGTTTCCCGCAGCCGCAGGCCACCGTCCTCCGACGTGGATTTGGAGGATGCCGAGTTCTACTCGGGTGCCGACCTGTTGCGGGATAACGAGACGCCTGAAAATCAGATGTTTCGGGATCAGCTGGAAGCCGCGGTGCACCGCGCCATTCGTGCCCTGCCAGAGGATCTGCGCTCAGCGGTTACGCTGAGGGAGCTTGAGGGACTGAGTTATGAGGAAATCGCCGAGGTGATGGGATGCCCGGTGGGTACGGTGCGTTCGAGGATATTTCGCGCACGGGAAGCGATTGACCGGACAGTCCAGGCCGTGATGGCCGGGGAACCGGAAACACTGGGTGACCGAAGTTAAATTAGCGGAAAATTTTCCCAGCTGGGGAAACCAACCGCCGCGAGCCCGGTCATAACTCATACCAACTATGGTGCGTGTGGGCACCGAATAAATGATTGCACAAGAGGGTTAACCCCTATGTCCCACGGGAATCATCAGGAACGTCTCAACGAGTCGCTCTCGGCGCTTATGGATGGCGAAGTCAGCGAGTTGGAGTTGCAGAGGCTTCTCAAAGCTTCGGCTGCTTCTGAAGAGTTGGGTGCGCGCTGGTCACGCTACCAACTGGCGGCGAGCGTAATGCGCCGCGAACAGACTGCCCCGGTCGATAGTGGTCTCGCCGCGAGCATTTCAGCGGCAATCGATCTCGAAGAGCCGCTATCGCAAGAGGGGAGTGGTGGTGCGATTGCGGCCAATGGGTTGGTCAACAACCGCTGGTGGCGTCCGCTTTCACGTGGCGCTGTAGCCGCGACTGTGGCGTTCGCCGCGATCTTAGGGGTTCAGCAGATGACCGATACCCAGCAGAGTCCGGTGCAGGGAGCCGATTTGGTAGCGGAAGTCGAGCGACCGGCTCAGCCGGTGGTTCAGTCCGCCCCACAGCCATCCGGTTTCTATGTGCCTGCGCCATCTACCCGCTCTGTGAGCACTGCGACTCCGCGGTTTGTTCCGGAACAGCGCGGTGGCGTTGTCGGTCAACAGGTCATCCAGCAGGCGCCTACGCCAGAGCTGATGCGCCACTTAAACCGTGTAATGATTCAACATTCCGAACAGGCCGCGCATGTCGGAAGCCAAGGTATGGTGCCTTTTGCACGCGCGACCTATGGCGAACAAGTTGGAATGTAGCGTGACGAAAGCCGTTTTCAGGGGGAGTCTTATCCGTATTGGAATTCGCAGGGCCAGCAGTTTGCTGCTGGCTTCCTCTCTGCTGGCGCTGCCGGTGTTGGCGCAAGACGCCGTTGGCACCGAAGCCGGTATTTCCTCCAGCGTTCCAAGTACCATTCACCTCGATATGGCCAGCTCCCAGGCTGCGGCCGCTACCGTGGTTAGCGCCACTGTAGAAGCCGCCACCAGTCCGGCCTCGTCGGTGGCTGGCCAGGAATCTCTGGCAGAGCCTTCTCTCATTGACCCCACGGTGCTCTCTTCAGAGGCTTTGTCCAACCCGGGTGCGGTTTCTGTCGCGGTGGCCGGCAACGAGGTAGAGCAGTGGTTGGCCAAGTTGGCTACGGCAGTTGCAGAGCTGGAGTACAGTGGGCTGGTGACTTTTGAGCACGCCGGTATGCTGGAAACGCTTCAGGTGGTGCACGCTGTGCGCGATGGTGAGCAGGTGGAGCGAGTGCGTTACCTGAGTGGTGAGCCGCGGGAGTTGATCAGTCACGGCAGTGGCGGCAACTGTGAGTTCGGTGTATCGCCCAGCGCCAGAACCACTTTGTGGAATGCGGTGGGACAGCAACAGGTACAGCGCGCTTATCAGTTTATCCTGCGCGGTGAGGAGCGTATTGCCGACCGCGATGCGGTGGTGATTGAGGCCCGGCCACGCGACCGCTATCGCTTGGGGCTGGTGGTCAGTCTCGATCGGGAGACCGGGTTACCGCTCAAAACTATGCTGGTCAGTACTCAGGGCCGCGTGTTGGAGCGCTATCAGTTTGTTCAGTTGGACCTGTCACCGATTGAGGACTCCGCTCTCGATGCCGTCTCCAAGAATGCCCGACGTGTGGATAACCGTGCCACTTGTGAATCTTCTCAGAGTCGCTGGCAGGTGCGTTGGCTGCCGGAAGGCTTTAAGGTCGTCTCGGTAAAGCCACTGTCCGATGGCGATATGATGGTCTTCAGTGATGGGCTGGGTGTTTTCACAGTATTTGTACAGCGTCTTGGACCCGAGCTTGAGGATTTCAAAGGTCGCGCGATACGGGGTGCAACCGTAGCTTATATGGACCGGATGGAAGTGAACGGCGTAGCTTATACCATTACCGTTGTGGGGGAGATCCCCGATGCTACGGCGCGCAGAGTGGCTAGCTCCATTATTGAAAAAGGCTGAATGCCTTGCTTGAAGAGCGCGGCCGTATTGTCGCCATAGAGTCTGATGCTGTCTGGGTGGAAACCATCCAGCGCAGCGCCTGCAATGGCTGTGAGGCCAAATCTGGGTGTGGCACAGGTCTTCTTGGCGATTTCTTTTCTTCTTCCACACGGGTGCGTGCCGTTCTCAATGGCTACCCCGCCAATAAAATTTCCCTGAATGATACTGCGGTGATTGGTATTAATGAAAATGCCCTCACTAGCAGCACCTTGCTGGTTTATTTGGTGCCTTTGATCTCCCTGCTGCTCTTGGCGTTACTGGGTGATTACCTGTTTGCTGAGGCCGGGGCGGTAATTGGTGCTCTCGCCGGTCTTCTTGGGGGCGCTTTGGGTGTTCGCTGGTACAGTCGCCTCCAATCCGCCAACCCTACCTATACACCGGTGCTTTTGCGGGTCGAGCCCGAAAGCGAGCGCTCTTAACTTACGGAACCTAAACTGATAGCTCCAAGGTTTATGGATTGGAGTTTTTCATGCTGGCCCGCTGCTACATAGAACGCTGGCCCCTGCGCACGGCTTTTGTTATTTCTCGAGGGGCTCGCACCGAGGCAGAAGTTGTGGTGGTAGAGGTCAAGCTGGAGGGCTGTGTGGGTATTGGAGAGTGTACCCCTTACGCACGCTACGGCGAGAGCCCCGATTCTGTGGTCAGGCAGCTCGAGCCCCTCTTATCCGAACTTGCTGCAGGCTTGAAACGAAGTGCTCTGGCGTCGCGCCTACCGGCTGGTCCCGCGCGAAATGCTCTGGATTGCGCTTTGGCGGACTGGGAGGCCCGCTACAATGGCGAGACCTTTTACGGCCCGGATTCCCTACCCACCGTGCAGACATTGGTGATCGACAGCCCGCAGGCGATGGCCATGGCGGCGAGCGAAGCTGTGGCTGCAGGGGTGGGGGTGCTCAAGCTTAAATTGGATGATCGTCACGTCCTTGAACGGGTCGCAGCCGTGCGTGCTGCCGCGCCCGGCGCTCAGTTAGTGATTGATGCCAATGAGGCTTGGTGCAGTGACAATCTGGTGGCGCGCTGCGAGCGGCTGGCGGAGTTGGAGGTTGCTATGCTAGAGCAACCGTTGCCCGCCGGTGATGATGATTTTCTCGCTACTTTTACCCATCCCCTGCCCATATGTGCCGATGAAAGCTGCCATACCCGTACCGATCTGCCGCGCCTGAAAGGGCGCTATGAGATGATTAATGTCAAACTCGATAAGACGGGTGGTATTGGCGAGGCAGAAGCCTTAGCGGAGGAAGCGGTTAGACAGGGGTTTGAGGTGATGCTCGGCTGTATGTTGTGTACTTCACGAGCAATCCGCGCCGCCTGGCCCCTGGGTCCCAGGGCTCGCTATCTAGACTTGGACGGCCCCACTTGGCTGGCCAAGGATGCGGAGCCCCCTTTGCGCTTTACCGCCGGCCGAGTTTTTTGGTCGTAAATGGGGGGTTGTGTGATCTGGAAATTGAGAATTTAATGAAAAAATTATTCTTATTGATTTTAGTGGTTATTGTTTCTGGGTGTGCGGCGAGTGGACCTGTTTTTTCACCTCTGCCGGCATCAGAAACGAGAGCAACCGTTTATATATACAGACCAAAAACAGTTGTTAATTGCTGTGTTTCTCCAGAATTGTTTGTAAATGAAAAAAAGTAGGCTCACTTAAGAATGGTGGTTACTTGGTGTATCAATTAGAGCCAGGCATTTACAGATTTACTGCAGAGAATGAGTCCGTAGGCTTTTATCGTTTAGGTTTAGACCTAGAGCTGCAAGCTGGTAAAACTTACTATCTAAAATGGTTTGTGGGTGATTTGTCTTCACTAGAGACAGCTGTATACGGAGGTATTGGAGTTGGTGTTGCGAGTTATGACTATAAATTCATCCGGTTACCAAGTGAGGTTGCAATGCCAGAAATCAGAACCCTGAGTTATTCTGGCCCACAGTAAAGCGTTGCAGTTTGTATCTTATTTTTTGTTCGGTCAGAATATTCTATTTTCATGCTAGTTGCTCGCAGGGTGCGTGGTTGCTGAATACGGTTTTAACGGTCATGGGTAAGCAGGCTGATAAATATGTCTAGGTACTCTTCACTGGCAGCATCGGCAGAGATGGGTGGGAGTTCAACTGTGATACAGGGCAGGGCGCGCTCGGCGCACCAGGTACCGAAGGAGCCGGGTGTTTGGTAACCTACCTCCTTGACCAATGGCAACTGTAACCCCTCGGCCAGCCACATGCCCAGGTCTGTCTGGTCCGGGTCCTCCACACAGCCGAGAGGTTCATGGATCGATACTGTCCACTTAGGTTTTAGTTTATCAATCAGCTGGCAGAGAGCTGAGGTCTCGCTTTCCGAGCCGGGGCTGTCGCCGGTGCTCAGTTTCACGTCGCGGGCATCTGCCGAGCTGTTCCAGCGGTACACATTGCCGCCACCATCCCAGTTTTTTGTGGCAAAGTTGCGGTTCAAATCTACTCCGTGCGCGTTGCAGCGTGTGCCCAGTTGGCATCCATCGGGATTTACCGCCAGTATCACATGGTGCTTGAGGTGTTGCGCTGCCAGAGAGCGCAGGGCGCAAGACAGTGCAACGACGGCCGCGACTTCGTCGCCGTGAGTGCCGGCCATTATTAGGCCTGCGCTGCAGCTCGAGTGTGCGGGGAAGTAAAAAAGAGGGGCTCCGAGAGCACTGTGTCCGTACAGCTCTCTGGCGAGGTGGAATTGACCGCGCTGTGGACGCGGGCGCAATCTGGACATCGCAGGCCCTTTACACAGATTTACAATAGGCGGGAGAACTTTTGTGGCTGTATAGCCACTAAATCGTTACTGATTGTCCCCAAAGGGGCCAGAGCTACTTTGCCAAGGCAAACCCTGGAAGGGACTCAATTTCCAATGGTTTCATATTAGAAGGGAACACTAGGGGTAACAAACCTATGGTTAAACGTTGTTCACAATATCTATTGGTGCTCTGTCTTTTGGTTTCCGCAGCTGCCAGTGCGCGCGGGCTGCCAGAGCTTACCGAACTCATCCAGGAAAATTCCCCCGCGGTGGTGAAAATCAACACCGTAGACCGCAACCGGGTGGCCCGCGGCAATAATGCACCGCAATATCAGCAGGAAATCCCCGATATTTTCCGGCACCTGCTGGAGCCCCGCCGGCGTCAGCGTCCGGTGGCCAGCATGGGCTCCGGTTTTATTATCTCCGACGATGGGTACATCGTGACGAATAACCATGTGGTCGAAGGCGCAGATCAAGTCACGGTTACCTTGACCGATCGCCGCGAGTACGAGGCCAAGGTGATCGGTACCGATGAGCGTTCCGACCTCGCGCTTCTCAAAATTGAAGCCGAGGACCTGTCGGCGGTGCGCTGGGGTGACTCCGAGGAGCTTCAGGTGGGCGAGTGGGTGGTTGCGATCGGCTCTCCGTTTGGTCTCGATTACTCCGCCAGTGCCGGTATCGTGAGTGCAATGGGGCGCAGTATCCCCAATGAAAGTCGCGAGAACTATGTACCATTTATCCAAACCGATGTGGCTATCAACCCCGGCAACTCCGGTGGGCCCCTGTTTAATCTCGATGGCGAAGTGGTTGGCATCAACTCCCAAATCTATACCCGTAGTGGCGGCTCTATAGGTCTCTCGTTCGCGATTCCTGCGAGCCTGGCCCAGGATGTATTGGCCCAGCTGAAAGAAAAAGGGCGCGTGGACCGGGGTTGGCTTGGCGTGGGAATCCGCAATGTGGACCGCGATATGGCCCAAGCAATGGGGCTCGGCAAGCCCTCTGGCGCATTGGTGGAGCAGGTGAGCCCAGGTACCCCTGCGGCTGAGGCCGGGATCAAGCCCGGCGATATCATCACGCGTTTCGATGGCCGCAAGATCGGTGTACACGGAGACCTGCCCCACGTTGTTGGTCAGGTTCGCCCGGGTACTGAGGTGCCTGTTGAGCTGATGCGCAAGGGTCGGACTGAAAAGCTGCACGTGATTGTCGGTTCCCTGCCGGGCTCGGATGAGGAGCGTAGCCAGGCTTCGGTTCAGCCTGCTGCTAGAGTCGGTGGGCCTCTCGGGGTGGTTGTAGAGGAAATCCCTGAGGGTATGAAGCAGCGCTGGAATGTCGATGCCGGTGTGTTGGTGCGTCAAGTGATCCCCGGCAAGCCTGGCGCCAAAGCGGGGCTGCGCAGTGGTGATATCATTGCCCAGTTGGGCTTTGAAGAAGTGACAGATATAAAAGACTACAAAACAGTGGTCGATGATCTGCCCAAAGACGAGCTGCTGCCAATCCGTTTCTTCCGGTCCGGACAGTCAACTTTCCGCACAATTAAGATCGAAAGTTAAGTGTGAAGGGTGAATGGTGGCCCAATGGGTCACCTGCCCCTCACCTCTGCCCATGAGTTCTGTTAGACTTGCGCCACACAGCTGCCAACGCCGTCAGCTAATCATATGATTTTTCAAGGGTTTTTATTCCGCAGTGGCAACAGATCTCTCACATATCCGCAATTTTTCCATTATTGCCCATATCGACCACGGGAAATCTACCCTGGCGGATCGCTTTATTCAGGACTGTGGTGGTCTCTCCGACCGCGAAATGGAAGCGCAGGTGCTCGACAGCATGGAGCTGGAGCGCGAGCGCGGGATTACTATCAAGGCGCAGAGCGTAACGCTCGACTACAAAGCGCGGGATGGTAAAACCTACCAGTTGAATTTCATTGATACACCGGGACACGTGGACTTTTCCTATGAAGTATCCCGCTCCCTGGCGGCCTGTGAAGGGGCGTTGCTGGTGGTGGATGCGGCTCAGGGTGTTGAGGCTCAGTCGGTGGCCAACTGCTACACCGCGATCGAGCAGGGCCTGGAAGTTATCCCGGTACTCAACAAGATGGACTTGCCCCAGGCAGATCCGGATAAAGTTGCCGAGGAGATCGAAGATATTATCGGTATCGATGCGGCCGATGCCACCCGCTGCAGTGCCAAGTCCGGCTTGGGTGTGGAGGACGTACTGGAAGACCTAGTGCGGCTGGTGCCCCCCCCAAAAGGTGATGTCGAGGCGCCGCTGCAGGCACTGATAATCGACTCCTGGTTCGATAGTTACCTGGGCGTAGTGTCGCTGGTGCGCGTGGTTCATGGCACTCTGAAAACCAAGGATAAGATTGTCACCAAGTCAATCGGTCGCGCCCATGTGGTGGACAGCGTTGGCATCTTCACCCCCAAACGCCATGAAACCGGAGTGTTGCGCGCCGGTGAGGTGGGCTTTGTGGTGGCTGGAATCAAAGATATCCACGGTGCCCCGGTGGGGGACACTCTGACCCATGCCAAGGGCGTCGATGGCATCGAGATGCTGCCTGGCTTCCAGAAGGTCAAGCCGCAAGTGTATGCGGGCCTGTTCCCGGTGAGCTCCGATGACTATGAGGCCTTCCGCGATGCACTGGAGAAACTCTCCCTCAATGACGCCTCCCTGTTCTACGAGCCGGAGACCTCCGATGCCCTCGGCTTTGGTTTCCGCTGCGGCTTTCTCGGCATGCTGCATATGGAAATTATCCAGGAGCGCCTGGAGCGGGAATACGACCTGGATCTGATCACCACGGCGCCCACGGTCGTTTACGAGGTTGAGAAAACCGATGGCGAGGTGATGATGGTCGATAACCCCTCGCGCCTGCCAGATTTGGGCAATATCGAGGAAATGCGTGAGCCCATCGCCGAGGTGAACATCCTGGTACCGCAAGAATACCTGGGCAACGTTATTACCCTCTGTGTCGAGAAGCGCGGTATTCAGAAAGATATGCAGTACGTGGGCTCTCAGGTTTCCCTGCGCTACGAGCTGCCGATGAGCGAAGTGGTGATGGACTTCTTTGACCGTCTCAAGTCGGTCAGCCGCGGTTTCGCTTCCTTGGATTACGGTTTTGTGCGCTTCGAAGCGGCAAAACTGGTGCGCCTGGATATCCTCATTAACGGTGATCGCGTCGACGCACTGGCTCTGATTGTGCACCGGGAGAATGCCCAGCAAAAGGGGCGTGCCATGGCGGAAAAAATGAAAGAGCTAATTCCCCGGCAGATGTTCGACGTAGCGATTCAGGCGGCTATCGGCGGCCAGGTCGTATCGCGGACCACGGTGAAAGCCCTGCGCAAGAATGTGACCGCAAAATGTTATGGTGGCGACGTCACTCGTAAGAAAAAACTGCTGGAGAAGCAGAAAGCGGGTAAGCGTCGTATGAAACAGCTCGGTCGTGTGGAAGTGCCGCAGGAAGCCTTCCTGGCCGTGCTGAAAGTGGATCAATAGTGGGCTCGGCCCACCATTGGGATCAAGGATAATAGAGATACATAATGGATATTAATTTACCTCTGATTCTGCTCTGGTTGGTTGCAATCAGTGGCGGTATCTGGCTGGTGGACAGCCTGTTTTTTGCCCGTCGACGCAAAAAAGAAGGTGTTGCTAAGCAGGAAGATCCAATTGTTGTGGAGTACGCAAAGTCGTTTTTCCCGATTTTGGCCATCGTCTTTGTGTTGCGCTCGTTTATTGTTGAGCCTTTTCAAATCCCGTCCGCCTCTATGGTGCCGACTCTGCAGGTGGGCGATTTTATCCTGGTTAACAAGTACGAATACGGCCTGCGCCTGCCGGTGTCGCGTACCAAGGTTGTAAATATCGGTGAGCCCCAGCGCGGCGATGTGATGGTGTTTTTCCCTCCGCACATGAACGATACCTACTTTATTAAACGCGTCATCGGTCTGCCTGGCGACAAGATTGAGCTGAAAAACAATGTGCTCTATGTCAACGGTGAGCTGGCGCCACAGGAGCTGATACAGGCCGTTCCCCCGGTTAACCCTCAGGTAGAAATCCTGTGGGAAAACCTCTACGGCCAACGCCACTTGATGGCCAAAAATGTACGTAGCGGCGAGTACGGTAACTTCAGCGGAACTGTACCGGAAGGTCACTACTTTATGATGGGCGACAATCGCGACAACAGCCTCGACAGTCGTGCCTGGGGTTTTGTGCCAGAGCAAGATGTGGTGGGCAAAGCCTTTGCCATTTGGATGCATTGGGACAATTGGCTCAGTTTGCCCAGTTTTAAACGTGTAGGCTCTATCCAATAATGAGAACCCGCCGGTGTTGCGCCGACGATATGGATTGAGGGCAAAGTTATGGGTAGTGCAAATCATTGTTCACTGGGGCGCCAGCGCGGTATGAGTTACTGGGGTTGGTTACTGGTTATTGCGGTGCTGGGTTTTGCCCTCACCTGTGTCTCCAAGATGGCGCCGGCCTATGTGGACGCGCGCTACGTGAGTGAAGCATTGAAAACCCTGGGAGATAATCCCGAACTGGAAAGTATGTCGACGGGTCAGATTAAGAAAGAGCTGGGCCGTTTTTTCCTGATCAACAATGTGCGTGGCGAGCCCACTAAATCACTGCAGGTGGTAAGGGGGGCAAAGAGCACGGTGGTCAGCATTAATTACGAGTTGCGCCAGCCGTTGATTTACAACGTGGATGTCGTAATGAAATTTAACAAACAGCTCGATACGGCCAAGCCCGAGCTTTGTTGTCATCCTTTGGTAGATCTGGAGCAATTCCGCAAACGTGACTGACCTTTTACTGGAGCGCCTTTGCAAGCGCCTTGGCCATAAGTTTGAACAGAGAGAGCTGCTGGAGTTGGCTCTCACGCACCGTTCCCACGGTAGTCGTAATAATGAGCGCTTGGAATTTCTCGGTGACTCCATCCTCGGCTTTACCATCGGTGCCGCACTCTACGAACAGTTCCCTCAGGGGCGTGAAGGCCAGCTGAGCCGTTTGCGCGCGCAGTTGGTCAGTGGTGAAACCCTGGCAAAGCTGGCCCGTGAGCTGGATATTGGCGATTGTCTGCGCCTCGGCGAAGGAGAGATGAAGAGCGGTGGGTTTCGCCGCGCCTCCATCCTGGCCGATGCGGTGGAGGCCCTGATCGGTGCTATTTTTCTCGATACGGACTTGGAGACTGCCCGTTCGAGGGTATTGGACTGGTTTGCACCGCGTTTACAGGACCTGTCCCTGGAGACGGTAAAAGACCCCAAGACGCGCCTGCAGGAGTGGTTGCAGGCGCGCAAGAAACCCCTGCCGGAATACTCGGTCGTAAATGTATCCGGTGCCGAGCACGCCCAGCACTTTATAGTTGAATGTCGCGTCAGTGGCTTGGCGCAGCCGGTTCGCGGTGAAGCCAACAGTCGTCGCGCTGCAGAAAAAACCGCTGCGATAGAGGCCTATAAGCGCCTCACTGGCCAGGACTAACCTTACAATGAGAGCTGGTGCGGATCATCGCCCGGCTCGAACAGATGGCCCCCGCACACTGGGGGCGAGCTGGGCCTGGGGCTTCCGGGTACCTGCAACCCTTTCGGAGAAATTTCTTGAGCGAACAACCCTCTCGCTGCGGCTATGTCGCGATTGTCGGCCGTCCCAATGTGGGAAAGTCCACACTGCTGAATCATTTACTGGGGCAAAAACTGGCGATTACCTCGCGCAAACCCCAGACCACCCGCCACAATATGCTCGGTATTAAGACCGAGGGGCCCAACCAGATTATCTTTGTCGATACACCTGGACTGCATTCAGATCAGGAAAAAGCGATCAATCGCTATATGAATCGAGCAGCTTCCAGTGCGGCGCGGGATGTAGATGTGGTTGTGTTTGTGGTGGAGCGTACCCGCTGGAGTGAGGGAGACCAGTTGGTGGCCGATAAACTGCGCGGCCTCAAATGCCCGCTGATCATCGCTGTCAACAAAGTCGACCAGTTGAACGACAAGGGTGAGCTGCTGCCGCAGTTACAGGCCTTGGCGGAACAGAACCCCAAAGCGGAAATTGTGCCCATTTCGGCATTGCGCAACGTCAACCTCGACACTTTGGAAGAGGTGATTCTCCAACATTTGCCCGAGGGGGAGCACTTCTACCCTGAAGACCAGGTTACCGATCGCAGCTCGCGTTTTCTTGCCGCAGAAATTGTGCGGGAAAAAATTATGCGTCAGCTGGGCGCAGAGGTGCCCTATCAGGTGACGGTTGAAGTGGAAGAATTTGCTCAGGAAGGCAAGGTCTTGCATATCAGTGCGGCGATCCTGGTGGAGAGGTCCGGGCAAAAGCGCATGATCATTGGCAATAAGGGTGAGCGTATCAAGCTGATTGGCAGTCAGGCTCGCGAGGATATGGAGCGCCTGTTCGATAGCAAAATCATGTTGAATCTGTGGGTTAAAGTGAAGTCAGGGTGGTCTGATGACGAGCGCGCTTTGCGCAGCCTCGGCTACCGGGACGATTAACCCCATTCGCTTGGCCGACCACCATGAAGACACCACCGCCGGCGCAGCCGGCGTACATTCTGCACTCCCGTCCCTACCGTGACTCCAGTCTGATTCTCGAGTTGGTTACCCCGGATTTCGGCCGTATTGCGTGTGTTGCCCGCGGTGCGCGTCGGGACAAGCAACGGCGTCAACAGGCGCTGCAACCGTTTACCCCTTTGCTGGTTACTCTGCTGGGTGCCGGATCACTGAAGACCCTGGGGCCGGTGGAGAATGCCGGCGCGCCTCTTTGGTTAAAGGGGCGCGCCGTATACGGTGGGCTCTACGCGAATGAGTTGATGGTACGTCTGTTGCCGGAAGGGGAGGCGCACTACGGGTTATTTGCGGCCTATCAGCGCCTTTTGCAGGAGCTAGTCGACCTGGGAGGTACCGAGAGCACCGAGCTGGAAGGGCCGCTGCGCAGTTTTGAGCTTCAACTGTTGACGGAGCTGGGTAGCTGCCCGCCGTTGGATTACTGTGTTCAGAGTCAGGGAGCGGTGAGTGAAAATGGCAACTATCGGCTGGAATTGGAGCTGGGTTTTGTGCCGGTGCACAGGCAACCGGCGCGGGCCGGGCGCGAGAGAGAGTTTTACGGTGCAGAACTACTGGGTATGCTGCGGGCACGGGAGAGCGGCTGTTGGTCGGCGGATATACTGGCCCCGGCAAAGCGTTTGACCCGTATTTTACTGCGCTCTTTACTGGGAGATAAGCCATTGCAGAGCCGTGAATTATTCAAGCAGGTCTATGGGAAATGATCGTCAGTATCGGTACCGATATTTGCAGTTACGGCCGGATCGAATCTGTTTGGCAGCGCCATGGGCAGCGTTTTGTGACGCGGATACTGAGCGATGGCGAGCGCTGTGATTTTGCCGATCTGCCCGAAGTCAATTGTGCGGCCTATTTGTGTAAGCGCTTCGCCGCAAAAGAAGCCGTTGGGAAAGCGCTGGGTACCGGCATTGGTAAGGGTGTTTCCTGGCAAGATATTGAAGTTCGCCGGCGTCAGGGCGCGGCTCCACTGGTGCTGCTGCACGGTGAGGCGCGAAGACACGCTGAGGCGATGGGCGTCAGTGTGATCCACCTTTCACTGTCCGATGAAAAGGATGCGGCCCTGGCATTTGTGATTTTTGAAGCCCGCGATTAGCCGGGCGGGCTCCCGGCTGCACTCCATTGGGGTATTTAGGCAACCTCCAACCCAAACAGGGTATCCAGGTCCTGTTCAGATGCCCATTCGCGCAAGGCGCGAATTTCTCGCAGCACAGCATCCAGCTTGCGTCGATCGAGCATCGGATTTTCCTTATTTTGTTGGGTGCGCAGCTCTTCCTGTAATACACAAGTGGCTTCGCGCAGGCGCGCCACGCCGCAGTAACAGCAGCCGCCGTGCATTCGGTGGGTCAGTTCAAACATTCCCTTCAGATCGTCAAGTCCCTGCAGGCGCTCAAGTTCTCGCTCGTCGCTCATCAATCCATCGATAAGCATTTGCAGCATGTCTCTGGCCAGCTTGGCGTCCCCGTTGGCGAGATTCAGGCTCTCGCCGATATCCACCAGTCTTACCTGTTTGGGGTTCAGTGTTTCCACCACCTGGGGGGTGATGATTTTGAGCCAGCGCTTGATCATATGGGAGAGCTGGGCCTCGCTTACCGGCTTGCTCAGATAATCGTCCAGCCCGGCGGACAACAGTCGCGCCTTCTCCTCTGCCCCCACATGGGCGGTGAGGGCGATAATGGGCGTACGCTTGCCGGTTTCTCGCTCGCGAATACAGCGGGTGACTTCAATACCGTCCATGCCGGGCATCTGGATATCCATAAAGACCAGATCGAAGGCACCCTTTTGCCAGTGCAGTAAAGCTTCCTCGCCACTTGCGGCGATAACCACTTCCACACCTTGAGCGCGTAATAGCTCTCCTACCAAGCGCCGGTTGGCGGCGTGGTCGTCCACGGCTAGCACCCTGGGTGGGGCGGGCCAGGGCAGTGCGGGCACAGCGCCGCTGCTGGAGCGCGGTTGGCTTTGTTGAGGCACCGCTCTTTTCAAGGCGCGTAACAGGTTCTCGCGCGTTACCGGTTTACCGAGGAATGTCAGGGTGCGGGTGCGCAGCTGCTCATAGCAGCGGCGCAACTCCGCCGGGGCGCCGAGAACAATAACTCGACACTGATAAGCATCGACCAGTGACTGCACTTTGGTGCTGAAACTGTCGAAATCTCCCTCGGCGATGGCGGTGTCGATAATTAATGCATCTGGCAGCGCGTCGTGCCGCCACATTTGCTCAATTGCGGGCTGCAAGGTATCGGTATCGGCGAGCTCCACCGGTTCCACCTGCCACTGCTTGAGCAGCTGTGCGACCTGGGTGCGGGTGAGCTGGTTGGGGTCGGCGACTAATATGCGACAGTCGGGGAAAAGCACCCGCGGGGGGATTCCCCGGTTGCGTTCTGGCATCAGCGTTAGCTCTACCCAACAGGTGCTGCCACCATTGGCGGCCACCTCCATACCGGTGCTGCCGCGCATACGCTCAACCAAGCTGCGGGCGATGGACATGCCGAGGCCGTTGGCGCTGATTTGCTGCGAGTGTTGCGGTGTTTTGGCGTTGAGGATTTGTTCCAGCTCACGGCGGCCGGGGTCATCAATACGGTTTCCGAGATCGGTCACGCCGATACGCAATACCAACTCAGAATCCTTGTTGCTTTGCACCGTCAGGCGTACAGGGATATTGCCGTTCTCCGAACTGCGCACGGCATTGCCGAGGAGGTTGGTAAAGATTTGCTTGGTGCGCAGGGGGTCGCCTACCAATGTGGCCGGTAACTGCGGGTCGATAAGCGGTACCAGCTCCAGGTGATGTTCGTAGGCATAGGGAGCGAGTATCTGCAGGGTCTCCTCCAGTAACTGCCCCAGGTCCATGGGAATATGATCGAGTACCAGGTTGCCGGATTCGATACGGGAAAAATCCAGGATATCGTTAATGGTGGTGAGGAGACTTTCCGAGGAGCGCAGGATGGTTTGCAGGTAATCCTGCTGTAACTCATCAATTTCAGTTTTGAGTAGTAGGTTGGTAAAGCCAATAATGCCGTTGAGGGGGGTGCGAATTTCATGGCTGGTATTGGCCAGAAACGTCGACTTGATACGGCTCGCCTCCTGGGCTCTTTTGCGGGCCAGATCCAGCTCAATATTCTGTTCTTCCATACTGTCGAGGGACTGCCGTAGATCGTCCATGCTCTGTAGTATGTTTGATTTATAGTCCCGCTGATAGTTGCCGAGACTCTCCCCCATTTCATTGATCTGGCTGGCCAGTTGTGCGAGCTCGCGGTTTTCTATTTCGTGAGTGCGGCGATCGAACTCACCGCGGCCTATAGCCTGCAGAACCTGCCCCATGCGCACCAGACTGTGAGCAAAGCGCTCAGACAAGATCACCGACCAGGCCAGGGCCGCCAGGGTACAAATAATCAGGCCTACAAGGCCAACGAGTAATACCTGATAGGTGCCCACGAGAAAGTAGGGTCGGTGCAGCTCGATACTGATCCAGCAGGTGGTGATATCACCCTTTAATGGCTGTAAAACCTGCAGGGTTTCGTCATCTTCAAAAATAAAGGCTTCGCGTTTATTGAGCTGATCGCTGGTGATGGGAGTGCGTGGCCGTGGACCAACACTGGCCAGTAGTCCCAAGCCGGTGGCTATATCAAGCGGACGCTTCGCACTGGCTTCTGTGGAATAGATATGTACCGAACGGACCATATCCTTTTCCAGCATCAGAGCTAGCAGACTTTTACGCAGCCACTCCATGCGCAGCTCAGAGGGGTGCCCACCGCTCATCTCGATCAGTTCGGCCAGCTGTTCTGCGCTCGCGCGTCCGTGGCTTAGTAGTAGTTGACGGCGGTCGTGCATTTGTTGGAGTGTGAAGACCAGGGCCAGGGTCATAGCCAGGATCAGCGCTGGAGCTACCGTGAAGCGAAACATGGTTGAACGCAGCGAGCGCAGCTCAGAAGGCGCCGGTATGGAGGTGTCGGTATTGTTTGGGGCCATGGCGTGTAGAGGGCCTTGTCGATTATTTTTTCCCCATTTTACCTGTATGTAAGTAGAGGCGCACTCTTATCCCCGCTATAGAGGGCAATGTTTTTCTGTTATGGGTGAGCGTAATAACTCGACTATACAGTCCACCTAAGGAGTCGTTATTTAGACTGGGGGTAAGCTTCGGGTACACTGTGCGGCCGCTATACATGTCTGGATCAATGCATTATGGATTACCCCACGATTGCTGACTGCGTAGGCAATACCCCCCTGATTAAGCTGCAGCGCCTGCCCGGTGATACCAGCAATACGATTTTGCTTAAGTTGGAAGGCAATAATCCGGCCGGTTCAGTAAAAGACCGTCCGGCGCTCTCAATGATTAACCATGCCGAAGGTAAGGGGCAGATCAAATCTGGGGATACTTTAATAGAGGCGACCAGTGGCAATACCGGTATTGCACTGGCAATGGCGGCGGCTATTAAGGGTTATCGAATGATCCTGATTATGCCGGACAGTGCGACTGCGGAGCGCAAGGCCTCTATGACTGCTTACGGTGCTGAGTTAATTCTGGTCAGCGCAGAGGAAGGTATGGAGGGGGCCCGAGACTTGGCCCTGAAAATGCAAGCCGAGGGCAAGGGTTTGGTGCTCAATCAATTTGCCAATACCGACAACCCCCTGGCCCACTATGAGGGCACAGGCCCTGAGATCTGGCAGCAGACCGATGGACAAGTGACACACTTTGTTTCCTCCATGGGTACAACCGGCACCATTATGGGCTGTGGCCGCTTTTTAAAAGAGCAGAATCCCGCTATTCAGGTCGTGGGCTTACAGCCTACGGACGGTTCCAGTATCCCCGGTATCCGTCGTTGGCCCGAGGCTTACCTACCGAAAATTTTTGTCCCCGAGGAGGTGGACCTGGTCATTGATATGGATCAGCGTGAAGCCGAAGAAATGACACGTAGACTAGCGCGGGAGGAGGGTATTTTTTGTGGTGTTTCCTCTGGAGGGGCTGTTGCCGGTGCTCTGCGCCTCTCAAGCCAAGTGGAGAATGCTACGATTGTGGCCATCATCTGCGATCGGGGGGATCGTTACTTATCATCTGGGTTGTTCAATTCGTGAGGCTTTACGGGGCGTGCAGTATTTCTGTTGCGCCTCTGTGTTAAATCGGGTGCTGGTGAACCTTGATGTTGGTTGTTGCTCTTAGGTTAAAAGGCCGCTATTTTCCCAGTTATTTTTCTTTAAAGCATATTTCAAAATCTTTTTTCTAGGGTTTATTTAAAGGCTCTTTGCCTTGCGATCATTTTCTCCCTGAGAGTAGAGGTACCATGGAATTTCTAGCGGTACTTTATTCTTATTATTGCAAAAGAATTTTTTGCCTCGATTTTGTCCACGAATGGTGTGTGCCGGCACGAAGATTTGATCGCGTTTTATAGGCTGGTAGTATTTTTTAGATGCCGAAAATTAACTCTTATTTTTGCTGATTTGATCAAAACTAGAGTTGAATACATGACGTGCAATTGCCGACCTTTCAGGCGATGGAAAAGTCATTGGAAGCTAAGCAAATTCTTTTCGGCTTGCAAATCCCTCCTTTGGTCGAGTTGTCCTTGCCCGCAACGTTTTTTCAAATTATTTGGCCTGGTTCGTTATGGTGTCGTAGTTTGCGGCTCCCGGTGAAAAGTTTTGTCCGCAGTGGGGTAGGTTATCGCTGAATTTCGCGCAGCTTATTGAAAAACATAAAGAAAATCGTGGACTTTAGTGTGCCCAAACCTATGATAGAAACGCCCCTTAAATGGAGTGCGCACTGCATTTGGCTGGTATTGCAGTTTTACTGGCTGGCAATGGGTGCCAATGCGTTTACAAATTCCTGTTTCGGTTCGGTAAAACATGGTTCAAGTCAGAAAACATCATTCCTTTGGAGGTGAGAGCGAGCACGATTTGGAATCGTGGTTGCGCCATGTACAGAAATTGGCTGGGCTGGATGGTGCCGCTATAGTGATCCTGCGTCGCGCCGCAGAAGTCAGTGCTGAGGCCGAACAGCGAGCGATCGATGCAGAAAATATTTGGGCGGAAGGTGCCAGCAGTTTTGCCTCGGGCCTGGAAATGGCGGAGATACTGGCGGATCTACAAATTGACTCCGAAGCCCTGGTGGCCGCGGTACTCTACCGGGCGGTTCGGGAAAAGCGCCTGGCGATAAAAAAGGTGGAAGAGGAGTTTGGCCCTGTCGTGGCCAAACTGATTCGCGGTGTCTTGCGCATGGCGGCGATCCGCAGTCGCAGTGCGGATACAGGCGAAGGTGGTAAAGGTGGGGCGGTCGAGGAGCACTCGGAAAATATTCGCCGTATGTTGGTGGCACTGGTTGACGATGTCCGAGTTGCCCTGATTAAGCTCGCCGAGCGCACCTGCGCCATTCGCGCGGCAAAAAATGCTGAGCCGGCAAAGCGTCAGCGCGTGGCCCGCGAAGTGGCCGACGTCTATGCGCCACTGGCCCACAGGCTCGGTATCGGGCACATCAAATGGGAGCTGGAGGATCTGTCTTTCCGCTATTTGGAGCCCGAGGATTACATGCAGATCGCACGTCTGCTGGATGAAAAACGGCTGGCCCGACAGAAATATATCGATGAGGTCTTAGAACTTCTGCGCTCAGAGCTGGCGCGGGCGGACATTGAAGGTGATGTCTACGGCCGCGCGAAGCATATCTACAGTATCTGGCGTAAAATGCGCCGCAAAAATATCGGTTTTTCCCAAGTTTACGATATACGTGCCGTGCGTATTCTCGTGCCTACGGTACGGGATTGCTATGCGGTGCTGGGGATAGTGCACAACCTATGGCGCAACATTCCCAATGAGTTTGATGATTATATTGCCTCCCCAAAGGAAAATGGCTATCGCTCCCTACATACGGCGGTGATCGGCCCAGAGCGCAAAGTGTTGGAAGTGCAGATTCGTACTTTTGCCATGCATGAAGAGGCCGAGTACGGGGTTTGTGCACATTGGCGCTATAAAGGCACCGATTTGAAAACAGAGAGCCAGGATAGCTACGAGCAAAAAATTTCCTGGTTGCGCCAAGTGCTTGATTGGCATGAAGAGGTGGGGGGGAACCCCTTGCAGGATGACCTGCAGGCCGGGGAGGGGGACTCGCGTATCTATGTGTTCACCCCCGATGGGCACGTGGTCGATCTGCCTCGCGGCGCGACGCCTCTGGATTTTGCCTACAAAATTCACACTGAGATCGGTCACCGCTGCCGCGGAGCTAAGGTGGATGGACGCATTGTGCCGCTCAATCACGAACTTGAAACCGCCAACCAGGTGGAGATTCTTACCGGAAAGCGTGAAGCGCCCAGCCGCGATTGGCTGTCATCGGGTATGGGGTATATCACCACTTCGCGGGCGCGGGCCAAAATTATCCACTGGTTCAAGCAGCAGGCACGTGACCAAAATATTGCGGATGGCCGCAGTATCCTCGACGGCGAATTCAAGCAACTGGCCCTCAGTGATTTTGATTTTGAAAAGCTTGCAGCCAAGCTGAACATGCACTCGCTGGATGACCTCTATGCGGCAGTGGGGGCTGGAGATATCGGTGTGGGGCAGGTATTGAATACCGCCCAGCGCATGATCAAGGTCGATAATGTCGAGCGAGTGCCCTCACTCACCGCTCCGGTGGCCTCCGGGGCGGGCAAGGCGGATGTTTATATTGAAGGCGTTGGCAATTTACTGACGCATATTGCCGGTTGCTGTAATCCCGTACCTGGTGATGAAATTATGGGCTACATCACTCTTGGCCGCGGTGTGTCGATACACCGCAAGGATTGCGCGAATATGCTGCGCATGCAGACGGAGGAATCCGAGCGGGTACTGGAGGTTAACTGGGCGGCAAAGCCGAGGGAGCTCTATGCAGTGGAAATCGTCATCGAGGCTTATGATCGCCTCGGACTACTGCGCGATGTCACTGCCATGCTCGACAGCCAGAAAATCAATATTACGGCGATGCAAACCAATACCAATAAGCATAAGCATACGGTTGAAATGGTGCTTACCGCTGAGATCCACAATTTTGAAGAATTGAGTTATGTATTGCACCGCATTAACCGCCTGCCTAATGTGGCATCGGCGAAGCGGCGCATGCTGCGCTGAGGGGGATAATTGCAAAATCAGTACACGGTGGAGGACCTGCTCCACCTGATGGCCCAGTTGCGCAACCCGGATGGAGGTTGCCCCTGGGACTTAAAACAGACATATGCCACGATTGTGCCCTCCACGATAGAGGAGGCCTACGAAGTTGCGGAAGCGATTGAGATTGAGGATTACGAACACCTGCATGAAGAGCTTGGGGACTTATTGTTCCAGGTGATTTTTTACTCCCAGCTCGGGCGCGAGCAGGGCCATTTCGATTTTTCCCGTATTGTGGACACCCTGGTGCGTAAATTGGTGCGCCGCCATCCCCATGTATTTCCCAGTGGAGACCTCTATGGCGAGAATGATACCGCTGCAGTGGATGAGGCTCAGGTAAAGCGGAATTGGGAGGCGATCAAGGCGGAGGAGCGCAGTAAAAAGGGGGAAGTCGGCATTCTGGCTGGCGTCACTGCGGGGCTGCCGGGATTGACACGCGCGGCCAAATTACAGAAACGGGCCTCTCAAGTGGGATTCGACTGGCCGGATATCCATGGCGTACTGGATAAAATTGAAGAAGAAGTAGCGGAGCTGCGGGAGGCCATCGAAGCCGGAGATCGCGAGCATGCCGGTGAGGAGCTCGGCGATTTACTGTTTTCTTGTGTCAATGCTGCCCGACATCTCAAAATTGACCCAGAGACGGCACTACGTCAGTGCAATCGTAAGTTCGTGCGTCGTTTTGGCGCTGTGGAAACGGCACTCCGGGCCGATGGGCGTGTGCCTGCAGATGCGAGTTTGGAGGAGTTAGATGGGCTTTGGGAGCGGGCAAAAGCGAGTGAGAAACCGCGCTCCGGCAATGAGTGATCGAGGTAAAAGGGTCGCTTACCCTGCGGGAATGGGTACATAACGGCCACAATCTTGCCCAATTTGGGGTGTGCGTGTAAGGTAGCGCTCTTTTGGCGCGGCGGCTATTGATGCGTCGACAGTTTTGGAGGCTAACTGAACATGCGAATTATTCTCTTGGGGGCGCCGGGAGCCGGCAAGGGCACTCAGGCACAATTCATAACAGAGAAGTTCGGCATTCCGCAGATCTCCACCGGCGATATGCTTCGCGCAGCGGTGAAAGCGGGCACCCCTCTCGGCCTGCAGGCGAAAGACATCATGGAGGCCGGCAAGCTGGTTTCCGATGACTTGATTATTGCCCTGGTGAAGGAGCGCATTACCCAGGCGGACTGTGCCAATGGATTCCTGTTCGATGGATTCCCGCGCACTATTCCCCAGGCACAAGCCCTGCTGGATGCGGATGTCCACATCGATCACGTGCTGGAAATTGCAGTGGATGATGAGGAAATCGTTAAACGCCTTTCCGGGCGACGCGTACACGAAGGCTCTGGCCGTGTGTACCACACCGAGTACAACCCACCCAAAAGCGAAGGTGTGGACGATGTGACTGGCGAGGCATTGGTACAGCGTAGCGACGATACTGAAGAGACTGTGCGCAAGCGCCTGGCGGTTTATCACGAGCAAACAGCGCCGTTGGTTGGCTTTTACCGAGAGCTGGAAGCGCGCTCCCCTGAAGCGGCCCCCAAATACAGTAAAGTGATGGGTGTTGGCAGCATGGATGATATCCGCGAAAAGGTCATCGAGGCACTCAGCTGATTGCTGCAATCGCACTTTTTTATAAAGCCCCCACTTGGGGGCTTTTTTGTATCTTGCCGAATTGCCGGGGACCCCTTTGCGCAGTTTCAGGGAGCGCTATCCCTTGTAGTTGATTGGTCAATCATTAAGATTGCCGGCAGGTTTTTCCTGGCAAAATTGTATTTCAGACGGGTCTTTGTATGTCCACAGCGATAGTTTTGATGAATCTGGGTACCCCGGCACAGCCCACGGCACCTGCGGTGAGAGAATTCCTGCGGGATTTCCTCTCCGATCCCCGCGTGGTGGAAATACCCCGGCCGCTGTGGCTCGCCATCTTAAATGGCTTCATATTGCCTTTTCGCCCGAAGCGCATTGCTCCGGCTTATGCAGAAATATGGAATTGCAGTGCAGACGGTGCGCAGGTTGAAGGTTCTCCACTTCTCTACTATACGCGTCGCCAGGCTGAGTTGTTACAAAAGCATCTGAACGATAAAGGGCGGGACCTTGCTGTAGAATTTGCGATGACTTATGGCGAGCCGCGCCTTGACAAGGTTATTGATGGTTTGCGAAAGAAAGGCTATGAATCCTTTATCGTTTTACCCTTGTATCCCCAGTACTCCGCTACGACGACGGCTGCCATTTACGATCAAGTGGCGCAGATTTTTCGAAAAAGTCGTGATATTCCGGATATTACCCTGATTAGGGAGTATTACCATTCACCGCTTTATATTAAATCTCTAGCCAATTCCGTTAGAGAGCATTGGCAGAAGTGCGGCCAGGCCGAAAAACTCATGTTGTCATTCCACGGTATTCCCAAAGCGAATGTTGATAAGGGAGACCCCTATTATCGCCACTGCCAGGAAACGGCGAGGCTGCTCGCTGAAGAATTGCAAATTACTCAGGATCGCTGGCAAGTTACTTTCCAGTCACGCTTTGGTAAAGCGGAGTGGTTGCAGCCTTATACGGATAAAACACTAATCGAGTGGGGAAAAAGCGGAATTAAGAGTGTCGATGTAATCTGCCCGGCTTTTTCGGCGGACTGTTTGGAGACACTAGAAGAAATTTCGGTGGAGAATCGCGCTAATTTTATCGATGCCGGCGGCAGTGAATACCATTATATTCCCGCGTTAAATTTACGTGCAGACCATATTCAAGCACTTGCCGCGATTATTGAAGATAAGTTGCCTGGAGCAAAATAATTTCAAGCTTTTACCAATTTGGTCACCGTAAAAGGCAATTTGATAAGAAAAAGATACTTTTTTGCTGAAAAATTTCTCATTTTTCGCTTTTTTACTTGCAATGCCCTGTATTTTTATTAACTTTGATAAAGTTGTATCGAAATAGGCGGTGCGTCGCTCTGTATAAGTAATAAAATAACCCATCGTGGTTTTATTCGATCGCTAACAGGCAATGCTGCCGGCACACTTTTGGAAGTACTTCTTCTTTTTAGTGAGGAGACAAGGGATGGCAAGAGTAGTAAAAAAGAGTACACGTGCTAAAAAGACAACTGGTTCGACCAAAGCGTCGCCAATAGTCGATAAAGCACAGAAAGCAGTGGATGCAGCGAGCAAGTCGCTGGATGCACAAATGGATCGTGTGGCAAAAGCAAAGGCGCGGGTACAAAAAAGTAGCACGGCAGCGGCAAAGACTTCTTTGACTAATGCCAATAGCAAGGCAAAGGAATTGCGCGCCAAGCTGGCGATGGCCAAAGTGGAACTCGTTAAGGCCAAGACCATGGATGCCGTTCGTCTCGCTGAAGAATCGGCTAAAGAGAAGGTTAGCGCCCTTTCTGATAGCCTTTCCGCTAAGGCCGATAAAGAGCTGGCTGCAGCCCTCAAAGCCTTTGAGGCGCGCTGGGTGAAGACCCGGGAAAAGGCTCACGCTAAGAAGATCAAGGCCGCAGAGAAGAAAGCTGAGGCCAAGGTAAAAGCCGCAGCGAAGAAAGCTGTGGCAAAAGCGAAGGAGCTGGAGAAAAAAGCCGCGGCTAAGTTAAAAGCAGAGGTACAAAAGGCGAAGAAAGCCACGACTAAAAAGTCTCCTTCCGCCAAAAAAATGGGCCGCCCTAAAAAGGCTGCCACTGAAACTAAAGCCGCTAAGCGTGTCGGGCGCCCTAAAAAGGCCACTACTGCAGCCAAGCCTGCGAAGGCTAAAAGGGTGGGCCGTCCTAAGAAGTCCACCACCGCAACGACAGCAGCTAAAAAGTCTCCCGCACGTCGTGGCCGCCCGCCTAAAGCGGGTACAGGTCGGCGTGGTCGCCCGCCGAAGAGTGCAGCCTAGTTCCATAAATACCAAGTCCGCTGTTAGCCACTAGAGTATGGCTGGCTTCCCGTCAACCCTGGCTTATGCCGGGGTTTTCTCTTTCCGCATCGTATGAATCTACATGACTAGCCTTTGTGACCATGCCACAATTCACCTCCCTCGATTACCCGGTTTGAGACAGTTGTGAAGATTCTTGCCCTGGATACCACGTCTGGTGCCTGCTCTGTGGCACTTTATAGTAACGGCCAGATTACCGAGCGCTTCGTACAGGCAGAGCGAGACCATACTCGCCGCTTGTTACCGATGGTGGACGAAGTATTGGCAGAAGCTGAATTAACCCTGCCTGGCTTGGATGCCTTTGCCGTAAGTCGAGGTCCCGGCTCGTTCACCGGGCTACGAATCGCAATCAGTTGCGTGCAGGGGCTGGCTTTTTCCGTGGATAAACCAGTAGTACCGGTATCCAGTCTTGCAGCCTTGGCTTTAGGAGCGAGGCGAACACACCCGGAATGGGGCGAATCTCCTATTGTGACGATGCTCGATGCCCGCATGCAGCAGGTGTACTGGGGTATATACGATACCCAGTCGCCCAATGACAGCCTGTGCCCTGAAGCTGTTCAGAACCCGGAGCAGGTTTTGTTGTCTCTGGAAACCGATGGATTGGCCGCTTCCTTTTACGGCGCTGGTCCTGGTTGGCACTACGAAGCGCTAGCTGCGGCCAAGGCAAAGGAGCGTGATCTGGATGCCCTTATTCACGCACGGGATATTGCCGAGCTGGCTGTTCCCCTATGGCAGGCAGCTAAGACGCTTTCCGCCGAGGAATTGGAGCCCGTCTATCTTCGCAATGAAGTTACTTGGCAAAAACGACAAAAAATTCGATCCCGGTAATTCATGGAAATTTTTCAGATTGTTGTATTGGCTCTGATTCAGGGTCTTACTGAATTTCTTCCCATCTCCAGCTCGGCACACCTGATTTTGCCCGCTGAAGTATTCGGCTGGCAGGATCAGGGGCTCGCCTTCGATGTGGCCGTGCATTTTGGCTCGCTGATTGCGGTAGTCCTATATTTTCGCAAGGATATTGGGTTGTTATTGCGTGATGGCCTTGGGGGGCTGAAGTCCAGGCAGTTTACTGACGAGGGTAGGTTGGCCTGGCTGATCGTGTTGGCAACCATCCCCGTTGGTCTGGTTGGATTGATCTTCAAAGGCTATATAGAAACCCATTTACGCACAGCGGCGGTTATAGCAGCCACTACAATAGGCTTTGGTCTGTTACTTTGGTGGGCCGATGTGCGTGGGGCACGGCGGCAGAACCTGGCCCAGCTCAACTGGAAAAAGGCCCTGATCATCGGTTGCGCGCAGGTATTGGCTCTTATTCCCGGCACTTCCCGCTCCGGTATCACCATGACTGCGGGACTGATGCTTGGAATGAAACGCGAAGCCGCCGCACGTTTTTCCTTCTTGTTATCGATACCGGCAATCGCGTTGCCATCTATGTTACTGACATACGATTTGCTCGCTCTGGAGAGTGTGCCTTGGGGCGATATTCTATTGGGAACGGTGCTTTCTTTTATTAGTGCTTATCTATGCATTCACTTTTTCCTGCAGTTTATTAGCCGTATCGGCATGGCACCTTTTGCTATTTACCGCCTGATTCTGGGGGCGGCACTTATTTGGATAATATGGGGGTAATGAATATGACAACGGTAGCGTTTATTGGCCTGGGTGTAATGGGGTACCCCATGGCGGGTTATCTGGCAAAGGCTGGTCACAAGATGCGAGTGTATAACCGCACAGCCAGTCGAGCAGAAAAGTGGCTCGTCGAATATGAGGGGGAGTGCTTTGCAACACCCGCTGAGACCGCAAAAGGTGCCGAAGTGGTGTTTGCTTGTGTAGGTAACGACAATGACCTACGCCAGGTGGTTACCGGAGAGCAGGGTGCCTTCGCGACTATGGAAGAGGGTGCATTGTTTGTGGATCACACTACCGCCTCGGCAGATGTCGCCCGTGAATTGGCAGAGATTGCCAATGAGAAAGGCATCGGCTTTCTCGACGCCCCGGTATCCGGCGGTCAGGCCGGTGCCGAAAATGGCGTGCTCACGGTGATGGTTGGCGGTGAGGAAGCGGATTTCCAGCGTGTTCAGCCATTGATTGATTCTTTTGCCAGGGCAGTAACTCTATTGGGGCCGGTGGGCAGCGGTCAGCTATGTAAAATGGTTAATCAGATTTGTATCGCCGGGGTGGTCCAAGGATTAGCGGAGGGGCTGCATTTTGCCAAGGCGGCAGGGCTGGATGGCGAGCAGGTAGTCGATGTTATCTCCAAAGGCGCTGCACAGAGCTGGCAGATGGAGAACCGCTCCAAAACCATGTTGGCGGGCGAGTATGACCACGGTTTCGCTGTGGATTGGATGCGTAAAGATTTGGCTATTGTCCTGCAGGAAGCTCAACATAACGGAGCCCTGTTACCAGTGACGGCGTTAGTGGATCAGTTCTACAGCGAGGTACAAGCGATCGGCGGTTCCCGCTGGGACACCTCCAGTCTATTTGCACGCCTTATGAATGTGCGTACTTTCGACTGATACTCTCCGCCTGAAGGCCTCTAGCTAGGCTGGATATTTTGTTTCAGCCCTGCATCTCCAAATTTTGTTGTTTTAATTTCCCATGAAAGTTCTTTTACTCTCCGCCTACGACGCAGATAGCCATAAGCGCTGGCGTAAGGGTTTAGTTGCCGCATTTCCCGAATGGCAGTGGACAGTTCTTACACTGCCACCGCGCTATTTCAGCTGGCGAATTCGCAGCAACAGTCTCACCTGGGCTAGGGGCGAGAATGCACAGACGTTAAGGCAGACATGGGATCTGATTATCGCTACCTCTATGACCGATCTCAGCGCCTTGCGTGGCTTAGCGCCAGAGATCGTGGGGGTGCCTACCGCGGTGTATTTCCACGAGAACCAGTTTGCCTATCCAAGCAGTTCAGATGCGTTTCGGTCCTTAGAGCCGCAATTGCTGAATATTTATACCGCACTGGCTGGTGACTTACTGCTATTTAACTCGGAATATAACCGCCGCACTTTACTCGAAGGGGCGGCCAAGTTATTAAAGCGTTTTCCAGACTGCGTGCCTGCTGGAGTTTGCGAGGAAATTGAAAGAAAATCCCAAGTGTTACCTGTGCCTTTAGAGGACGCACTTTTTATTAAGGAGTTTCTCGAGGTTGATTTTACCTGGAATCATCGCTGGCCACAGGGTTACCAAGGGGAGGTCACAGAAGATATCCTGATTATCAGCTGGGCCGCCCGCTGGGAATATGACAAAGGAGCCGACCGCTTACTAAAAATCCTAGAGGGCCTAAAGGAGAATAAAGTAAAATTTTTACTTAATCTGATGGGCCAGTCCTTTCGCAACAGCCCAGAAGAATTTGAACGGATTAAACAGGAGTTCAGCCAAAACCTCCTGGTAGTAGGCTATGTGGAAAGCGAACAACTCTATCGGCAAACTTTACGCAATAGCCATGTGTTTCTCTCTACCGCCTACCACGAGTTCCAAGGGCTGGCCGTCATGGAGGCCGCAGTAGCGGGCTGTACGCCATTGGTGCCAGATGAGCAGTGCTATCCAGAGTTTTATCCCGAGAAGCTGCGTTATTTGGGAGTAGGGGATGCGGTTGTAAGGCTCGAAGCTATGTTTAAAAAGGTCCAGTGTGTAGAGGGACTGGATAAATTAGATTTCCAAAATTTTTCATGGGCAAGCCATAGATATAAGTATTTGCGTGCTTTAAATCATCACGCTTCCTATATTTTTAGCAATTAGTACACGCAACTTGAGTGATTTTGGAATATTACGCTCATGGTGCTTTTAGGTTGTTATAGTTTCACGGTAGCCGATGTCGGAATCAGCTAACCGGTCTTGGTAAAATAATAATAGTTATAGGCGCCTGAAAATCCGGGATTAATACATACAGTTCTTAAGATTCGCAGAGTCGTTCAGATAGGGGGGCAAAGGAGTGTTAACAGGTTATCATTTTCGGGACCCAGCTAGTTTTAACTTTCTTACTCTACAGAATAGAGATGGCAGTAAGCATAAATTATGGTCCCATTCCAAAGGTTAGAAGTGCCCACCTAAGTTTGAGAAGGCTGTGGGTATGCCGTGATATGCATACTCATATTCGCGAAAAACCTAGACAATCTTTGCTAATCCTGTAACCGATAGAGCAGGTCTCTCCATTTTTTACAAATATCACTAGAGCACCTCCACCGCTTGAGACCGTTAAAAAACGTTCAGTCGGTACGTTGTCCCAATAGTTTCCCTTGTGGCTCATTGAGTACACCATTCGCTGCTGCTTCAATAGCGTTTGGTGGCATGCTGACTACCTCGAGCAGAGTGATATAGAAGACCTTTGGGGGTCGTGCGAAAATTGACAGCTATCATCAATGTGTGACTTACCAAAGCTGTTTCCATTTGACGATCTAAGCGCCAACCAAAAATCCGGCGTGAATGGAGATCAATCAGTACTGCTAAGTACAGCCAGGCCTGCAAAGTCCAAACTTGATTTTTAGTACACGGTGCGAAACCCCTTTCAGAAAATTCTCTGCATCCGACAGTTGGTGGTTACTATCTATCGTCAGTGTAAATCGCTTCTTGCATTTTACCGTCAAACCGAGCTTTTCCATTAACTTACGGACTCGATGGCGCCCGATCGCAATGCCTCCCTTACGTAGAGGTTTCATTAACCGACGACTTTCATGGCTCTGTCGAGATTCTGCAAATAAGACCTTCAAGCGATAGCATAGTTGCCATTTTTGAGTATCAAGCAAGCCATTACTGTGGTGGCACCAATAGTAATACTTACCTGCATTACTCGGCGGAGCCTCCTAACTGGAAAGCGGCCCTGTTGCTTCTTAATAAAGTTTTACTTTATTTCATTACTTTCGCAAAGAATGCACTGGCCTTTTTTAGGATTTCTTTCTCCATCCGCAACGGCTTGTTTTCGTGTTGTAACCGATCCAATTCTGCGCGCTCGCCGGTATCCAGCCTTACTCCACTCTCTTCCTGCTTCAGCTCTTTTATCCAGCGTCGCAGGTTGCTGGCAGCGGTTCCTACAGCCTCTGCGGCCTTAGAAATCGAATACGCTTGCTCAGAGACAAGGGCTACGGCGTCTTTCTTGAACTCCGGTTTGAATTGCCGGCGCGTACCTTTTGTTGTCATACTTTACCTCGCTTGCTGGTTTTACCATCTTAGCGAAGTGTCCGGAAGGATTAGACCACAACAGTTTTGCGAGTTTTTTGTGTAAGGCAAATTTATTTTTTTTAATGAAAGCAGTTTCACCTTGCTGGTGGCGATTTATACCTCTTGTTAATTTCAAATAAATAACATCGCCTCTGCTAGTAATTTATCTACATTATCTATTGAGATTTCTTTAGGTGGTTTAATCAAGACTCTTAAAGGGTGCTACACTTAATGTTTTAATTGCGGGGCTGCCATATGGTGACTTTAGGATGTTTTTCCAGGATGGTGGTTATTGTGACTTTCTTTGTAATAGCGATAGCGAATTCTGTAGCTGGGGCTGTTAAGGAGGAACAAAATAAGGCCGAAGAGTTAATTCAGAGGCTTGAAAAGAAATATCTTAGTAATGAAGTTCCTGTCATTCTCCAGAAGCTAGAGAAGAATGAGTTGTCAATGTCAGTTGTAAACGCTTTTGCACTGGAACAGCGTCTGATTATTCAATCTGACCTTCGCAATAATGCGCTCTCCTTACATCGATTCGGTGGTTCTTCAAGTAAGGTGATCAAAAAATTCTTTTATCGTTTAATCGTTAATGAGGTGTCAGCCAGTGAGCAATTACCGGTTCTAATTCAGGCGCTTAATATCTCGGAAAGTCAAATTACTAAGTATCGTCCGCTAGCTGGAGCGCAGGCGTATCCAGCTTATACAGCATGGCTGGCAAATTATGCACAACCTGCAGAGATTGCGGCAGCTCTTTTAATCAACTTTCAAAGTTTTGGTAAAAATGTTGGCCGTATGGCAAAAGCACTTAAACAGTATAAGGGGTTGTCTGACAGTCAGCTGGAGTTCTTAATCAATTTTAGTACTTTACCTTCTGATTTTAGAGAGCAGGCTATAGCTATAGTGTCGCAAGGCTTAGCCGCAGGAGTGCGTGAGTCGGACATTGAAACTCGCGTAAGGCTTATTCAAGTCTATGAGAGTAATTTTTGGAATGCACTTTCAAGTATTGATAGCCAGTAAATTTTATGATTTAACTTTGGGGGGTTGATCCTTGCTATTTCTTAACTTATAGTGACAATGTTTGGCGGTTGGTCGATTATTCATATTAAATAAATTATATTACTTTTATAATTGCTTTATCCTCATGTTGCGGTGTTTATAGGCAATTGCATTGTCTTAAAGTGAGTTATTCCAGTAATAATGCCAGTTGATTCAATATGTCCATGTAGAAGTATAATTTCTATCCAGCTCACTTTTGTGGCGCAATAATATCTTTCAGGTCTGTTTCTGAACCTTGTTTATATTTATTCCTATCTTAATGATTGGTATGTATAGAGATAACAAGGATGGTTGAACTATCAAGTTTGGCTTTATTGCTAAGATAGTTTTCTTTGTCATACAACACTTACCCTTGAATGTGATAAAAGTTGAAGTCGGATTTTCCTATTAAAGGAATAAATGGAAATGATGAATCGTGTAATAGCTCAGAGAATTTCTTTAGTCATGCTTTTTGCTATGTGGAGCTTTGAGGTGTTAGCTAAAGAGGTGGCCAGCCCTGTAGGCCGTAATTCAATATCCTTCGAAGAATCACAAAGATTTGGTTGTGTACAACAGTACCCGGTGGCTGATTCTAGAAAGCATGGTTTTAAACTGTCTAAATTCAAGCAGCACCTTTCTACCATTCCATTTGAGGCTGCAGGGGTAGCTGTTTCCACTTTAGCGATTGGTTTAGTGGATTGGGATTGGGGATCTAGTAGTTTTGGTACAACTAGTGAAGGTTTCTTTGAGGATGATACTGCCAATGGTGGTATGGATAAGCTAGGTCATGTCTATGGGAGCTATCTTCTCAGTGAATTCTTTACAGATGCCATACACTGCAAGGCTGATAATGCTGTGGGGGCGGAGGCTAGTGCAGTCACTCTAGCTTGGCTGAGTATGTTATTTGTGGAGTTGGGCGATGGTTACTCTAAGGAGCATGGATTTGCCTGGGAGGACGTTGTTGCCAATACTGCGGGGGTAGGAATCTCTTACCTAAGACGGAATATCCCCGGGCTTAGGGAAAAGCTGGATTTTCGTCTAGAATATCTTCCATCGGGTAATCGCTCTGGCTTTAAGCCACACTCAGATTACTCGGGGCAAAAATATCTACTGGCCTTAAAGTTAAGTGGCTTTGGCTTATCACGGAGAAATCCTCTTAATTATCTGGAGTTACATGGGGGTTACTTTGCTCGGGGTTTCACCTTGAAAGAAAAAGAACGAGACGACCCTTTGCGTAGAGAGCTCTATGTTGGGGTTGGAGTGAATATAGGGGAGCTGCTTTTTGGCAGGCCTGGAGTTAGAGAGAGTACTGGAGGCCGATTTGGGCGAAAGTTTTTTGAATATATTCAGCTTCCTCATACTTATGTTGCTAGTGAGAATGATTAAATCGGATCCGACTTTATAATTACCTACCCAGTAGACTAATACTCCTAATTGACAGGCCCCAGGAAAAGATTCTCCAGGAGCCTGTAAGCACTTAATCTATCCACACCCTTGTATATATTCGTTTTTGCCCGGGTGTGTCGATAAATTCATCGCGATCGTGCAGGATTCTAGTATTATCAATAAAAATCATGTCGCCAGAATTCATATAAAAGCTAACAACGTTTTCTTCATTGTTGAGTTCCCCATCGAGAAAGTCTAGTGCTTGGAGAGCCTCCTTCGTTAGGGGGTTGCCCACTCGTTGGTGACCTTTCTCTATCCAGTAGCGCATATAACGGATAGAAAGTTTGCCATTGGTGTAGCTAAAAATTGGAAAGTAATTGTTAAGAACATTTTGAGTCGCTTTATCACTTCCTGGTGTGACAAGATCTCGAATATAGTTGTCGTAGAGTAGTTCCAGTTTTTGCGGGGTATTTTCCCGAAGATTCTCGTGCACTTGAGCCGCCGATACAACTTTGGATTTACCACCTTCTATTGCTGGAGTTATACAGCAGAGGCCTAGAATATTGGGTTGTATCGCCCGCTGTGAGCTATCTGTATGTACTCCAGTGGCAGCATTGGTTTGAGAAACTGGTATCGCTTCGTCTTTATAACTTCTGCCTGTGTCCAATATTCCGTAAAGTCGACCGTAGGTATCGATAGTCTTCCCCATTGCCAAGCTGATCTTTAGAAATAATAGGTTTAGGATTTTTTGATCAAAACCTTCGACACCCTGGATCCAGGTTACCCCATTTCCTTCTTGCACCTCGTATTTGATCTGCTGGGCAAGTTGATCGAACTGTGGGGTGGAGACTGAATCTTTCTGCAAGGCTTGAATGGGGTCCTCTTGATTTAAGGTCCACTCTTGCAGGGCCTTTATTTCTGCCTGCCACTGGGCTGGCCAGCTAAACTTCCAGTTGGATTTTGTGGTCATCTCTGCAGCTGTCCAGGCTTGTGCTCGAACAACCTCAGCTGGAGCCATATCAATCATTTGCCTTCACCTTAAATAACACATGCAGTGGATAGCCTTTTAGTGGGCCAAAAAATTTAGGGTCAAATGCCAGATGTTCATCAGTTACAGCTAATTCTTTTACTTCTGGCAGGCTATTAAAGCCCGCTTTTGCCAGGGCTTCAAAATAGTGTGAAAAATTTTTATGAACACAGCGAACAGATACGGGAATACCGTCTCTACGCCAAATTTTACCCTCGAAGGTTTGGTTGATACCATCGAGATAGGTTTTTTTGCCGTGTTCAAAGTAGAACGGCGGGGTTTCTGCTCGCATGAATGGCAGGCAGGGGTGGGGTACGGTAAAGACAAAGGTACCACCTGGTGCCAGTAAGGCGTGCACTCTGGTCATTACCTGCGTCATTTCTTCGATAGTCAGATAATTGAAAAGGAAAACCGCAATAGCTTTATCGAAGCTGGTTTGTGGAAACTGGTCAAAGGTAACCGCATTGCCTTCAGCATAGTTAGCATTAGCCAACTTTAGCTCTGAAGCCATTGTTTGTGCCTGGGTAATCATTTCAGCTGAGGAATCTACGCCAAAGACCGATTTTACCCCTGCTTCAAGGAGCATGCGTGACACATAACCCTCGCCGCACCCAAAGTCCAGAATATCTTGCCCTTCGATATTTCCCAGAGATTCAAGTACGCGGGGCCTCGCAGTAAAATCACTTAGCAAAACTTTTTCTGATCGTAACCAGTTACTCGCTTGTGCGTTATAAATCTTCTCAGTTGATAGAGGTTGGTTCATCCTGAGCCACTCCTGTTTTTTGGTCGATTGATACTTTATGATTATTCGAATTGTTTTTTTTGTTTTTGTGTGCTCGATCTAGCAGGCCATCCCAGAAGGCCGCTCTCAGGTTTAACGATTTCAAGACGCCGTAGTACAGGCGCTTTCTCCCCACCTCGGTGTTGGCAAAATCCAAGGCGATCTGGTTTAAGCTCTCTGCGTGATGATCATCGATCAAGGTGTGAACGGAGAAGAAGCAGTAGTCCTCGGGGCTGATTTCAGGTATTTGTTTTAGACCCTTTTCAATGAAGGGGTAGATTGAACTCACCACGTGTTCTGTGCCCAGGCCCAGAGCGCCTATAGCCTCTTCGGTAGAGCCATAAAGTAGCACTGCTGAGAGCATGTCATACCAGATAGCAGCATCATCTGATACTGGAATTTCTGCGATATCTCTGGTGGCTTTTTCTTTAAACCGGTTGAATAGTTCAGCGTGCGGGATGCCTCGAACCCAGCTCGGATCTATACCATGGGAATGTAATTCCTGAAGTTCATTCTCGACATAGTAACCGGACTCTTCGCTCAGGTTATCCAGCAGAATATTACGATGTTTCTGATCGGTGAGTTTGGAGATCACCGCAGTTAATAAATTGACAAAACGAGATGAGTATAAGCTGTATTGCTGAGCGAAATCGGCTACGGCGTAACGGAAATCGGGAAGTGATGCGTTGCTGAATTGTACAAGGTAAGGGTGGTTTATTGCTCTGTGCTTAAGTGCTTCTTGCGATAGTTGCTCTAGCCAAGCCCTGCTTTGATCGTTCATCTTAAGCCTTTAATTCCATGTTTAATTAAGCCGCCAGAAAGCTAAAAGTTTAATGTATTAAGCTTTCAATTTTCTGACATACGTCCGGTGTATGCGAGTGAGCTATTGTTATCGTTTTGGTATTTCAGTATACCGATCGAGTTTTCTTAATCAATAACCTCTTTGTCGATGTGTCTTGTGTTTTGATGAATGTGTGGAATGAGGTTAGGTTGAACTAATACTTAGTGGGTATTTTAATTTTGATTCCTATCTTCTATTTGGATTTGTTCCTCTTGATGTGCTCAGTAATATGAGGTTATTTTTTTGTTGGTGGATTTTTTTTGAAAACATAAGTTGTGCCTATGTCTGGTTTTTGTATGGTGATTGATATAGATCAATTCTCGTAGTAGAGATATAAACCTGGTCAGTTTAGAGGAGGTCATCGTCCTGCCGCTTCCTTCAGGTAAGCCTTGGGTAGGAGAGGATCAAAACCATGAATTTTTGTGTTTCATGTGCCAGAATTATACTTCCTGGAACTTTCGATGGATGCATGATGGATTTGGAAAAAAATGTGATTGAAGCGATCGAAGATGGTAGAACAATCCTGGCTATAAAATTGCTGCGTGAGTCTCGAGCGATTGATCTAAAAGAAGCTAAAGGGATAGTCGACTCTTATATGCAAGAGAGGGATATTCAACCCTCACCATCAGAAATGCCTGGTCGCGTAGGGTTGATAGGAGTATTACTTCTATTGGCAATAACGGGATATCTGGCGTTCGGCCTGGGCTCCAATTAGGGGGAGTGTGCCGAAAATTTCTATTCCTTTGGCAAAGACCTTACATATGTTGGTTAATTCAATATAGCAGCCTCAGACTGGGTGCTATTCTTTATCTAGCAGGCTCACCATAGTCAGTTATTAGTTTGTTCATGTCCCTTTCACTAAGTTCGAGAGCTTCCCTGAATTCTTATTAACGATATATGTAAAGTCGCTGGCATCGCCTGATGTTTATGGGGTGAAGAATGGCCGCAACATTGATTGACTCAGTAGTCTTTAGTGAAATGTTCAGCACTAATGCCATGAGTGAGATTTTCTCAGACAGGCAGAGAATACAGTACTACCTGGATGTGGAAGCTGCACTGGCCAGGGTTCAGGCACAGTTGAGTATTATCCCTCAGGAGGCAGCCGAGGAAATTTGTCGGCACTGCCATGCTGTGGAAATCGATTTTGCGCGGTTGAAATCTCAAACAGAGCTGATTGGCTACCCGGTTCTTGGGGTTGTTCAACAGCTAGTTGCGCTTTGTAGCGGGGGAGCGGGGCAGTGGTGCCATTGGGGGACCACTACCCAGGATATTACCGATACCGCAACAGTGCTGCAGATTCGCGCGGCCCTGGGGTTAGTGGAAACAGAGGTAGACGCCATTGTCGATGCCCTGGCGAACTTGGCAAAGGATTACCGGGATACGCCAATGGTAGCTCGCAGTAACCTTCAGCAGGCCGTGCCAATCACCTTTGGCTATAAGGCGGCTGTATGGTTGGCTGGTTTCCACCGACATCAACAGCGCCTGCAAGAAATCAAGAAACGTGTGCTGGTCGGTGAATTTGGCGGTGCAGCCGGTAATCTGGCGTCCCTGGGTGACCGGGGGTTAGCGGTACAGTCTGGCATTATGGAGGCGCTCAAACTCGGCACACCTATTATCGCTTGGCATACCATGCGTGACAGAATTACGGAAGTCGCCTGCCTGTTGGGTTTGATTACAGGTACTTTGGGAAAGATTGCCCTGGATATCAAACTAATGGCTCAAACGGAGGTTGGCGAGGTCACTGAACCCTTTACCGCAGGGCGAGGTGCTTCCAGTACCATGCCGCAAAAACACAATCCGGTTTCTTCTGTGTACATCAGTGGCATGGTTCCGATTATACGGCAGCAGGTGGCAGCTTTACTCAATGCAATGGAAGAAGATCATGAGCGGGCAACGGGAACCTGGGAGATTGAATGGGTGGTTCTTCCGGAAATTTTTTGCCTCTCGGCCGCTGCTCTGGCACAGGCGAGGTTTGCTTTGAGTGGTCTCAATGTACACCCTGAAAATATGTTGCGTAATTTAAAGCTGACAGGAGGCCTAGTTTCTTCCGAAGCGGTGATGATGGCACTTGGCCCAAAAATTGGCCGTGAAAAAGCCCACGATCTTGTATACAGGATTTGTAGTGAGGCCATTGAAACGGGGCGTCCATTTGCTGAGTTGCTTAAAGAAAATACCGAGGTGGCGTCCAAGATTAGTGATGACGAAGTAGACAAGCTTCTCGACCCAAAGAATTATCTCGGTCTTTGCGGTGAAATGGTAGATCGGACGCTTGCCAAACAAGAAAGATAATGTACAACCCGAAAGACCTAGCAAATATTGAGCGGCTCTGCTATCAGTATATTAATGCCTTGGAGCTGGCTGATCTGGAAGCACTTGTATTACTTTTTGCTGCTAATGCTACGGTTAACTCTCCCATATTTGGTGAGTGCTCCGTGAGGAGCTTTTATTCCTATGTCTTTCGGTCAATCAGCAACCGCACGATAGTTCTCAAGAATATTCTTTTGGGTATGGTGAGTACGAATCAAGTTGCGATTTATCTGAGCTATACCCGATCAGTAGAGGATAAAGGTCCGGCCACAATTGATGTAGTGGACCTTTTTGATTTAACTGATGATCTTAGTGGTTTTTCGTCTGTGAACATTATCTATGATACTGCTCCAATTCATGGAGCCTTTATAGACGCAAAGGATTGTCCTCAGTAATTTGAGTTTGCTTCTAGGCTAGAATCACCATTTGAATGTTGGTATTAATGTGCTGAAACTGCAGCAAGCGCCCGAAGTAATCCTGTATTAGGGGGGGAAGCGGGAACTGGGCAGTTAAAGCTTTCAGAATGTCCATAGTTGTAACCATAGAGCAGGTTACAGGCCATTATCCTATGTCCGAGTGTTGTCGGGTGCACAGCGTCACCAGTGGGTACAATATTGCCCTGATCGGTAAGAAAAAGCCTCTCGCTGGCCCCTATTCTGGTAAGAGTATTTTTAATTTTTGCATTGTAATAGTCGGTACAGTGATTGGAGGGATCCTGGCCATCCAGGTTGGTCCTGCGAGGTATGGTGGAGATCATAAAGGCGATATTGCTATCAGGTATTCCCTGTGCATTGAGATGGTTGTATATCTTACCCACCAAGGTCGTGTTGTCCCGTATATCTTCGGTGGACACAATACTGGCGACTACTTCATCAAGCCGTTTGGCCGTTGCACTTCCGGCTTCTGGTATTGCGTTACACTGGGTCGCGCCGTTCATATTGAGGAAGGTGATATCGTTCGTCCCCAATTGAATGGGCACAATAATGGCATCAGAAGCTGACAGGTTTTGGTTTAATTGGCAGGCTTGGTTACCTAGCCATCCGGAACTATTGCCATTCTCGCGGCACAATTCGGTAACAACTGAATTAAAGTTGGCAATGGACTCTGTGCAGTTGGTAAAACTGTAACCCGTTGGCACCCGGTGCCTGGTAGGGTTGAGGAAGCACTGCATATCACTTGTCGTGGCCCCTGGGATACCGGAATGCCAGTAATTTTCGGTCTTTTTTTCTACACCATTGGGTTCGGTAGGTCCACTGATCGTACCAATGCTTTCTATGGGCTGGCCGTTATAGCTAAAGGTCATCACCCGATTGGTATCGCTACTGCTCAATGGGAAACTAGACTGCCCATCTGCAGCCTTGCGAATTTGTTGCCAGATTTGAGAGCGGAAGCCCATAGAGTTATAGGGCAGGGTTGTCATACCGTAGGTGATGGAGTCGCCGATAAACCAAAGCTTGATTTTATCAGCCCCGCCTTGGGTTGGATTACCTGGATTGTTGGGCTGGGTTCCGGCTGTTGGCGGAGTATTCGTGTCGGGTGTACTGGTTTGGGGTGTGCCACTGGTCTGGCAAGCGGTGTTAATGTCAGGTTTAGCATTGACTCCGCGGTATTCTCCGTTGAATCCAAAAGCTCGTGCCTCTCCCGGTGGGATAGTGTCCTGGGCGCTGGCAGTTACAGAGCCTGCATGATCGGTGACTTCCGCATTCCAAGAATGCGTTACTTTTTGATCACCGGGCCACTGCCATTGAACCTGCCAAGCCTCTAAGGGCTGGTCACCAGTATTGCGAATCACAACGTTAGCCATAAATCCACTGCCCCAGTCATTTTGAATGGCGTACTCAGCCGTACATTTTCCTGTGGCTTGAGGTTGAGGGATTGGTGTTACCGGCGTGGGCTTTGAATCAGCAATCGGATCCGTTGTGGGAGGTACCGGTGTAGGCACGGTAGGGTTTGTCGGCGGGTTAGTGTCGGGAGTGCTGCCTGTTGAAGATTCAAACCATTTCAGAGCATAAGCGCGAAATTCCGATTCGGAGGGCAGGGTACCCTGTTTGGCTTGATAGTCGCTGAGATAACTCTTGGCATCTTTGAAGAAGTTTTCGTGGGTGTGATAAATCTCTTTTTTATTTCCCTCGTTGTCGATCAGCCAATAACCGACAAATTCGTTAATCCAGCTATCGTACTCATTGCCATACATTTGCCAGTATAGAATAAAGGGTGCTCCCCACTCTAGTGCGGTTTTAATGACATTGCGTGAAAGCATGTCCTGGGCTTCACCCGAGCGGGTCCCCCAGTCTTTAAACCAGGATTCGCCGTAGCCGTATTCGCCAATAAATACGCGCTTTTCAAAGGGGAGCCCAGGTTTAGGCGGAAGCTTTTCGTCAATAAAATCTAATGCTTTGGTTAACTCTGTATGTAGGGTGGCAAAATCTGAATGTTTTTCCTGGGTGGTCAAGTCGTAGGCGGAATAGGAAACCAGGTCGACATTAGTATGCGGGAGTACAGCATTGGTGATGCGCTCTTTACCCTGCATCGCCGACTCTACCCGGTTCACTTCGACATAGTGATACAAGTGGATATTGGCGTGGGGGATATTGGCTTTTGCATCATCGATGGCCTTTTGGCGAATATTGAGCCAGTCGATTAGCCCCTGGATACGCAAGGGATCGAGTTTTTCCTGATTATCATCCCGTGTCCCATCGGCTTTTTGCACAAGGTTCCAGTCTCCCTCCCAGTGGCCGATCATAAAAGTTTTACCGGAGCCGTTATATTGGGTTAACAGATATTCTGCCATCGCATAAATCTTATCGTACTGCCATACAATTTCCTCTTGTGACATTCCTTTATTGTCCATCCAGGAACCAGAGTCCTCAACCCAGAACATATAGTGAGAAAAATCCATCTCCAAGACTTCACGGTAAGCTGGGACTTCTTCCAGCATCCGCTTGAATTGGTAGTCCAGTCCTGCACCCTTCAATTCATCATATAACCCCGTGGAAAGGGCGATCTTAAGGAGGTTTGAGCCCATCGAGCGTATCGCTTTGGCAGACTCCACCAGAGAGCCTTCGCCAGTAAAGCGGTATTTGGGACTAATAGTCTGGGTGCCCAGAATGTAGTTGTAGCTGTCCAGTGCTGATAAGGGGCTATTGGCTTTTGGTGGCTCGCTAGGTGTTGGCGAGGGCGATTGTGGGATATTGCAGCTTGCATTGAGTTCGCTTGGAACCTGCATGCCGCCGGAATAGGTAATGTTGAATCCGAAGGCGCGGGCCTCACCGGCCGGAATATTGGCAAAGTCACCGTTGCCTTCTGCGCTTGCGGCGTTGCCGCTTTGGGTGACTTTAGCGTTCCAGGTATGGCCAATCTCCTGGTCCCCAGGCCACTGCCAGTTAACGGTCCAGCCATTAATGGGCTCTTTGCCGGTGTTACGCACCACCACTGAGGCCATATAACCCTTATCCCATTCGCTCTGAACAACCATGCTGACATCACAGTTTGTGGCTGCCATCGCCAGGGGTGCTGAGCCAAGTAAAAACAAGCTGAGGGAGTAAGTACCCGCTCTGATGAATCGTTTGCTCATCTAAAAACCACTATTTATTCATTTTGTACAGTGTTCTAAGGCCCCGCTGCGCCAGGAAAGTTTCTCTCGAGGGGATGTGCCAGTTTTTGACCATAGAGTCGAGTATTCCCGTTGAGTGGGCTTGGGGAGGGTCACGGGATAGTGAGTAAGGATTGAATATTTAGTCATGTTTTTCGATGGCCTGCTTGCGCGCTTTTGCGGACTGGCTGTGAACCAGACCAGGTTTTCTTGGGGTTCGAGTCATCTTATAAAACCCGATTAAAGAGAAGAGTCATTGCATGAAATTCACCAAATAAAAATGATTTTCATTTTGAGGGGCCTGCATAGGATTGTTTTAACGCTGCCATTTACTGGCTGTTGCAAACTTTGGCGGGCACAGGGCTTTTTGAAACATACCCGCTGAAAATAATCAGGTATGCTGGCACTTTCGTGCCAGCATAAATAATTAACGTTTGATGTGTTCAAGGGTAATAACCCTGCCTTCCATTCTCCACAGGTTGCCGGGAGTGATTGGGGGGAGATAAAAGTGGTGTTGTTGGGGTGTTTCACTTCGCGGCTATCTGTTGGCCATACCAGCTATCCCCGCGCAGTGCGAAGGTGACTTTTGAGGATATGACTGGCTTTCTAGTATTTACTGTCATGGGCACTTTACTTAAAAAAATGGAGAAAAAATGAAGATAATAATAATCCGGTGTTATGCCACATTTTTTATACTGCTTGGATATGCGCCTTTTGTCTTGAGTGCAGACTGGTTATTGGGGGCGGGCAAGTTTGATATTACTGGCCCCGCCGCGGATGTGGGTATGGTTGGATACGGTGAGACCAGCCAGACCACTAAAGGAATTCATAGTCGCTTATGGTCCCGAGCCTTTGTCATTGCCAACACAGCGGACAGTCAGCGTTTGGTATTTGTTTCCGCCGATTTACAGGGCATTCCTCAGGGGGTTAAGCAGGGGGTGATGGCCAAGCTTAAAAGTAAGTATGGCGACAGTCGCTATACCGATAGCAATGTCATGCTGACAGCTACGCACACTCATGTTGGGCCCGGTGGCTACGACCATTATGTCATGCTTAATATGAGTGCACTTGGTTATGCGGAAGATAACTATAATGCGATCGTTGATGGGATTTATCAGTCAATAGTCTTGGCGAATAACGGCCTAGTCGAAGGCGATATTTTTCTGGAGCAGGGTACACTGCTTGATACCAGTATTAACCGCAATCCGGAGCCCTATGTACAAAACCCGGATGCCGGTGATTACCAATACGATACCAATAAGACGATGACTCAGCTCAAGCTGGTCAGTTCAAATAATGATGTGTTGGGTATTATTAATTGGTTTGCGGTACACAATGTCTCACTCGGCACAAGTCAGCGTCAGCTGAGTAGCGATCATAAAGGCGCTGCCAGCTATCTATTTGAGCAGTGGGCAGCGAGCCAAGTAGATACAGCGGGGAATTTTGTTGCCGCTTTTGCCAATAGCAATTTGGGTGATGCTTCCCCCAATATTTGTGGCCCAGGAGATGGCTGTGGTTCTTCCGAATATGGCAGCCTTACCTTGGCGGCGGAAAAGCAAGTCGGCAAGGCAAAGTCTCTCTACGGGGCTTCTGGCACAAAGTTGTCAACGGATCTCGGTTACCGACATCAATATATTTATTTTCCCGGCTATAGCGTAGCGGGGGAATATACCGGTGTAGGCCAGCAGAATATTTGTGAAGGTGCGGTCGGTTGGTCGTTTACCGCCGGTTCTTCTTGGGATGGCCCTTCTGGGATAGAGGGTATTTTTGAGGGTATGTCTGTTGAAAGTGAGGGTACAGACTGGGATCGAAGTGAAAGCCTGTTTGAATCAGTGATTGGTGGCTTTCCACTTTTCGGGCTTATGAATGCATTCTCTGCGGCCGCGGTCTATGAGGATACACAGGATGACCCCTGCCAATATCCCAAACCTACTTTTGTTGAGCGTAAAGTTCTGGGGCAGGAATTGTATACGCCCTACCTACCATTCCAGTTGTTTCGCATCGGGTCCCTTGCTTTGGTTGCCGCGCCTAGTGAAATGACCACCATGGCTGGACGCCGACTGGAAGCACAGGTGCGGTCGGTAATGCAAGACCACGGTATTTCCACGGTGGTCATTGCTGGCTTGGCGAATGCCTATACCGGCTATGTGACCACCCACGAAGAATTTGATAGACAGCATTATGAGGGCGGGCACACAATCTATGGCCCGAACACACTAGCGGCTTACCAGCAAATTTATACTGAAATGGCTCATGCCATGAACAATGACCTGGTTGTGGATGCTGGTCCCACACCGGCGGATTTATCGGATGATCAGGTTATTCCTGTGATTGGGGTCGTCTACGATGACAAGCGGCTGTGGGAGTCTTTCGGCCAGGTTTGGAATGATGTGGGCAACAGTTATTCTGTCGGGGATACGGTGTCTGCAAGCTTCCGTTCCGGTCATCCACGCAATGATTTTAGAACTGGGGACACCTTTATCGAAGTACAGCGTAAGGTGAATGGTAACTGGGAAACTTATCTCACGGATAATGACCTGGATACCCGCTTTATCTGGACGCGGGATACGTCAGTGGATTGCCTGGCTTGCTCGTTTGCTGAGGGGCGGTGGGTGATCGGTGAGGATACTCCCGCGGGCACCTACCGTATTAAACACAAAGGAAACTGGAAAAGTGGCTGGACTGGTAAAATTTCCAGCTACAGTGGAAAATCCAGTAGTTTTACGGTCAAAAATTAAGCGTGGCTAGGGGGAGGAATTCCGCCTCCCGCCGTTCCATTATGACAAGGGTAAGCTATATTTCTTTCTTTCGCAGTGAAATACAAGGAAGTTCTAGATTCGTATTGAGCGTACGATAAGGTAAAAGATCGGGATATATCTTTTTTATTATAGGTTTGTTTAATTTATGTGAACAACCATCAGGCCACTTTAGTGGCCTGATGGTTGCGAAATTTTTCATTCAGAGGGTAACTGAAAATACCCACTTTTCTGTTTAAGAGCTAAGTAACCTCTGAATAATTAAGCAATATTAGCGCGATCGCTAAGGTGCCAGATCTTAGGCTCAGCAAGCTGTTAGTAATTTTCGTCCTTTGCAAGATTATCCCCAAAGCCTTTTTCAGTGACAAAATATATAAGTAAGAGGTTGGGAGTCCCTGCTCACAATCCTGTTCTGCCGGGCGGTTATCTTTGTAGTTGAAAGTGGGCTAAGGCCTTTTCAGCAATCTCTCTACCATATTCCTGTACAAAATGACCGGCCTCTTCAATTTTAAGGGGCTCTGGGCAATTTTTGATGATCTTCCTCATAGCTTCCATCACTTTTTCGCCGAGTACAGCATCTCTCATTCCAATTGCCATAAAACTATCGCCATCCCAGGTCTTGGACCAAAAGTCCCTAGCCCTTAACCCCAGTTCAGCACCTTCCATACCTGGATCAACCGGCACTATGGAGGGAAAGCGACGAACACCGGCTTTATAGCGGTTATCGGGATAAGGGGCATCATAAGCCACTATATCGAAGAGGTTGACTTCAGACCTGGCATCGTTGGCAATCAACCCGCCTACTGGAATTTCTGGCACTCCGACAGAGAAGTTACGCCAGTGATAGAAACCCTCAGAAGCACCATCTCCCGCGGCAATAGCGGTATTCATTACCAGCAGCCGTGTGAACCTTTCAGGCATATCCATCGGAAGCGTGAGGCCCAGTAGCCCCCCCCAATCCTGGCAAACCAAAGTGATATTTTTAAGGTCTAGGGATTCGATAAAACGCATTAGGCTGTTGCGGTGAAAATCAAAGGTGTAGACGTTGTCATCCACTGGCTTGTCCGAACGGCCAAAGCCAAAGAGATCCGGTGCAATAACTCTGTGACCGGCTTCAGTAAAAACGGGAATCATTTTTCGGTATAAATAGCTCCAGCTTGGCTCTCCGTGTAGACACAGGAAGGTTGTTTCTGCATCAGGAACTCCCTCATCAATGTAAGCCATGCGCATTGAATCGAAGCCATCCAGACTATTGATATAATTGGGCTGATAGGTAAAGCCTGGCAATACAGAAAAGCGCTCCTCAGGAGTCCTTAATCGCTCAATAGACATAGTAACCCTCTCTTGTTTTAAAAGTAGGCAAATGGCCTTGCCTGGTTTTTTATGAATATAGGTGCTTCACATCTGAAATCGAAACTATAGGCCAAAATATAGTCTGTATTCAGTAATGAAGTGTATCAATTGATCATATGGGAAAGAACGGCCAGTTGGAGGTAGCATTTACTGCTTCCTTTCTGAGAGGAGATTAAGTGACGGCAGGAAGCTACAGGCAACTGATGGATAAGCAAAAGTGCCAGATTTTAACTCTAAAGAAAATTGTCGGACTTATATAACTTGGGAGCTATGATAAAACAGTTCAGGGTTCAATCACTAACGATGGGCCACTGGAGCAGTTGATCCTACCTACCAACGACGGACACTCTCTTAAGGGATAAACACCGCTAAAGAGGTACCCAATGGCAAGCCGAAGTAAATCAACCAAAACCATTCGTAAACACTACTCAGAGGAATTGATCCTACCCACTAACGACGGACAGAAGAAGGCTGGTTATACCTGACTGTAATGATAGACCTATATAGTCGACTGGTTATGTGTTGGACGATGTCGGAAACGATGACGGATACATTAGTCTGTGACGCCCTTCAGATGGCTCTATGATGACATAAGAAACCTACGAATGTTATCGTACATACTGACAGGAGAATTCAGTATTGCTCTAGAGATTATCAGTCTTTAATTACAGCGTATGATTTTTGATGTGGCATGAGTGTTAAGGGTAATTTAAACATAAGATATCGGGTTAATCTCCTGATCGCTGGTGCCTGTCAGATGCTTAATAATGCGAAAAAAGTGGTCTTTTTTCATGCTTCAAGTGATTGTATTGGCTATGTTTGCTGATTAATTTTAGCTTCCCAGTTTTTATTTCTATGATATTGCAATAAAACTAATCTATTTATTTGATGGGAATAGCGCGCTGGATTAATGCTAGCTGTCTTTTATGTAATTCGGGTTAGATCTCATAAAAATCAGAGGGCTTTTTCTAAGCCCATATCCGAAAATAGATTATGGGTTATATTTTAGTGTGTTGGCTTGTTGTGCAAGAAATTCAGCTGTTTCTTTAGGTATATTTCCAATAGGTGGGGCATTTAACTGTGGTGATTTGAGCAGGTGGGAAACAAAGATTGCTGCAGATAGATATACACCATTCTGATTAGGGTGGCTTCCGTCAGGATCGTACAGATCAATAGCTTTATCTGTGGAGGTGATTTCCTCCCAAGCAAGACCAACTGGTATGATTTCTGAAGAAGTGGACAGAGCTATATTTTGATAGCCCTCTAGCAGGCGAGCTTGCATTTTGCTACGAGTGTCATCCGGAATATTTTGAATGTCACCATATTTTCGCCCCCAGGTGAGAAAAAGGAGGGGAATAGCTCCTGTCTCTCTGATTTCATTGACAAGTTTTATGGCATAGGGATAAATATCTTCACGCCGTTGCTCTTCTGAGAAGGACGGTAGCTGGCTTTGCTCCTGAAGTACTACATAATCCCATGTTCTCTCATGAATAGCTTTTAGACTCTCTTCAGACTTTGAGTGCTTGTGTAAGGTCCAGCCTCCTGGAGTTATGGATCGATAGGTGATTTTCAAGTTATTATTTTCAGCAATTGATTGAATCACCTCTGGCAGCGGTCTTGTGTAGCTATTGCCAATGAAAAGTATAGAAAGATCCTTTTGGGATCCCTGGTCGATCTGTTTTTTTGATGCTGCTAAAAAATAGCCCCCGACGATGGACAGAGTTATAAATAGAAATATTTGAGCTTTCATATGGTTTTTGAGTTTTCTCATTATTTGGATTCGGCTCTGAAGAATATTATTTGTCGAGGGGGGAGGGGAATCGTTTTCAGATAAATTTGATTTTTTTCTAAAATAAAAATATGAAGTGATTATCAAAAGAACTGATTTGTAGTGGTCTAAACCCTCTGGAGACCTCGCCAAGTTGATAAACCTACCAGCCCAGACGAAGTATGACAACATAAAATAAATGTCGGCACTTCTATCTCGAGTTCAATATAGATGCCGTGTCGCTAGTTGTGTGCGAGATGTTTACGATATCTCAGGCTGTCGAGGCCGCTGGCGCCAAAGTAAATAATCTGCGTGGCTGGAAGAAAGAGCAGAGGCTGGGAAGGTAGAATTTGATTCAATTTTGATAAATACGCTGAGCTGGCTTGGCTTATACGAACAGTCAAATAGCTGAGGATAGAGAGGGAAGACCTAATAAAAACCAGTATTTTCTTGTGCAAGATAAATGAAATAAAGTTTTCTTCATTCAGAAAAACTGCTTTCCTCTCAATGCTCCCTTCAGAATGATACAAGAAATTAAGAGTAACTACTATGGTTTGCGTCACGGTAGAGATAAGTCTTTGGATAGCCAAACATGGGAGTTGTGCCTGCTCGGCGGCCTTATTTCCAGAGCCTGGCAAAGCTTTAGAAACCGTCGGCTAATCAAGTTGCTAAACAAAGAAGGATTTAAAATTGGATGCTATCGAGTCTGTAAGCAAGCGAAAAATCTGGGTTTGATAGTAAGGAACAATGCGTGTTTCAGACTGATGATCGGCAGTTAATGCCAGTTACCAGTCATGGAAAATTCCTTAAACCGGCAGTTTTTTATAACAACTGATAACCAAGTTTGGGAAACTGATATTACGTATATTTGGAGCTTGTAGGGTAGTTTATATCAATGGTGATAATCAACCTCTATTCGCATCAGTTTGCTGGCCGGTACTCAGGTCGCTAGATGGAATCCGTATTGCTGAGTCGTACATTGATGATAGTCATAGTTCCACGTACACAACAAAGAGGCATAATTTATCACTCAGACCGAGGCAGTAAGTATGGAAGCCATAACTACTAAGGCTAATGAAGTAGAATACTGGGTGGCGTGCTCAATGAGTTGAAAAGGGAATTTTGGGGAGAAAGCACCGATTGAATGTTTGTTTATTAGTCAAAATGGGAACGGTTAACCGAAAATTAATATCTGAGAAAAGAAGGTTCATAAATAGATATGAGAACCACTACCACTACCGCTTACGACACCACAGGTCGAATCTATAAGATGATGGTGATGAAATCCCCATCGAATTTGAGAAATGCGCTTAACTATGGCGTCTAGTTAGTTTGAGGACAACATCTTAGATGTGCTTTGTTCGGTCAGGTCCTGGACTTGAAAGTGCCATAAGTGCTCATCAGTTACCCCTTGTGACTCTTAGTCACCCGGGTCAATTGACCTGATAGGTCTGATTATCTGGCTGGAGTGTTGGATGTTGTATAGTGCGCCCATAGCTGTCGTCCTGCTCGGACGTTTATCAGATCATTATTAAGGTAGTAAGACGAGATGGAATATCAACCCTCGAAAAGTCCAGTATTACAACTTTGGAAGAAATTCGGAGGCTCGGCATTGGGGCGCTGGTCGGTTTCTAAGGTTGTCGCTTTCAAGGCGCCCTATTTCAGGTCTATCAAACCCTGCTTTGCCGAAGTGTCCCCTGGGCGTGTGGAAGTATTGTTGAAAAAGCGCTGGAGCGTAACGAATCATATCGGCACCGTACATGCGATTGCAATGTGTAATGCCGCTGAACTTGCCGGCGGAGTTTGTCTGGATGTCTCCCTGGATCGCCGCTTTCGCTGGATTCCAGTGGGTATGGAGGTTAAGTATCTGAAGATGGCAAAAACCAATCTGCGCGCGGTATGTGAGTATCCTGATTTTGTATCCATTGAAGGGGGGGATGTGGTGATGCCGGTGGGTGTCTTCGATACCAATGGGGAAGAGGTATTTCATGCGGATATCACTATGCGAGTATCCCAGCGCCCCGCGGCTCAGTAACCGCTGTTTGTCTGGTGAGCTTGCGATTGTCAAAAAATACTGAATCAGAGAGTTACTTTAGCCCTCGTCGGTATCATGCCCACCGTTCACTGATATCTGGACCAAGCCATTATTGGGATGGGTGGGCATAATTTATACAGCTTTTGAAGCCATATTAATGGATGTGCAGTGATCGCCAAAGTCGTAAAATAGTCAAACGCAGAGAAGTGATCGATCAACAGCCTGGAGGCGTTATGGATTTAGTTTGGACCTTGAATCAATCGTCAACCCCGTTTGGTTCTACTGCAGGAGAAGACCGTGAGCATGAGATACACTATGCGGAGAGCACGGCACTGACGAGTGATGCGACCTATCAGGACCTTGCCGCGAGCCTGAATCTGGCCATCTCGATGCTAGATCAAAATGTGAATGACAGCTCCCGCTATTTCTTAATTCATTGGGAATCCCAAGAGGCGACCCTAACCTTATCGGTCACAGATGATTGTAAGGAGAAGGATTCCAGGGCAGTTATTTGCTGTCACTTTGCGGAATTGGAGAAGAGGATGCTAGACACGCAATATTCCTCTGAGGAAGAAAAGCAACACTTTCTGGCAGAGTTTTCTGAAAATCTCAGATTCTGGTGTAAGGAGTTTCTATCTACAGACCAAGGATTTAGTCACTTTTCTTTAGTTGCACTTTTCACGGATACAACCAGGGATAGTGCGGTTATTTTATAGTAGCCGATTTCATCGTATTCTAAATAGAGGTGGGTATTTTTTACTACATGGAGGTAAAAATAGCCCCACTCTCAAACTAAGCTTCTTTATAGGCGTAAGCCGTGTTGCTTGCACCAAGTGAGGCTTGGCTCTGGGAATGTCACAAGTATTGTCGTTTCCTATATATTCGGTTGATATTCAGTATACCAATTATTAGTCTCCCAAACCTTTATCTTTTCAAATTTAACTTCAAAGGTCGGATTGATATTGGTCATTTTATTATTAATGCTCTCGTACCAAGCTTTGGCAAGGTTTTCTGAGCTAGGTTTGAAAGGAGTGATGCACAACTTACCGATTTTTGAATTTTTTATAAGAAATTGTTTTCTTTTTAGTTCTTCACCAATTACTTCTGTGTAATCAGCGGGATTGATTATTTGTTTTAGGAAGGGGTCCTGATAGTCAATGATCGTGGCATGATCACAAAAATCCAGAATCTCAGCCTTGAATATGCCTTTCAAGAAAGACATATCCAGTGGCGGGTCCTGATATTTTACTTTACATGTACATTCCACTCGATATCTATATCCAACAAAGCCTTCTTCCAGTCGGTTCTCTTCTATATAGGTATAGTTTACTTTCTTGGTGATATTGAGATCGATGCAGTATGTGATGTTGAAACATTGAACCATATCTATAATCTCTTTATGGGTAGGCTTTCTGCTGGTTAGAGATTAGTACATTAGGGACACTATCAGTTACTGATACAGGTTAAACTTTAGGAATTTGGCGTATTAATAGCTTCGGAAGGTAGTACATGTCAGGATGTCTTTTCATATAGTGAGTAATTATTCTGTAGATGGATAACAGTGATTAGTGGATCTGTCACCGCAAGAATAATAGGTCCTTTGGAGGTGCGTGAGCTTAACGTGCCTGCTGAGCCCACTCAATATCATCGTGTACGCGGGGATGGATATAGCAGCCAATATACCAATCATAGGGATGATCGCTAAGAAGAAAATCAAAATTAAAGCAAGTTCTGATATACCTAGCCTGTCGCTATACTTTTGCGCCCAGTTACTATTAGAAGTGCAGAGAAAGACAATGGCCTCGAGAAAAGAAACTAAACCTGGGACTCCAGCCCAGAAGAAAAGTAGCAGAAAATCCCTCACCACGGTCCCAAGTAAAATCCATGTATACTGGATATTCCCAGGAATATGGCTAAGTTGTAATTTTCTTAATGAGGGCCATATTTACAAGGGACCTGATTGAATCCGGTAAGATTTAAGATGCGAGGCAATACTGATCTCTGTGGAAGTTTTCTGCAAGAGGCGGTAGCTTTAGATTGATTCCATGCTAAGTCAGTCGTTAGGTAAAGCTTGAGGTGCCCGTCCAGCTTTAGCTTAAGCGCGACGTCCACTTTGCCCAGTGATCACTGCCGAGCCAATCAGATGGGCTAAGCGTAGGGCTTCCGGAACATTGCCGTTATCGGTAGCTTGCACCAATACCCCTGCGGCAATCTTTGGGGGGCAGCCGTGTACCTGGAAGTGAAAATTATTGTGGGTGTAAATCTTACCAGCTTTGTACAGGGTTTCCCTGCGCATTTGGTAATCGGGGAGGTGCCGTAGGGCTTTGTCTATATCGATCATATTTGGTGGCTTGCGCATTACAGCAATACAAGGACGCTGTAAGGCTTCAGCCAGTTTAGGTAGGTCAATAATATTGAAGCCTCCTACGGCGACACCATCCGTGAGCACCACATTTATTTGGTGGTAAAATTTGCTACCTTGAACTAATTGCGCAATAACCCCCGTGGCTTCCATACCATCTTTTCGAATTTCACCCCACAGCATTCCTTCGAAACGGGTATCCGTGCAGACAATGCCGCTGATTTTTACTGGCGAGCCTCGCTCTTTTTGAAAGGGGGCATCGTCAAATCCAATAATACGGAGCTTTTTTTTCAGGCGGAGCAGCTCTTCGAGAGATTTCATCAATTATTTTTTTAGCTGCTGGAAAAGGTAAGGAAAGAGTTGCAGTTTTTCCTCCTGGCTTAGGGACTCAACCCGGCGGATATTATTTTCTGGAATAGTTTCTGGATCAGGGTAGAGGCCAATCATATTTGCCAGGTTTTCCTCCCGCAGAAGGTGCAGGATTGGGTAGGGCGCACGATTGGTCAGGTTTTCTGCATCCTCCGGCGTTGTTCCTGCGAACTGATAGTGTGGATGGAAGCTGGCTAGCTGGTAGGTGCCGATGTAACTGTTGCGTTCCATAATCCATTCAGCTTGGTCCAGAAACTGGTTGTAGTCAGAAAAGTCGTACAAATGTTTGGGGATAATCAGTAGGGTAGTCAGTAGCTCGTTTTCCGGGGTGGTATCGAGTAACTGAAATTCAGCGAGGAGATCCTCGAGCAGGGTCTTATCCTCATTTGCGGTACTAACCCTGTAGCGGATCTGGCCTGCGCGCAGGGGTTTGCGCGCAAAAGGGCAGAGGTTTAAGCCCACCACTACATCGGTGAGCCACTGTTCCACTGCCTGTGTAACTTCTTGTTCCATGAATCGGTTTACCACATCAGATCATCGGGAATCTGGAAGTCTGCGTAGGGATCGTCTTCATCCACTGTGACGGAAATCTCTGCGGGTTTTACGATGATATCGGCATTGCGCTCAGCAATTTTGTCGGCGATCACCCGTGGTACCAGCTCAAAGCGCTCACCCTGGGCGACAATGACCAGGCGACCGGCTATCAAGTGATCACGCAGTTTTTCGCTTACATAGAGGGTTTTGATCTTTTTATCGAAGGTAAAGTTGTAAGCGGTATCACCGGAGTAGGGCTGTCGGTTATTGCTCACCAGCTGTTTGATCTGTGCGGCGATGGCCTTTTGCTGAGCTGCCGCTTCGCGCTCTGCATTCAGGGCGCGGTCCCGAGCTGTTTTCTCAGCGCGGGCCTGTTGGGCGGCCAGCTTGGTTTCATCAACTTGTGGTTGTGCCGATTTCTTTGCAACTTTTTTCTGCTTACGTTTTTCCTTATCGATTTCTTTAGCTTTCTTTTTGTCGACGAGTCCCGCTTGCAGCAGTTGGTCTTGCAGTGAGGCCATGGTGTATTTCCTGCAACAGTAAGTTGGATTAAGTGCCGCCAGTCTATTTAGTGGCCGCATGGTCAAATAGTAATCAGGGAGATGCCCCAATAGTTAATAAAGGGCATTTTACCTGAAGATAACCTCAGAGCTGTCACAGAATTTGATTTAGGGCGTCCAGGGCCTGCCGGAGGTGGCTGTGGCAATAATCTCATCGGGCTCTTTGCCATCGCTCAGCATCTGTGCGCCACCGGGAATGACCAGTGCCGAACCCGTAGCAATCGCTACACGCTTACCGCTGGGCGTATCGATATTGCACGAAGATACGCGAAGCTGGCGGCCGCGGTGGAGTACTTGGGCCTCGAGGATGAGCTCCCCGCTATTGAGCTTGGCTGGCCTGGCAAAGCGAATATGCATATCGAGGGTGGCGAAAATTGATCCCGCCGGCAGGGTGGAGTAAACCGCGCCGCCCATGGTGAAGTCTGCTGCCCAGGCCAATAGCCCTCCGTAAATGGACAGGGTGCCGTTGGAGAACCATGGGGAGGAAGGCATCGTCGAGATACAGCGGCCATTTTCTATCTCGATCGCACGGTAACCGGTGAGCATCCAGACGGGGTGAATACGGCCTTCCCCGATTGTGGTGCGCTGAAGCTCTATGGGTACTTGTTCCGGTAGATGCTGCATGTCGCAAAAGTAGGGTTTTGGTGGTGGTCGCAGGTAGGGGTCTGGAGGGTCCGTAGGTCCTAGATCTGGTAAAGGTAACTCCTGGTCAGGGTTGACTGGAAAGTCAGAAATTAGGCAGCGCGTGCTGCCATAGGCCAAGGTTCTGCCATCCTGGTCATTGATTTGAATACTGGAGAGCCCAACCTGACTGCCTGAGTGCACGGTGGTAGCCCTGCCAACGATATTTTGTGTGCTGCTGGTAATGGGCCGAATAAAGCACATATTCAATTCTGAAGTACTGAGTACCTTACCGGCGGGAAGGGTAGTCCAAATTGCGGAGGCGAGGGGCGCGTCGGCAAACATCGCGTAGATACCACCCCAGTAAATCCCAGTGCCATCTGCTAACCAGGGTGTAATGGGCATAGAGTAAGTGGCTTTACCCAGCCCTGCTTCCGTTGGCTGCATACCTGTGAGCCGCCAAAAGGGCGGGCCCGGTAAGCTTCCGCGAATGTATCGCTTGAAGGTCTGTAGACCAGGCTGTTGTAGTGCTCGCAGGTCACAAATGGCACCGCGATGAACTTCATCGGTGATATTGGTCATCCCCCGCCTCCAAACTCATGTATAGCAAGACTAATGTGTGGAAGAGGCGTAGACGAGAAATTGTGTGGTTGGCTTAGTGGCAAGTGGTTCAGGCTTGCCACTGTGTGGGGGGGGGGAGGGCACTATTCTGGTGAAAAATCTGGCAGAGTCAAAGTGAGGGTGGTTTTTTCTAGCGGACGCTCCTCGATAAACTGATTAATGGTGTTCTGTATCTCGGGAGAGGCCATAAATAAATTGTGGCCAGCATTATTGACGGTTACCAGGGTGGCATTTTTCAGCCCTGAGATCACCTCGCGCTGGCTCTCTATGTAAGTTCTACCGTCTAGAGTGCCGCTCAATAGTAAAACGGGGGTATCACTACGGGGGTTGCTGCGAAAGGTATCACCCAGATCCAGCTCCTCGGCTAAGCCATCGTAGTGGTAGGAAAAGTTGAGGTAGTTACCCAGCAAGGCATTTTCAGCCTGGGCTTTCACCTTTAACTTACGTTGCTTGCTTATACCTGAGGCAATATCCATTGCAGTGGGCATGGCGCTTAGGGTGATCGAGGACCCTGGATTTAAGAATCCAGCGGGAAAGTAGCGTCTGGGCGCTTGCTCAAAAGCGGGCGTCTGCCCCAAATCAATCGCGCGGTAGAAGTGCAATAAATGGGCTGCACTCTTTGGGTCAGCGATAAAAGCGGAAGCGATTTGCTGCATGTCCCTGCGTTGCAATAGGTAATCCAGATTGCCCCCCTCTCGCTGAGGAATCTGAATTTTAATTGGATTCTGTTCCAGCTTGTTATGCACTCTTTTTATCAGTGCTTTGATATCCGGGTAGGCAGCTTTGGCGGCAGGCTGTTGATCTACGGCTAGTTGCAGGCGTTCCAAGTAAGACTCAGTACGAGCTGGTAACTTAATGGTTTGGTCAAGGCCTTCTGCGCTGGATAGAATAATCCGGTCGATAGCGCCTTCCATTTGTCTCAGAGCGGCCAATGCCAGGTGGCTCCCATAGGAAGTGCCCCAGAGTACTATTTTTTCTGAATCGAGCAGGGCCTCTAAGTCCCAGGCATTTTCCCGAGTGTTATAGCCTGCGAGATCCACGCCTTCCTCTTTCCAAAAAGAAAGACATTCCTGCAGGGCCTTGCGATGTTGTTCGATGTACTGCGTATCAGGGATTTTTTCCAGTGGTGGAATAATCTGGTGGGATTCACAGTTAGGTAGATCGTTGGAGCGACCGGTGCCTCGCTGGTCAAGGGCTATCACATCGCCGTACTCTCGCAGAGCCATAAACATCTCGAAGCGATAGTTAATCGCCATAATACCGGACCCACCAGGTCCGCCAGCTAGATAGACGATAGGTGGACCGGGTTTTTTACCGGTTGCAGGAAAGAGTACATAGTGAATTGTAAGGCGACGACTTTCCTGGAGACTGCGGTTTTCGGGCACTTGAAAAGAGCCCTTGTAGCCCTTCGCGGTCTGATTACTCCAGGTTGTAAAGGTGAAAGGTTCCTCATTATGTGCCGGTTGTGCCTGAGATACTCCTGTGCTCAAGAAGAGGTTGCAAAGTAAAAAGCCAGAAATCAGGTGATGTCTACGGAATAAATGCATAGATAGCTGCCCTTCCTTTGAGCGATTTTTTTGTATTTTAATTGAGAGTAATATCTGAAGAGTCCGTTGACAATATGGCGGGAAATTTATTCAGTGGAATCGGTATAGCCGAACACTTGAGGTGCTTAAATAAAGATAACAACAAAGTATCGCATTAGGTCCAGAGAAAGCAGACCCCAGGGGGGCTATAACCGGTAAAGTTTCGGTCAGAGTAACCTAGCTAATACCATTGCTTGTGTTAGCGAGTAATAAAAGGAAGTTCGGCTCTTTGGTGTTGGGGATGGTGCCACCACTTGACTGTTCTAAATTCATCATAAGAGGGGGGAGGAGACTTCCTGCTTGTGAATGGCGCTAATTTCTTCAGGAACATCGCTCTGTGAAAGCCAAGCGCTAGAAGTTACTTGAAAATGTCAGCGTTTGTTCCCTAACATTTTTATATGATGTTATTGAAAGTCAAGTTATCACAAAAAATCAAAATAATAGTAAATATATAAAAATTATTTTTTGCGTGTCTTCAGGTTTCAGCAGCAGATCGTCATCTGTACCAATTTCTGGCTGGAGAATCAAAATTAATAGAAGAAAATGAAGCTAGTGTCCCTAGGTCAGCAGTTTAAGGGTTGTCTATCTCATTTATCGGGTAGTTGTAGTGATTATTTTATTTGAATGATCAGTAAAGGAGAAAAATATTTGCTTACTGGTGATTTCGGGGCTTTATATTAAAGTGACGTTCTGGGCCTGAATCTTCTTGCCTACTACTAGCGATACTTTTGTGAGTTCTGATCCCTGCTGCAAGAAAGGCGTACTATTCTGCTTGAATAAGCGATCTAAGCGTTTATCAATTTTCGTGGTGCGGTTATTCTGATTTTATTGGTCTTTCACAGGGTTGATGTTTTTGTAGCGTTGGTAGTTGAAGAAAATCCAGTTTAATTATGACCGAGCGGTTTTTGTTCTTTGCTTGTTATTTTCCACAAGTTTTACTGATAAGAATAATAAATACTTTTATCTCTTGCCCTTGATTTAGTTGTCTGTCCGGATTTTCGGCTTGTCTTGGCTTGTTAAGTTGAGCCAAGAGGGGGTCGAACAACTGCCGAACTATGTGTGTTTCACTATGGATAAATTATGCCAAAGGAATCTCTCTCTCTGGGTGGGTGAGTACCTCCCTGGGTTGAGACGATACTTTGCCTGCCGGGCTCACCCTGCTGATGTCGATGACCTGGTACAAGAGGTTTTTGCTCATCTATATTGGCACCTGGGACGCTCTGGAGTCGAAGTTAAAAATCCAAGGAATTACATCTACACGGTTGCTAAAAATCTACTGGTCAGCCATAGCCGTTACCAGAAAGCGCGATGTAGAGCCTATCACGATTCACTTTCGAGTGATTTTGATATTCCCGATATGATTACGCCTGAGCGCACAGTGATAGGTATCCAGGATTGCCGGTGTGTATTTAAAGCGATTTTGGGGTTGCCTCCACGTGCACGAACAGCGTTCAAATTTCATCGCTTTGAAGGTATGACCTATCAGGACATTGCTGAGCGTATGGAAATTTCCAAAGAGTCTGTAAAGGAGCTCATTCAGCGGGCGTTGATAAAAGTTAGGCGGGCACTGGAAGAAGCGTCATAGGATTTCAATCAGTAAAAATTTCGCGGGAAAAAATAATCGGCCTGTCTGGATAGAGTTTCCCTAGGTATATTTGCCCTGAAACAGTGCGCACTGGAAGGGTGGGGTGGTGCTCATGCTTTTTATTGCCGGTGAAAAAATTATACCTTTTGATGGCTAACTCTATTGTGGAGTTGTGTTGTTCTTCTTGTGGAGTGTTGGTTTTTCTTTTCAAATTGAAAATATTGTGTTGTGTGCTTGAACTACACTGCCTAAGAGTTTTTGTATTCTCTAGCGATCATTTATTTATGGCTTCTACAGGATCATGGAAGGAGGGCTTTCCTAGTTTTGGTTTGCTTTAGAGAAGGAAGGGGTGAGGATTCTAATTTTAAAGTGGAGGTTTTGGTCACTATGTTTGGTTGTTTTTAACCGTTTGAGTATAAGGTTATTTTTGGTTTTGATGTTCAAGGAGGGACCTATGTAAATAAAGATTACTTTGCAAAGTTGAGGGGAATCCCCCCGATTATGCTGTTAATACGTCTTTAACTTGGTTAGGCCTGAGATAAGGTGGTGTTTGGCTGACTTAAAAATAATAGAGAAAATAATATAGAGAGACTCAGTATGATGATGAGCCTTTGTAAGCAGGAAAAATTGATTGCACAAGCAATTCGTACCACTAATCCAGTCAATAATTATACCCCTTGGTATAGCGTTGCGATTGCCTGTCTGGTAATGACAGCTACGCCATTGACGGCCATATCCCAGGATGAGCAAAACGACGAGAAGGGGAATCGTTCAAGACAAGCCATTGAAGAGGTGACTGTAACAGCCCAGAAGATAGAGCAGAGCATTCAGGATGTTCCTATTGCAGTCTCTGCCCTTTCTGGAGACAACATGGATGCCTTAAAGATTGAGCGCGGAGAAGAGTTGCTGCGTGCAGTGCCGAATGTTAATTTTTCAAAATCTAACTTTAGTACTTATAACTTCTCCATTCGTGGCGTTGGTACCAAAGCAGTTTCTGCCGCCACCGATCCCGCAGTGGCAGTGAGCTTCAATAATGCACCTTTGATTCGTAACCGCCTGTTTGAGCAGGAATTCTTTGATGTGCAGAGGGTGGAAGTGCTGCGTGGCCCTCAAGGTACACTGTATGGCCGTAATGCCACAGCCGGTGTGGTTAATATGTTACCGATCATGCCGGAGGATGAATTCGCATCGGAAATTAAGGCGGAGATAGGCAGCTTTAATTCCAAACGTACCAGTGGCATGTTTAATCTGCCCCTGGGGGAAACAATGGCGCTTCGCTTGTCCGGAGCTTTGACCAAGCGCGATGGTTTCGATACCAATACTTATACCGGCAACGATGTCAACGACCGCGACCTCTATTCCACTCGTGCCATTTTTGAGTGGGAGCCTAGTGATACTTTTAGTGCAAATTTTATTTGGCAGCACTTCGAGGAGGATGACAAGCGTTCGCGTACGGGTAAACAACTTTGTAGCACCGATCCAGGACCGTCGACAATTGGTGATACTGAGCTAACAGAAATCACCTCTATATTCTTCAGTCAGGGCTGTTTGCCTGCGTCAATTTACAGTGATGACGCTTATAATACACCGAATGGAAGGGGGTTTGCATTTGTGCTGGTTCCCCAGTTTATATATTTAGACACTGGGGAGCCTGTCATTAATTATTACGGCAATCCCTACGGCAATGCAGAGCAGTCCAGAGATTTGCGTGAAATTGCCACCAGTTATGATCCGGTTTTCCGTGCTGAGAATGATTTGGTGCAGTTAAATCTTGAGTGGGAGATTGGCAATTCTTTCACTTTGTTCTCCCAGTCAACTTATGCAAAGGATGATTACTACTCCTCTCAGGATTACAATCGATATATATCCGATCCTATTTTTAATGACTCTGCAGAATTTGTTCCTACACCCGGAGGAATTTATACTGATCCACAGTTAGGTCCCTCGGATGGGATATTGGCGGTGGATGTCAGTCGTTCCGATAATAAACAGTGGAGCCAAGAGTTCCGATTGCAAACCTCTTTTGATGGCCCCTGGAATTTTTCTGTGGGCGCTAATTACTTAGATTTTAAAACCCAGGATGATTACTTCGTTTTTAATAATATGTTCAGCCTGATCGCTGAATATTTTTATAATGGTACAAGAGATCCTGATACAGGTTTATTAGTCTCTGAAAAATGTGTTGACCCGGAAGTTGGTGCAGGCGACATGGATTGTATCTATGTAGATCCAAATTCGCTAGAGAATATTGATGAGGAGGGACACAACTATTTTCTTAGCCGTAACCTGGTAGAAACTAGCTCATGGGCTTTATTCGGTGAGGCTTATTGGCAGATTACCGAAGATGTAAAACTCACTACAGGTTTGCGCTATACCGATGACCGCAAGCGTTCAACGCCGGTGCCCAGTCAGTTACTGTTAGGGACAAGTTTTGATAGTGAAACAGGCGAGATAATATCAGGTCGGCGCTCTGGTGGGCTTGTCCATAGAGGGTATCCAGAGGGAGATCAGGTTACTCAGGAGTGGCAGGAATATACGGGTCGTGCCGTGCTCGACTGGCATACGGAGACGCCCTTTACGGATGACACTATGTTTTATCTATCCTTTGCCCATGGGTATAAGGGGGGTGGTACAAACCCTCCTCGAGCAAAGATTGATTCGACTGTAGTTCAGTACCAACCCCTTGAGGATTCATTCGAGCCAGAATTTGTAAATGCGATTGAAATTGGTACTAAGAACGTAATGCTAGATGGAAGTCTGACATTCAATGCAAACGCTTTCTATTATGATTATAGTGACTATCAGGTTTCCCAGATTGTTGACCGTATTTCATTAAATGAAAATTTTGATGCAGAGAACATGGGTCTTGAGTTTGAACTGGCCTGGCAGTTTACAGATAGTACCAGGGTGGATATGAATATAGGGTATTTGAAGACCCGCATTGCAGATGGAGAGAAGTCTATTGATGTGATGAATCGTACCCAAGGAAATGAAGACTGGATGTTGGTAAGGCCCAGTATTCAAGTTCCTTCAAACTGTATTGCACCCGTAGATTTGGTTGAAACAATTGCTGCCTCTGGCAACGTACTTGCGATTTGGTCGCTTTGTGCAGGTTCAGCCCTGTATGGCTCATTTACTCCAGAGATAGAGGGCTTTGCACGTTGGGATATTCTCTATGGGGTAGACCCCTACAACCCGCTTACCGATGCTCCAAATGGAGGACGTGGCTTTGCCGCTGATTTGAGTGGTAATGAACTACCAAATGCACCCCGTTTTACGTTCAACTTTGGTGTTGAGCATGTTATTCCTATCGAAGATTGGGATCTAACTTTGCGTGCAGATTACTATCGCCAATCGGAGAGTTATGCGCGGGTTTACAATACGGAGTATGACCGCTTGAAAGCGTGGAGCAATCTCAATGCCTCAGTGAGTTTGAGTAACCCCAATTCTGAGTTGTATATGCAGCTATATGTGAAAAATATATTTGATGATGCACCTATCACGGATATGTTTACCAATAGTGATGACTCCGGTCTTACCACCAATGTCTTTACTTTAGAACCGCGTATTTTGGGTTTTAGTATCAGTAAGGGGTTCTAAGTTTTACTCACTAGAATAGTGCAAAATTTAATATTTATTTTTTCAAGTAAGCCACAGTAAGTTAGTGGGATAAGATTTCCACTGCTAACTTACTGTGGTGCTGTCGCACCTCCTGATAACCACCATTTTTGCTAGCAGTGTTCAATTTTATTCTCGGTTAAATAAAGTTTCTTGTGTAAACGCTCACAACCTTATAAGAGTGCTTAGATGCTATAAATAAGGAGAGTAAATATAGCCAGAAGAAAGGAAGTCGATTGTAGCTCAGGAGTGGATGCCGGCTTAAGCCCAAATACCACCAGTATTGCTAGTGGTATTTGGGGCTATCTATTTAGCTAGGGTTGGTTTAGGGCACAGTATAGGATGATTGGGGGTTAGTTGAGATTACACCGTTAATTTCACAATCGCTGCCTGACCCTACACTTGAAATTACAGCATTATTAAAAGTGATTCTTCCATTTGACTGATTAAAAGAACCTGTTAGGTCTCCAGCACAATCACCAGTTACTGCCTTTACTGACACATTTTTCAGGACCACGGTGTTATTGGCATTTCCTATCAGATCATATGGTAGGTTATTAAAAGTCACTCTATTGCACATGTTGAGGAAGCCACCGGACAGAGACAAGCTTCCTACCGAGGCATCTGCCCCCGTTGAATTCACACTACCAGATAATGAGCAGTTGAGGGAAATCCCTTTTTTAACGGTTAATGTGCCGACATTAGCAAGACCAATGGCACCTGCTGGTGACCAGGTTTCTGCACTCGCCAACCCGGAAAACCCTAGAGAGGCGAGACAGATAGAAGCAGCGGTAAGGATCTTTTTCATAATAATAGTATTCCTAATATCTCTGTAAATTATTAATGCAGGCGTACTACTTGTCTTGGACATTTTGTACGCCGCCCTAAGAAACATTCTTCATCGCTGGGAGATAGAGCAACTTAGACGTCCGTATTAAGGAGGTCGACTAAGTATCAATACCTTCCATTACTAAAGACGAAATGAGACGTTTGTTGGGGGGAGAGGTAGAGCCTAAATAGACGCAATTTTAGTTGTGGGGCGAATATCTCATCCTCAAAAACAATCGATTATGCGTTTTTTTTCACTGGTTCGCCTTAATGTCCCCATGACTCGGCTTTTACTGGCACAAAAAAATAATTTACAGAGGTACCCAAAATCTGAACTGTTTCTGGTGTCGTTACCGGTAATGTCCGGTGAGAAGGTTAGTATCCTATTTTCTATAGCACCTATTTCATAAGTGTTGCTGCAATTCTAGCTTGGGTTAACCCTGCAAGGTATTGTGCGATTAAGGCAGCTCCCTTGCCACTTTTCAGATAGCAGATAGCAGATACTAGGTGCGGAGAAGTGCTTTTGGTTTACTTGGTTCCAGCATTTTAAGGCCTTTAAGGAACCTCTGAATAATTCCGAGCCAATTTGGTAGTATTCAGTTATCCGTCAAGACTACGATAGATCATGCACCAAGTCACCTTTGCCGAAGCAGAATACAATCTGAAGCGCCGTAAA
>NZ_JBGMEL010000009.1:0-189053 GCF_041447225.1 Microbulbifer echini | reverse complement strand
TCAAGCCGACCAAGTGGTGCACAACGGGGTCACCATTACCGGCGCGGAATCCCTGAGCGCAGGCAATGGCCGCCTGAGCAGCAGCGAGGATGACCGTTACGCGTTCAACGCCGACGCCGATCAAGTCACCGTCGACAGCATGGTGTTTGCCAACCTCACCAGTATTGCTGCCAGCGGCAGCGCCGACAGTGTCAGCGGCGGTGCCAACCACGGCTGGGCCCTGACCGACGAAACCAATCAAGTGGTGCACAACGGGGTCACCATTACCGGCGCGGAATCTTTGAGCGCTGGTAATGGCCGCCTGAGCAGCAGCGAGGATGACCGTTACGCCTTCAACGCCGACGCCACCGCAGTCACCGTCGACAGCATGGTGTTTGCCAACCTCACCAGTATTGCTGCCAGCGGCAGCGCCGACAGTGTCAGCGGCGGTGCCAACCACGGCTGGTCCCTGACCGCTACTGCCAACCAAGTGGTGCATAACGGCGTACTTATCACAGGAGTGGAGTCCTTCAGTGGTGGCGCGGGCAGCTTGGACGGAGGGGAATTTGTCGATACGTTTACCCTGTCTAAGAGCAATAACAGCACCTTGATTCAAGTGGATGCTATGAGCTTCACCGGGCTCAATTCAATTGATGCAGCTGGAGGCTCAGATACGGTTGCCGGCGGAAATGATATCAGCGGTGAAGACTGGGTTCTGGGAGCTGACAGCGGCAGTCTCGCTGTTGCCGGAGTGAGCTTTGAGGGAATCGAGAAGGTTACTGCGGATGATGTGGCGGTGGATGCGGCTACTAATAATCAGGCCGATACTTTTGAATTGGCAGCATCCGGGCAGTCTCTCAAGGTTCGCGGCATAGCGTTCTCTTCTGTTGCCAGTGTTTCTGCGGGTAGCGGCAGCAGTGAAAGCGATAAGGTTCAGAGTGATGCCGCCACCTGGCAGTTGAGCGGGGCAAATGCGCTGGAGGTTAATGGTGTCCAATTTAGCGGTATCGATATCGCAGAAGCCAACAATGCGCAGTTGTACGGTACGGAGGGGAATGATGCCTTAACCTTAACCGAGTCTGGTATTTCTACAGCCGGAATAGCGTTTACTGGGATTAAGAAAGTCAGCGCTCAAGGTGGTACAGACAAGCTAACTGGCTCTGATGGCAATGATACTTTTACCCTGGCCTCGAATGGAGACATCACCGCAGCCGGTATTCTCTTTACCGGGCTCGAAAGTGTGGATACTGGTGATGGTGAGGATACGGTTAACGCCGCTGGTAGCGGCGCGAGCTGGACCTCTACTCGTAATGGCAATTCTCTAGAGAATGGCACTGCTCAGGCGACGGTAAACGGCCTGACTGTTTTGTTCAACAGTTTGGAGTTGGTTCAAGGGGTGGGAAGCTATATCGGCCAGGATATCGGCAGTACCTACGTGTTCGATAGCGTCAATAGCATGACGGTTGCCGGGGTGAGATTTGCGGACCTGGAGAGCCTCAGTGGTGGTAGTGGTAACGACACAATCGAGGGCGCCAATATTGACGCTGCTTGGGATATTAACGATTCACAACATACGGTAAAAGGCGGCGGCGAAACGCTGGTATTTAGCGGAATTGAATTGATTGAAGCGGGCAGTGAAAGGGATACCTTTAATCTGGGTGGCGGTGAGCTGACCTCTATAGATACCGGCGCCGGTGATGATAAAGTCATTCTATCCGGCACTTCCATTGGTAGCCTCTCTCTCGGAGAGGGAGATGACTACGTACAAGTGGATGTGGACAGCACTGATGCAGTAGCGCTCTCTGGTGGTGCTGGGCGCGACTCCTTCCAGTACAATCTGGGCGGAGATACTTGGCGAGTAAACTCTTCTGGTAACCAGGTAGGCAATTTTGATTTCTCCGGTTTTGAGCTGCTGGATAACACCTCTGACAGTCTCACTCTGGAAACTGACCTTACTTTTAATTTTGAAAACGGCGGAGTCAATTCCGGCAGTTTCAATGAAAACGGAGCGGGCCTGAAATTCACTAATAGTGGTATGCGTCTCGGTTACGATGGCACCGGGGATATCAATGTGCTGAGCAGTGCCAAAGGCACAATAGGCGGTAGCCTCAAGGCCAAGCATGCTGACTTGGTTGTCAGCGGTGATGTAAATATTGAGTCTGATGTCGATGCCTTGGCTATTTCCACTTCTGGGCCCGATATCGATATTACCGTTCTGGCAAAAGAAGATTTACTAATTGATGAAATCAATGCTGGCCGCGGTAATGTCCAGCTGACCAGTGCTGGGTTTGGTGATCTCACCGCCGAGACTTACGGTGATACGCATATTACTGCGGGCAATGTCACTCTGGGCACCGATACTCAGTTCTGGCGCATTATCGGTAGTGAACTTACACCGCTGCGTATGGATGTGACTACTAATGTGGAAATTGTTTCTGCCTCTTACTATGAGCCAGAGTTTATTGGCCAGGTGCCGAACTTCACCAGTAAGGGGGATGAACTGCAATCTATTGCCGGTGCGCAGGCGTCGCAGGGGCTGCGTTCCGCAATTCAAAATGGTGTTGAGGATTTCACCCAGGTTGATCCGGCCATCTTCAGTGCGGTGAAGCCCTACAGCAGCGGGGTCGATGCGCTGAATTCCCCGGAAATGCGCCTCAGATCTGGTGAGCTGTTGCCGGCAGCGGCACTCTCCGGGACGGAGGAGGGTGAAGATTCGGAGTTTGATGCCAGGCTGGAGGAGAATCAGGATGTCACCGCTGACTTCCGCGAGCAGGAGGTGCTGGCATCTAACTGAAACTGGGGCTGACGTGGCGCATTAATATAACCGGCTCTATTTTTGGGCCGGTTTTTTTGTGGGCCTTTAGCCAGCAAATAGGATGGAGCTTTTGAGATGGGAATTCGGTAACCCATAACGAAAAAAGGCCGACTCTTTCGAGTCAGCCTTTTTGGAATTGGTGCCCAGGAGAGGACTTGAACCTCCACGACCGTTAGGTCACTAGCACCTGAAGCTAGCGCGTCTACCAATTCCGCCACCTGGGCAAATCAACGTGTGCTCCGTTGAGGACGCGAACTATAGAGATCCGTAGGAAAGGTGTCAACGGGTTCACTGCGGTTTTTTCAACATTTTCCAAGAAGGTCTGGAAATGTGCTGAAATCGCTTATAATGCGTTCAACAGCGGCGAAACATTGAACAAAAAGCTTTCTATCTCTGCCGTCTGCCTTTGACCGGATAACCTCCGGAAGCCGCCCACCCTCGGCGGTTACCCCAACAACGGATGCTGTTTTGACACAAAAAATTACTTCAGAGCCCCTCAATGCTGATCCCCATGCCCAGCGTGAGGCGGAGAAATATGAAAAGCCAATCCCCAGCCGCGAATACCTGTTGCAGCTACTAGAGCAGCAAGCGGGGCCCGTGCCCTGGGAGTTTGTTGCGGATCTGCTGGAACTGGAGGATGAGGACCGCCGCGAAGGGGTACGTCGGCGCCTTATCGCCATGTCCCGGGATGGCCAGATCGCCAGCAATCGCGCCGGTGACTTTGGAGTATTAGATAAGATGAGTCTGGTTCGAGGCCGAGTAATTGGCCACCGCGATGGTTTTGGATTTGTTGTTCCCAGTGATGGCGGTACCGATCTCTACCTGTCCCACCGACAGATGCGCAAGGTGTTTGACGGTGATGAAGTTCTGGTGCGGGAAACTCCCGAAGGTTTTCGCGGCAAGCGTGAAGGCGCCGTGGTACGGGTGATTAAACACAACACCGAGCAGCTTGCGGGCCGTTTATATCTGGAAAATGGGATTTGCTTTGTGCGGCCCGATAACCCGCGGGTGAACCTCGATGTGATGGTGGCAGCGGAAGACACAGCTGGTGCCGAGCACGGTCAGTATGTGGTGGTGAAGATTGTCACCCAGCCGGGGCGCGATCGCGTACCGCAGGGGAAAGTGCTGGAGGTCCTCGGTGACCATCTTGCACCGGGAATGGAGATCGATGTCGCGATTCGCAACTACGGAATCCCCCATGTTTGGCCCACCGCTCTACAGTCCGAAGTGGAGGCTATTGCCGACGAGGTGCTGGAAGACGATAAGAAAGCGCGGGTAGATCTGCGCCAGTTGCCTCTGGTCACCATCGATGGTGAAGATGCGCGGGATTTCGATGACGCCGTGTACTGTGAGCTGTTGCCCGATAACACCTGGAAGTTGTTGGTGGCCATTGCCGATGTGTCTCACTACGTACGGCCAGGTTCGATTCTGGATGAGGAAGCCCATAGCCGCGGCAATTCGGTTTATTTTCCCGATTTCGTGGTACCCATGTTACCCGAGAAACTATCCAACGGGCTCTGTTCGCTCAATCCTGAGGTGGATCGATTATGTATGGTGTGCGAAATGCACATCGATCGTCGCGGTGAGATTAGCGATTTCCGCTTTTTCGAGGGGGTGATGCGCAGTCATGCGCGGCTGACTTATACCCAGGTCGGTGAAGTATTGGAGGAGCGGGACAATCGCGACAGCGGTCTGCGCAAACAGTACGCCGCATTGGTTCCGCACCTGGATAATCTGCACGACTTGTACCTGGCGCTGCGCAGTGCCCGTGATCGACGTGGGGCTATCGACTTCGAAACCACCGAAACCCGAATCCTGTTTGACCGCGAGCGCAAGATCGAGCGCATCGTGCCGATTACACGCAACGATGCGCACAAGTTAATCGAAGAGTGCATGCTGGCGGCGAATGTCTGTGCGGCCAACCTCATGGAGCTGTCGAAATTACCGGCGCTATTCCGTGTGCACGATGCGCCTAAAGAGGAAAAACTCAGCAACCTGCGCGAGTATTTGGGCGAGTTGGGCCTGCGCCTACCCGGTGGGGCTGAGCCTCAACCGGCGGATTTTCAGGCTCTATTAGAGCAGGTCGAGGGACGTGCCGATGCGCATATTATTCAGGTCATGTTGCTGCGCTCTATGAATCAGGCGGTTTACCAGCCGGAAAATAGAGGCCACTTTGGTTTGGATTATCGCGCCTATGCGCACTTTACCTCGCCGATTCGCCGCTACCCAGATTTGTTGCTGCACCGCGCGCTGCGCTGGCTGATCCGCAATGGCAGCGCCAATGAGCCTGCAGTGGCGCAGAAGATTCACGTCGTACCCGGTGCCAAGCCCATCGATCAGCAGAAAATTCTGCCCTACGACATGCCGGCGATGTTACAGCTTGGTGAACAGTGTTCCATGACCGAGCGTCGCGCCGACGATGCCACCCGGGATGTGGTCAGCTGGCTCAAGTGCGAATACCTGCAGGACCATGTGGGTGAGGTTTACCCGGGTGTCATTAGTGCTGTCACGGGGTTTGGCTTATTCGTGGAACTGGATAACCTCTATGTTGAGGGACTAATTCACGTCACTGCGTTGCCAAAAGACTATTATCGCTTCGAACAGGCGCACCAGCGTTTGATTGGAGAGCGTAGCGGCAAGCGTTACCACCTCGGTGACTCGGTTGCCGTCCAGGTGGCGCGGGTCGACCTCGATGAGCGCAAAGTTGATTTTATTCTTGAAGAACTTGTACCGCGCAATAAAGCAGCGCGGACGAAAGCAGAGACTACGAAAGTAAGTTCTCGCGCAATGGAGATGGCCGTGGAGCACCAACAGGAACGCGAGCGCCGCGGTAAGCAAGAAAAAGAGAGTGGCAGTAAGTCTCGTGCCAATCCATGGGGCAAGCGCGCGGAAACCTCAGAGGAAGTTGCGCCGATCCGCAAACGTAAAGTTGGTTCCAAAGAAGCCGTTGTTGTGGAAGATTCTGCACAGGAAAAGCGCCCGGCGGAGCAAAAAGAGTCGAGTGACAAAGCTGAACAACAAAAGGCTGATGCTCCGGCAAAGCGCCGTGGCAGTAAACGCACCCCGCCGCGTAAGGGAGGTAAACGCCCGGCGGTAGCTGCGCGCAAGGCTGCGCAAAAAGTAGATAAAGACAAGACGCGCAGCGGCAAAGTCAAAAAGAAGAAAAAAACTTCTTCTAACAGTAAAAAGAAAAAGTGATTGAGGAATACATTGAGCCAAGAATTGGTGTACGGCCTGCACGCGGTGCAGGCGCTTTTAAAGGGTTCTCCACAGAATGTGCAGGAGCTGATGTTATTGCGCGGACGCAAGGATCAGCGTTTGCAGAAAATTATTTTGCAGGCGGAGAAAAATGATATTGCCCTGAGCTTCGTTGACCGGCGCACTTTGGATGACAAAGTGGAAGAGGGTGCGAATCATCAGGGTGTAGTGGCACTCTGTGTCGGTAAAACCAAAGTCCATGATGAAAAATTTCTGTTGGAATTACTCGAGCAGCTTGATCAACGGGCCGAGGCGCCTTTCCTGTTGATATTGGATGGTGTCACTGATCCCCATAATCTGGGGGCCTGCTTGCGCTCTGCTGAAGCCGCCGGGGTACACGCCGTTATTGCGCCAAAGGATAAATCTGCGGGCCTTACGCCCACCGCGCGAAAGGTGGCTTGTGGCGCAGCGGAGGTTTTGCCCTTCGTCACAGTGACTAATCTCGCGCGTACCCTGCAGCAATTACAGCAAGCCGGGGTATGGATATTTGGCGCGGCTGGTGAGGCCACTCAGGATGTTTATCAGTCTCAGTTAACGGGCCCTATGGCTCTGGTGATGGGAGCCGAGGGCAGTGGTCTGCGCAGATTGACCCGAGAGCACTGTGACCATCTGATTAAAATTCCCATGGCCGGTGAAGTCAGCAGTCTTAATGTCTCTGTCGCTACCGGAGTCTGCCTATTTGAGGCGGTGCGCCAGCGCGGCGGCTGATTTTCTTTCCGAGTTTAATCCGGCTTCGCGACCCGGTGTTTACTGACGCCGGGTCGTGTATTGGCCCGGCGTAGCTTTTCACGTACAAATCCCTTTCACTGCTCCTCCCCAGCGAATTACTGCTAGATTTTTTCTCACTGCCATCATGTGGTTTCACTGTGCAGTTTTCATTTTATTTATGTCGCGAGTAGAGAAAAACTTGCGGACACCTTTTCCCTAATTTCCGGGAGTAGTGGTTTGTACGCCTGGCCCTCCAAATTACTGCTGCGGCGATCGAGTGGTGCTCGCTTTGCCGAATTCGTTCACCCACATATCCGTCAGCTCTATCGTATGGCCTATCGTTGGACCCGAAATCGAGAAGAGGCCGAAGATCTCGTACAGGATGTACTGGCCAGTTTGTTGGCGCGATCAGTGGCATTGGAAAAAATTGAGCGCCTGGGTCCCTGGTTAATCAAGGTGCTTTATCACCGTTATGTCGACCTCTACCGCAGGCGTCGCATCTCACCAATTGATTCTGAGGTCGATTGGCAAGAGGCGGCAGGCAGTGTATTTGAAGAGGAGCCCTATGCGCGGGTGGAAACTCAGCGCCTGTTGCTACAAGCCTTATCGACCTTAGAAGCGGGATGGCGCGATGCTGTTTTACTGCACGATGTGGAGGGCTATTCAGTACTGGAGGTGTCGGACATTTTGGATGTCAATGTGGGTACAGTGAAGTCGCGCTTGCATCGCGCACATAAAAAATTAAAAAAAATACTGGGCGAGGGAACCTATAGCGAGAGTCAGCCGTGTTAATGATTAGAGGAAACGGCAATGCTAAAAAATGACTTGGCAGATTTTTCAAGTGATGCGGATTTGGAGAGGCAGCTCAGGTGTCTGCCGGTTGAGGAGCCCGGCGATGATTTAGAAGAGCGCATTTTGGCATCCTTATTTGCTCGTCAGGAGGCACATGCTGCGTATTCTGCAAAGCGCCTCTCCGGTGGTAAATACCCGAAGCTGGGACAGCTGGCGGTAGCCGCTAGTTTTCTTCTAGTCATTACATTGGTAGCGCTGTTCGCCCCCTCAAAAAATTTGTTATCGGAAGTCGCATCGGTTTACACACCCGCGCATTCCAATCGGGCTCATACACAAGCGGCGACTTCACGGCCAGTGCATTTTGTGCTGCATAGTGGCCGGTCCATGCCGGGCGCGGTAATCCGGATAATCCTACCGGAGAATGTACGTCTCGAAGGGTATGCGAGCAGACAGGTATTGCAATGGCAGACGGATATTGCGGTTGGAAGTAACCGCCTGTCACTACCGGTGAAAGTTCTCGGCGATAGAGACGCGGGGGAGATATTGATTGAAGTGGAATATGGCGGGGCGAGTAAGCGCATGCGACAACGATTAACGCATTTGTGAACTCAACACCTCCCGCCGTATTGAATGGCAATGTACGTCACAACTTAGAGGTAACCAAGCGATGTGGAAACAGGGAATATTGGCGGCGAGTGTCGCTGCGACAGTGCTGTGCACCGGACCACTAATGGCACAGGAAATGCCTGAAGATCTGGATGTCACTTTAACCGTGGTAGAGGAGGACCAAGATGCGCTGGATGTGGTGAATAACATAGAGTTGCCGCCGGATCTGCAAGAAATTGCCGAGGAAACCATGGCCGCGGTGATGGAGGCGATGGCTTCCTCAGGGATGGGGGCCGAGCACAGCGAGGAAATTGAGGCGAAGATGCATGAGGCTATCGCGCGGCACCAGGAAATTATGGCCAGTGCGCGTCTCTCAGCGGAAGCGGCTAGGGAAGAGGCCATGCGAACAGCCGAGGTCGCCAGGGAAAATATCGAAGAAGCTGTGAAAAGTGCTATGAATGGTGCCGATATTCAGGGTGTGATCGAGCAAATGATGCAGGATATCTTGAGTAGTTTGCCAGTTGATATTCGCGATCAGATTTCAATGGAGCTCGATGGAATTTTGGGGCAAGTTCAGGAGGATTTACCCGATGGCCCGGATGCCTAACTGACGGATACGAAAAAACTTGATGACAGGGAATGTTTAGGAGTAATCCACAGTGCAACATGGGCAGATCGGAACAGTACTAATCACACTGATGGTATTGATACCTTCAGTATCTATGGCGGCGGATTCCTTTAGCGAGGCGACGGAGGCTTTTAAGCAGGGAAAATACCGTAAGGCGCTAAAGTATTTTGAGGCTGAGCGTGAGTCTGGCAATAACTCGGCAAAGATCAGATATAACACCGGCGTTACCCTGATGAAACTCGAGCGTTATTCAGAGGCCACGATTTATTTTCTCGGCTTGCTGAATGACGCTCGCTGGCGAGATCTGGCCCACTATAACCTGGCCATTGCTGCGGAGCGCAGTAAGCGAGAGCTGGTTGCGCTCAAACACTATCGTATTGTGCGGGAGGGAGCGGCCAGTGAAAAACTGCGAAACATGGCCGCTCGCCGCCTGCGTTTACTTGCCGATGCACATCGCGGAGAACAGGATAAACCCTGGTTGGCTACGGTTAGTTTGAGCGCCGGCCATGATGACAACGCTTATGCGTTGCAAAATGAATTGCTGGAAGAATCCTCAATCGGCGATGACAACTTCGCAGAATTTTTTGCCTGGGGGCAATATCGTTTTAGCGGATCGCAAGCAAATGGATGGCGGGTGCACGGTTACGGGTTTGGGCGGAAATATAAAGAGTATGAGAATCTTGATCTAGCCAGTGCCCGTGCAGCGTTTTCCCGAGATCAGCAGCGGTTTGGTTGGGCGACAGAGTTGGGCCTTGCGGCCGAGATGGTGACGCTGGGAGGAGAGTCTGTCACCCAGCAGGTGCGGTTACTTGCCAAGGCCTCAAAAAATTGGGGGCACTCAAAAGTAGCTATTTCCTACAGCCCAGGATACTACATTGGTGGCGATGAATATGCTTACCTGGATGGTTGGCGCCAGTTTTTTGATGTGAGTTTGCAGCGTGTATTATTTTCTGCCGAGGCTTCCGTTTTTTATCGTTTCGACTACAGCGATCGCGAAGGTCAAGTGAAATCCCAGGGGGATTACTACAGCTATTCTCCTGCCCGACACTCCTTGGGTGGGGCCCTGGCCTGGAACCTCTCTGCTAAGTGGAATTTTTCTACCGGCCTGGAGTATCGCAGTAGTCTCTATAACGAAAAAAATCGTATTACTGACAATGAAAGCAATATAGATTTTTACTACAGGGAGGCTGATAGGGTGAGATCTTGGTTGGCGGCAAAATTTCGAATTACTCCAGATTTTCATGTCAATGGAAAATATCAGTATATTGATAATAGTGAAAACCGGGACTTGTATTCCTATAGCAAAAGCGAGTTTAGTCTTGGTGTTGCTTATGTCTTCTGAGAGGAAGATAGAGAATCTAATCAATTTATAAATTACTTGGCGTTAGTGATGACTTTTTTCTAGGGAAAGTCATCACTGGTTTCAGCAGCTTTCTTGATCAAAACTAAAAAAACGCTGCTGAGAAACGCTTAATCTCTGTATTCGCTCAAGGGGGAACCTCTCTCTAAAACGAACACTTCACTATTTAAGTAATCATAATCCAGCGGGTGATCAAATATTCCAAAGGGGATTTTGTTTTTTAGAACGTCTTTCGATAAATGGTTAAATAGGGCATAGCTCGATTGGAATGGTGCTGCTCCATAACTCAATCTGCGAATGCCCGCTGTGTAGAATTGCGTCGGCGCCTCCATTCCAGGTAGCAACATTAAGTTGAGCGGGATAGTGATTTTCTTTGCAAGGCGCTGAGCCTTCGCCAGGGAGGTTAAACCCGGGATAAATCCTCCATTCGCACCGGCATTTTGATAGTGCAATAATCTTTGTATCACTTCACTGAGCGAATCTTCACTCTCATTTCCCCTGTTTAGGTATACGTCAGTCCGCGCATTAATAAAAAGTGATCGCCCCTGTAGGGCAGATCGAATGGATCGGATTTTTTCGCACAGTAATTGCGGGCTCCCGTTGCCATCCTCGATATTAATCCCTACGACACCGAGATCGCTCAAAGTTTTGACCAGCTCGGCTACCTGAATGGGGTCGGAGCTGTATCCATCTTCTATATCTATAGATACCGGTATCCGGGAAACACGCAAAATACGCTGAATGGCTCCGAGGTGTTCCGATACTGGTAGGCTGCCGCCATCCGCATAACCGAGTGACCAAGCGACCGCGGCGCTACTGGTGGCCAGAGCGGAGGCACCAACTGCCTGGCAAAGCAGCGCGCTGGCGGCATCCCAGATGTTGGGCAGAATGAGTACCTGATTACCTTGATGCAAAGTTTCGAATTGCTTGAAATGGTCAGTAGTCATCGAATTCCCCAGGCGATCGTTTATTGGTTTAGCTTGCTGGAAGACAAGTTACTTCCGACCTGCTGTGGATACTGGCCAGAATCGGAAGCGAACAGAAAATGACTGGGCGGAACGATGAAGGTCGCAGAGGGTGTCGCGGCAAAGAAAGCATTAAGGATGTGTTGATCATTAGAGGTCATCGCCTGGCGCCAGCTTTTAAATGGCGCCAGGGGAGCCGTTTTCAGTTCGAGATGGCGGGTTGCTGGGTCAGCCAACTGTCCACTTCGGCGACGATTGGGCGCGGATTTTTTATCCAGCTTAGATGCGGATTGCCTATAGGGTGCGTGGCGGCCATCTCGCGGGTTTCGCCATCCATAATCGCAGCCAGTCTGCGGGCTGCTTCTAGCGGTGCGAAAGGATCACCGGCCAGGGCGATATGAAGTGTGGGTTGGTCACTGGCTTTGCGTTCAATAAACTGTTTTTCCGGGGAAAAATGGCCGCTGAAGATCGCGCTGGCCCAGTCCTGCATCAGCTTGCGCGCTTCGCGCCAGCCAAAGCCCATTCGCGCGCCGGGGAAATAGCCCAGCACGCTCGATGTGGCACTGGCAATCGCGGCGAAAGTCAGCAGGGCATAACGCTGTAGCCCGTGCCAACTGCGGTGATCGACATGTCCTGAAGCAATGGTCACCACTTTGGCGTTGCCGGTCAGGCCCGCGCGCGCCGCCAGGGTGCTGGTTTGGCCGCCGATACTGTGGCCGAGAATCAGGGCCGGGCCGGCGGGGAAGGACTGCTCTAGCAGCTTCAGTAGCTGCGGGATAAATGTGAATACCAAATCGTCGTAACCGTAGTCGGCACTGCGGCTTGGTTTTGGCAGGCTGTCGCCTGTACCCGGTAGCTCGGTGATGGCGGTGCTGTAGCCGAGTCGCTGTAGCTCTTCGAGCAAAAGTCGGTAGCGATTGGCCGGTACCCCCATGGCGGGAATGACCAGGACGAGAGGGCTTTCGCCATTGTGAAAAGTGGCGACTGGCACCTGGAAGGCGCCAAATGTGAGATTGTGGATTTCTTGGGGCACGGTACTTCTCCCTGCAACTGGTGGCACTATATGCCAGCACAGTGGTGAAAACCCATGACCAGATCGCGCACTTCAGTGGCTTAATCCACGCAAGCACCGCCCCCGCCCGCGCATAACATCGATTGATACGCTGATTAATTGATCAATTTGCAACCGGGTTGGCGACGGCATCGGCCTAGATGAAATTGATCAACTTGCAACCAATCCCGCAACTGCCTAGAATACGCCGCCCGCAATGGGCTCGGTATCACCGCGCCTGTTGTACTCCTTGCCTCATCGGACTGTCCGGGAGGCTGATTAACCCGTAAGGAGCTAAAATGCGTCATTACGAAATTGTATTCCTGGTTCATCCGGACCAGAGCGAGCAGGTACCTGGCATGGTGGAGCGTTACACCGCTGCCATCAAGGACACTGGTGGTGAAGTTAACCGCCTGGAAGACTGGGGCCGTCGCCGTCTGGCTTACCCGATCAACAAGATCCACAAAGCTCACTACATTCTAATGAATGTTGAGTGCACTGAAGAAGCTCTGGAAGAGCTGACCACCAACTTCCGTTACAACGATGCGGTTATCCGTAATCTGGTAATCCGTGAAGACGAGGCGATCACCGATGAGAGCCCGATCATGAAAGCGGAAAAAGAAAGCCGTGAACGCAAGGCCGCCCGTGCAGAGCGCACTGAGCGTCGCGAGCGCACCGAGGAAGACAAGCCTTCCTCCCATGCCGCGGAAGAATCTTCCGATAACGCTGAAAGCGAAGAGTAAGGGGATAATCAGATGGCACGTTTTTTCCGTCGTCGTAAGTTCTGCCGTTTCACCGCGGAAGGTGTTAAGCGTATCGACTACAAAGATCTCGATACTCTGAAAGCCTACGTTTCTGAGACTGGCAAAATTGTACCGAGCCGTATCACCGGCACCAAAGCCAAGTATCAGCGTCAGCTGGCCACCGCGGTCAAGCGTGCACGCTACCTGGCACTGCTGCCGTACACGGACAGCCACGAAGTTTAAGCCGCAGTTTGCTTAGACTCATTAATAGAGAAGCTATCTAGATATGCGCGCCGTAGCTGAATTTATTATGCGCGGGCGCGTGCGGGCGGTAGTCCTCACCATGGTGGGGATACCGCTGATAAGCCCGGCAATCCTCGCTCTGGTGAGCTTGCGCCGCGGCGGCAGCGAAGGCCTGATGGTATTGGCCTGGGCGCTGTTGCCGATCGTCGTTATGGGTATGAGTGGCCATGTGCCACCCCTGGTGACCGGCATATCCGCCGGCCATTTCGCCGCAGTATTCTGCGGTGCCGTGGCGCTGCGCAGCCGCCGCTCATGGGTTGCCGCTCTGCTTGCAGTAACGGCGGCCTCGGCGGTGGGTATACTGCTCACCTCGGCTTTCAGTGGCGGCTTGCTGCAGGGCTTTATGCAGGCGCTTGAAAGCGCCGCGCAACAGCCCAACACTGTGCCGATGGAAGAGCTCAAGCAGGTGTTCTCAGGCGAGTTGCAGATCACTGGATATCTGAGCCTGATATCGGCGATGAGCGCCACACTGGCTTTGGTCTTGGGGCGCTACTGGCAGGCGCTGTTGTATAACCCCGGCGGTTTTCGCCAGGAGTTTCATCAGCTGCGTATGCCTCGGTGGCTGGCGGCACTAAGTATGCTGCTTTGGGTGTTGAGTCTGGTAACCCCAGGCTACGCCTTTTGGGGCGCCGTCATCGCCTTTCCGATGGTGGTGGCGGGCATTGCCCTGATTCACTGGCTGGTCGCCAGTCGCGGTTGGGGGATAGGTCCCCTGGTGGCGATGTATGTGATGCTGGTGATCGGTGGCCTGCCCCTGGCTGGATTCCTGTGTGGCCTGGCTCTGGTAGATAGCTGGATAGATATTCGCGGGCGCTCCACAAAATAGGCGCTCTCGCACAATACAAAATTGAGGAAACCGAGATGGAAGTTATTCTGCTCGATAAAGTAGGCAAACTGGGCAACGTGGGTGACCGCGTTGACGTAAAAGCCGGTTTTGGCCGCAACTTCCTGCTGCCGACTGGTAAAGCAATTCCGGCTACTGCAGCCAACGTTGCTGAGTTCGAAGCCAAGCGCGCTGAACTAGAAGCCGCGGCTGCTGCCAAGCTGGCAGAAGCCGACAGCCGTGCCACCAAGCTGGCTGGCCTGGTTGTTACCATCGCTGCCAACGCCGGTGACGAAGGTAAACTGTTCGGTTCTATCGGCACTCGCGACATCGCTGAAGCGATTACCGCTGGCGGTGTTGAAGTCGCTAAGGCTGAAGTGAAGCTGCCGGAAGGTGCTCTGCGCGAAGTGGGTGAGTACGAAGTAGACGTACAGCTGCACTCCGACGTGACTGCTGTAGTTAAAGTCGTAGTCGAAGCCGAATAAGGTTTTGCCGACAAGCAGTTGGTGCCATAGGCGCCAGCCGCGCTACAATCGGGCGCTGTACCCCACCGGGTCAGCGCCTGTTTTGTTTCTGGTATCCAGTAAAGCCCCATGATCGACGAATATCCCACGCCGCAAGAAGATATCCACAGTGAGGAGAGCTCTCCACTGCCGCATTCGGTAGAGGCGGAGCAGTCCGTGCTCGGTGGTCTGATGCTTGACCCGGGGCGCATCGATGCCGTTGCTGAGCAGTTGAGTGAAGAGGACTTCTTCACCGCCAGTCACCGCAAGATATTTGCGGTGATGGGTGAATTGAGCAATGGCGAGCAGCCTCTGGATATCGTTACCCTCGCCGAAGGGCTCGCCAGTCGCGACCTGCTCGGTGAAATAGGCGGTCCGGCCTATTTGGCGGAGCTGGCCGAAAACACCCCCTCCGCCGCCAATATCGTTGCCTACGCCAAGATCGTGCGCGAGCGCTCGATGTTGCGCCAGCTGATCGCCGCTGCCGGTGAAATCAGCCGCACTAGCTTCAATCCGGGCGGTCTCGCCTCCGCCGACCTGCTGCAGATGGCCGAGCGCCGCGTGGCGGAAATCGCCGAAGGGCGCGCCAAAGAGGGCGGCTTTGTCGGTGTGGATACCCTGCTGAAAAAAACCGTCGAGCGCATCGATGAGTTGTTCAAAACCGAGGGGGATATCACCGGCCTCAGTACGGGCCTCACCGAGCTGGACCAGCGCACCTCGGGTTGGCAGCCGGGCGAACTGGTGATCCTCGCCGCGCGCCCCTCCATGGGCAAGACTGCGCTGGCATTAAATTTTATTGAGAGCGCCATGCTGGTACAGGAGCGCCCGACTCTGGTATTCAGTATGGAGATGCCGTCGGACAGCCTGGTCATGCGGATGCTGTCTTCCATTGGCCGTATCGATCAGGGTCGTATCAGGAACGGCAAGCTGCAGGAAGAGGATTGGCCCAAGCTCTCCAGCGCCGTACAGAAAATGAAGGGCAAGGCCCTATACATTGACGATACCCCGGCGCTCAGCCCCAGTGAGGTACGCGCGCGCACCAAGCGCACGGTACGCGACCACATCAACAAACTGATGCGCGAAAATCCGCGTATGAGCCGCGAGGATGCCGAGGCCAAAAGTTTGCCTGCCATGATCATGGTGGATTACCTGCAGCTGATGCAGGTGAAGGGCTCTACCGAGGGACGTACCCAGGAGATCTCCGAGATCTCGCGCTCTCTCAAGGCGCTGGCGAAAGAATATGAGTGTCCGGTAATCGCCCTGTCGCAGCTCAACCGCGGTGTGGAGCAGCGGCCCAACAAGCGCCCGATGAACTCGGATCTGCGCGAATCCGGAGCGATCGAGCAGGACGCGGATGTAATTCTGTTTATCTACCGCGATGAGTACTACAACGAGGACAGCCCGGATAAGGGGTTGGCCGAGCTGATTATCGGTAAGCAGCGTAACGGTGAGATCGGTACTTGCCGCGCGGCGTTTATCGGTAAGTACACCCGCTTCGATAACTTGGCACCGGAATACTATCAGGGCGAGTAAGCCGCTCCCCGCCTCGGGTTAAAGCCACCGCCAGCCACGCTATTGGCTGGACACAGGGAGAGTCGCACCTTGCTGTCAGAGCAGAAAATTCGCGCCCTGGTGCTGCAGCGCCAGTTTATCCACAGCCCCTGGACCGAGGGGCTCTCCGGGTTACTAGAGCATTTGGGCGCGCTGCAATTGGATGCCATCCAGCGTATTACCCGCGCCCACCACCACCAGCTGTTCAACCGACTACCGCACTACCGCGAGGTACATCTGGCCGAGGCGGAGCAGCGCCGTGAAATTTTTGAGTACTGGTCCCACGCCGCCGCCTACCTGCCCATGGCGCACTACCGCTACGCGCGTGTGCGCATGGAGCGTATCCGCGCCGGCCAGCGGCATTGGTACGAGAAAAATGCCAAGCTGTGTCGCTATGTGCTCGACCGGGTGTGTTCAGAGGGGCCGCTGCGCGCCAGCGATTTCGTACGGACCAAAAGCGGTTGGTGGGCGTGGTCCGACGAGAAGAAAGCCTTGGAACAGCTGTTTCACGAGGGTGAGCTCATGGTCAGCCACCGCGAGGGTTTCCAGAAAGTCTTTGATCTGCCCGAGCGAATATTGCCGGCAAAATTGCCTACCAGCGCTGCTTCAGAGCTCGACTACGGCTGTCACTTGGTGCGCACCTTTTTGGGGTGCCAGGGGATTGGTCGGGCTGAGGAAATTGCCTACTTGCGCCGCGAAGACAAGCCTTTGATACAGCGGGCTGTAGAGGCCATGCTGGCGAGTGGTGAGCTGTCCCCGCTGGGGAAGGAGCTGATATTGACCGAACAGCTGGAACAGGGGCCCGCTAGGGTATCGCGCAAAGTGCGCCTGCTATCGCCATTCGACCCGTTGATATTGCAGCGCAAGCGCCTGCGCCGACTGTTTGAGTTTGAGTACCAGTTGGAATGCTATGTACCCGCGGCCAAACGTCGCTATGGCTATTTTTGCCTGCCAATTTTATATGCAGACCGCTTTGTGGGACTGGTGGACTTAAAGGCCGATCGGGAGGTTGGGGTGTTGCGTATAGAGAGCCTGCATTGGACAGAAAAGCCCGGTACCTCGCTCGAAGCGAGCTTTCACCGGGCTCTTGGGCAGTTCGCCCGTTTTCACGGGCTGGAAAGCAAAGCGCGGCTTACAGCTTGACCACCACATAGACTTCGCGGCCATCGCGTTGGGTGGGCATAAAGTAATTGCCGCCATAGCGGTAGTACTGGATGCCGTTAATCATTTCAGCGGTGTAACCCGTTGGCAGAGTCTCCACTACTTGGCCGGGCTGGAAACCGTTGGGGCCAGGGTTCGGCGTCGCGGGAATGGTTGCCGGTGCCGGAGCTGGAACTGTGACAACTGGGGCTGGAGCGGGAACTACGGCCACCGGTGCGGGAGGCGCAACCACAACATAGGAGCGGTTGGCGGGTATCCACTGATAATAAGAGTCGGCGTATTGGTAGTAGGTCAAACCGCCCACCTGTACTGGCACAGCACTTGCTGGCAGAGTCACTACAGAGGCGCCCAGCGGCGCACTGACCACCACATAACCCCTGGGGCTGTGGCGATAGAAATGACCACCGTGATAATAATAGGGGCGTCCGCCAACGGCGACGCGCACATGCTCTCTGGGCAGTGTCGCGGCGATAAAGCCGATAGAAACACGGGGGCCGCGATAGTGTCCACGGTGGTGGTGGCGGTGATTGTCCCCACGTTCGTATCCACGCGCATCGGCAGATGGGCTAAAGGCAAAGGCCGCCAGTGCAATGAAGGCACCGGCGCCCAGAACTAGGTTCAGTTTATTCACAGTCTCTCCAGCGAAGTGATTACTCACACCTGCATACTAACCCTTATCCTGACAGCAAAGACAGGTGAATTGGTTAAGAATTGTCAAAGCGCTGGAGTGTGGAGGATTGGTCAGCGATTGCGCTGGATAATACCCATCAGCTTGTACATCAATTGTGCAGCGGCGAAGTCATAGGCGTGAAAGCCTTCAATCGGCGCAAATTCCAGCACGTCGAAGCCGATAATCTCTCTTTGCCGTGCAACAGATTCGAATAGATTGAGGGTCTGATACCAGCCCAGGCCTCCGGGTACTGGGGTGCCGGTGGACGGGAAGACCGAAGGGTCCATGCCGTCGATATCCAGGGTAAAGAAGACCTTTTTGGGGAAGTTATCCGGTAGCTGGAATTCCTGCACGTTGTTGGGCACCAGCTGGTGGGCATCCAGGAAGCCTACGTCATAGTCCTTGCGCGCCTGCATTTCCTCTTCGCAGTAGGCGCGGATACCCAGCTGGAACAGCGGCACGCCGGCCTCCACGACCAGGCGCATCACGCTGGCGTGGCTGTGTTTGTGGCCCTCGTAGCGATCGCGCAGATCGGCATGAGCATCAATTTGAACCACGCCGAAGTCGGTCTCCCCGGCGTCCAGCAATCCCTTGATAAGGCCCCAGGTCACCGAGTGTTCACCGCCGATACCTACCGGCATCTTACCCAGTGCCAATACCTCTTTGGTGGCTGCGGCGATATTGTCCATCACCTGTTCGGCGGGTGCCGATACCGTTACCGGTGGCCGGGTGTAGATACCCAGTTTGCAAGGTGAGGAAAAATTGTCATAGGTCTCCAGCTGCCAGGAGGCTTCGAGAATAGAGGCCGGACCCTTGCCGGTGCCGCCGCCATAGGAGACGGTTTCTTCATAGGGGATGGGAATGATATGGAAAAGAGCATCTTCCGGCTTGGGTTGCTCAATCTCGGAGCCGAGGAAGATGGGGTAATCGTTTTCTGGCTGCATCTGCATATCCTCTGGCGATGGGGCGCTTGCGCGGCCCGCCGCCCGTATCTGTCTGGGTTGGGTTGGACTCAGGAGAGACGATCCTTGAAGTCCTCGTAGCCGAAGCGTTTGATTATCTTCAGGTCGTCAGTATCCGAGTTCCACAGGGCGATGGCGGGCAGGGGGATGCCGTTGAAGGTGTTGGTTTTTACCATGGTGTAGTAGGCCATTTCCTCGAATACCAGGCGTTCCCCCACCTTGAGTGGATTGTGGAAACTGTACTCGCCGATGCTATCGCCGGCCAGGCAGCTCTGGCCGCCCAGGCGATAGGTGTGGGGCAGCTCGCCGGGGCGCGCGGCGCCGGTAATTTGCGGGCGGTAAGGCATTTCCAGTACATCCGGCATATGGCAGGTAGCGGAAGCGTCGAGAATGGCTTGGTTTTCGCCGTTCCAGGCGGTGTCCACCACTTCTGACACGAGAATGCCGGAGAATAGGGAGATAGCCTCGCCGGGCTCCAGGTAGACCTGCACATCGTATTTGCCGGCGAAAGCGCGCACGGCCTGGATCAGTTCTTCCACCTGGTAATCGCGGCGGGTAATGTGGTGGCCGCCACCGAAATTGATCCACTCCATCTGCGGAATCAGGTCGCCGAACTTCTCTTCCACCGCGGCGATGGTGCGCTGTAGCGGTTTGAAGTCCTGTTCACACAGGGTGTGGAAGTGCAGGCCACTGATGCCCTCGAGGGATTCGCCGGCAAACAGTGAGCGCACAATACCGAGGCGCGAGCAGGGTGCGCAGGGATCGTAGAGATCGGTGTGACCCTCGGAGTGCTCGGGGTTGATACGCAGGCCGAAGCGCAGCTCCGGGCGCTGCTTTTGCATCTCCAGGCACAGCGCCCGGTAGCGCTTCCACTGGGAGAAAGAGTTGAAAATCACATGCTGAGCGAATTGCAGAATCTCGCGTAATTCGTCTTCTTTATAGCCGGCGCTGAATACGTGTACTTCTTTGCCCTGATCGCGGCCGCCGTATTCCTCAAAGCCGAGTTTCGCCTCGAAGAGGCCGCTGGCGCAGGTGCCGGACAGGTACTCTGCGACGATATGACCGGTGCTGAACATGGAAAAGGCTTTGAGCGCCGCCAGCACCTTGGCACCAGAGCGCTTTTGCACATCGGCGAGTAGAGCGAGGTTGTCGCGCAGGGCCGTTTCGTCAACTACGAAACAGGGCGAGGGTACGCGGTAGGGGTCGAAGTGGCCGAAGTAGTCAACGCGGGGAGTGAGGTCCATGGGGGGCAATATATCCTGCTGCGCGGGATGGGCGCGGGGCCCATCCCGAGGGGTGGAAAAGTGCGGTGTTTACTGGAAGGGTTTATCCAGCCAGGTTTCCTGCCAAGGCAGGCCGTACTGGTTCAGATCGTCCATAAAGGGATCCGGATCCATCTGCTCCATATTCCACACACCCGGCTTCATCCACTTGCCTTCCAGCATCATCTTGGCGCCGATCATCGCGGGTACGCCGGTGGTGTAGGAGATCGCCTGGGACTGTACTTCTTGGTAACAATCCTGGTGATCGCAAGTGTTGTAGACGTAGTAGATCTTCTCTTCGCCGTCTTTGCTGCCGCGGATAATATTGCCGATGCAGGTCTTGCCTTTGGTTAGCGGGCCCAGGCTGGCGGGGTCCGGCAGCAGTTCTTTGAGGAACTGGATGGGGACAATCTGCTGGCCTTGGAATTCCACTGGCTCAATGCCGGTCATGCCGACGTTTTGCAGGACCTCCAGGTGCTTCAGGTAACTGTCGCCAAAGGTCATCCAGAAGCGTGCACGCTCGATTTCTGGGAAGTGCTTGGACAGGGATTCCAGCTCCTCGTGGTACAGCAGGTAGATATCCTTGTCGCCGATACCCTCGGGGAAGTTGAAGACGCGCTTTTCTTCCATGGGCTTGGTGGTGATCCACTGGCCGTTTTCCCAGTAGCGACCGTTGGCGGTGATCTCGCGGATATTGATTTCCGGGTTGAAGTTAGTGGCGAACGGCAGGCCGTGGTCACCGGCGTTACAGTCGAGAATATCCAGGGTGTGGATACGATCGAAGTGGTGTTTCTTGGCGTAGGCGGTAAATACGCTGGTGACACCGGGGTCGAAACCGCTGCCGAGCAGGGCCATCAGGCCGGCTTTCTCGAACTTCTCCTGGTAGGCCCACTGCCACTTGTACTCGAACTTGGCCTCTTCCGGCGGCTCGTAGTTGGCGGTGTCCAGGTAGTGCACGCCGGTTTCCAGGCAGGCATCCATGATGTGCAGATCCTGGTAGGGCAGGGCCACATTAATCACCAGGTCCGGCTTTACTTTCTCGATCAGCTTGACCAGCTCGGGTACGTTGTCCGCATCGACCTCGGCAGTATCGATTTTGCGCGGTAGCATTTCCGCAATTTTGTCGCACTTGCTCTTGGTGCGGCTGGCGAGGGTGATATGTTCAAATACTTCCTCAACCTGGGCGCACTTGTGTGCGACCACCTGGCCGACGCCGCCGGCGCCGATGATCAGTACGTTGGCCATAAAGATCTCCTTAGTCTGCGGCGTTGACCGCCGCTATCGTCTTAAAGGCGCTGGCGCCTAATTTTTAACTTATTTTTCAAAATAGGTGTAACCGCTCATGCTGGCGGTATAAGTGTGCAGTATTTGCTTGCGCTGGGCCGCGGTAATCAGCCCCTGCTTCACGGCGCGTTCCGCCAGTTGGCGGAAGCGCTCAAACAGCGCTTTAGGTTGGTATTCTACGTAACTCAATACATCGGAAATACTGTCGCCGTGAATTTCACGGCTGAAGTCGATACTGCCGTCTTCCTGTATGCGCACGCTCACCACATTGGTGTCGCCGAACAGGTTGTGCAGATCGCCGAGGGTCTCCTGGTAGGCGCCCACCAGGAAGGTGCCGAGAATATAGTCCTCGCCCTTTTTAAGTTCGTGAAGGGGCAGGGTCTTTTGTTCTTTTTCATGGCCGATAAAACGGTCGATCTTGCCGTCGCAGTCGCAGGTAATGTCGGCAATGATGGCGGAGCGGGTCGGCGCCTCGTCCAGGCGGTGGATCGGCAGTAGTGGGAACACCTGGTCGATAGCCCACATGTCCGGGATCGATTGGAATACGCTCACATTGGCGTAGTAGATATCCGAAAGGACCTCCGGCAGCGCCTGCAGATCCGCGGGTATGGCCTCGGCCTCATCCAGCAGTGCCCGAATTTCCTGAGCGCCCTGCAGGAACAGGTTTTCCGCATTGGCGCGCTCGCGCAGGCTCACCTGGCCGTGCAGGTACAGGGAGCGCAATTCGTCGCGGTAGTAGAGGGCATCGTTATAGCTTTCCTGCAGGTTTTTCGGGGTGATACTGCGCACCGCGTCCTGCAGGTTGAGCAACATCTGGTGGTCGCCATCACTGATCTTGGTGTGCTCCAGCTCTACCGGTTCGAAGCGGGTGGTGTCGAGCACATCGAATAAAAGTACCGAGGAGTAAGCCACGGTGGCGCGACCGGACTCGGTAATAATGACCGGGTGGGCCACGCCCTCGCTGTCGAGGGTGCCCATAATGGCTTCCACCACATCCACGCAATACTCGTCTAAAGAGTAGTTTTTCGAGTGAGTATAGTTGGTTTTGGTGCCGTCGTAGTCCACCGCCAAGCCACCACCCAGGTCCAGGTACCCCATGGGAGCGCCCTCCTCTACCAGGTCGGCGTAGTAACGGCAGGCTTCCAATACGCCTGTGCGGATATCGCGAATATTCGGCACCTGTGAGCCCAGGTGGTAGTGCAGCAGTTTGAGGCAGTCGAGCATATCGTGACTGCGCAGCTGGTCGACCATGGCGATCAGGTCATTACTGCCCAGGCCGAAAATACTGCGGTCGCCACTGGTTGCGTTCCAGTAGCCGCCGACTTTGGAGGCGAGCTTTACCCGCGCGCCGATATTGGGGCGCACCTGCTCGCGCTCGGCACAGCGAATAATGGTTTCCACCTCCGAGGGGGTCTCCACCACGAAGAAGATCTGTACACCCAGACGCTGGGCCTGTAGACCGAGGTTAATAAATTCCTCGTCCTTGTAGCCGTTACACACAATCAGGGATTCGGTGTTATCCAGAATGGAGAGTGCCGCGATGAGCTCGGCCTTGCTGCCTGCTTCCAGGCCATGATTAAAGCGTCGACCGGCACTGGCGATCTCTTCGATTACCTGGCACTGCTGGTTCACCTTTATGGGGAAAACCCCGCGAAACACGTTGCCGTAGCCGCAGTCGTCGATGGCGCGGGCAAAGGATTCATTGATGCGGGCGATCTGTTCGTCGAGCAGGTTCTCAATACGCAGTAACAGCGGCATGCCCAGGCCGCGCTCGGTGGCGCCGCGGGCGATTTCCATCAGGGATACGCTGTGGGATTTGCCGTTTGGGCCTTCTACCAGTACTGAGACTTCACCGTTTTCATTCAAGTCGAAATAGCCGGCGCCCCAGTTGCGGATGCCGTACAGTTCGGCTGAATCTTCGCAGGTCCAGTTTTTTACTTGTTGCTGTTTCATGGCGCCTTTCCGTTGATCTGTGGCGGGCGCGAATCTTGGGCCCAGCAGGGCTGGAAAGCAATAACTATAGATAAAAAAACGCTATTTTTTACCGGTTAAAAAACTAAATATTTATTCGGTTTTTTGTGGGTTTCCTCGCCCTTTCCGGCTATTGAGTTTTTGTTCAGATTTTAGCGAAGAAATAAAAAAGCGGTCCGAAGACCGCTGAAGCGAGGGGGGATAAGCGTTACAGCAGGCCGGGATTTGGCACCACCCGGTAGCCGCGTCGCGCCTGGTCCCACTGGTAGTAGGTGTCGTAGGCCACATAGTAGTTGTAGCCGCCGACAACCACAGTCAAGGCAGAAGCCGGTAAGCTGTGCACTATGGCGCCGTGGGGCGGCCGGGTTACCACATAGCCGTGGGACGCTGGGCGGTAAAAAATGCCTTCGCTGTAATAAAAACCTGCCGCGCCGATACTCACGCTGACAATATTTTGCGGTAGGTGACGCCAGCGGTAGCCGTAGCCGTAATGCGCCGGACGCCAGTGGGGTCGGTGCCCGCGGTGGCCGTGGCGATAGTGGGGGCGATGTACCGCGCGGTGTTCGTGCCGATGCCCCTTGCGGTGCCCGCGGTTGTAGCCTTTGGAATAGCCATCTTTATAGGCGTGGCGAACCTCACGACGGTGTTTGCGCTCTTGCCTGCGCTCTTCTCTACGCTCTTGCCGGCGCTCCTGCCTGCGCTCTTCTCTACGCTCTTGCCGGCGCTCCTGCCTGTGTTCTTCTCTGCGCTCTTGCTTGCGAAGCTGTCTTTCGTGCTCGCGGTTGTGGTGCTTTTTGTGGTGTTTATCGTGACCGCGCTCGAAGTGGCGCTGCTCGCGCTGAGCTCTTCCCTGCCCGTGTTGATCGTGGTCTATTGCACGCTGGTATCCCCGGTGTGCTTCGGAGAGAGCGGGGGTAGCTAGTAATAGCAGGCCCGCGGTGGCGATGGCAGTAGTGAGTTGTCTCATGGCAGCGCTCCCGAGCGCGGATGGCTCTTTGATATTGTTTAAGGGCTTTGTCTATGTTGGCGGGCAGTTTGCCTTGGCGGGCATGAACACTTCCTGAACTCTTTGCGGCGATGGTTCGTGCTGGAAATGTGCCGTGCGGAAGTGATGGGGGTGACCGGCAATCCGGTGTGTGGGTGACCCCTGTGGGCTGCCGCCGGCCTAGACTGCCGGGGGAAAACCAGGCGATAGTGGCAGTTTCACTATGTTGAGACACCAGGTCTCAGCGAGTATGATGCCGCGCTGATTCATAGTGAGCGGTAGAGCAATGCAAGTCTTCCACCACGTAGTAAGCCTGCGCGAAGCGCTGGCCCAGGCCCGCAAAGACGGCAAGTCGGTCGGCTTTGTGCCTACCATGGGCAATCTGCACGATGCCCATATCGAACTGGTTAAGTTGGCCCAGCAACATTGTGACTTGGTAGTGGTCTCGATTTTCGTCAACCGCCTGCAGTTTGGTTTGAATGAGGACTGGGACAAATACCCGCGCACTATGGAGCGTGATATCGCTAAATTGCGAGAAGCGGACTGTGATTTCCTGTTCCACCCGGACGAAAGTGAGATCTACCCCAATGGTATGGACCAGCAGACCCGTGTAGTTTGCCCTGCCATGACAGATGTACTCTGTGGTGCCAGTCGCCCAGGGCACTTCGAAGGGGTCACTACGGTGGTCTCCAAGCTGTTTAATATTGTACAGCCGGACAAGGCGATATTCGGTATTAAGGATTTCCAACAGCTGGCGGTAATACGCCGTATGGTGGAAGACCTGTGTATGCCGGTGGAAATCATTGCAGCACCTGTGCACCGCGAAGACGATGGCCTGGCCATGAGCTCGCGCAATGGTTACATCAGTGCGGGCGAGCGGCCTAAAGTGGCAGTGCTTAATCAGTCGCTGAACTGGGTCAAGGATGAGATCCTAGCGGGGCGTAGGGATTTTTCCGATTTGGAAAAAGAGGCGCGCCGACGCATTGAGGGCAGCGGTTTTCGTGTCGACTACTTTTCCATCTGCTACAGCAGGGACTTGCAGCCGGCCGCCGATGATGACAAGCAAATTACGATCCTCGGAGCGATGTACACCAGTGCTGCTCGCCTGATCGACAACGTATCCCTGGAACTCTGAGGGGCATCCAACCATGCAAATTGAAATGTTGAAGTGCAAACTGCATATGGCCGCGGTGACCCAGGCCGAACTTTGGTATGACGGCTCCTGCGCAATTGACGAGGATCTGGTAGAGCTGGCGGGGCTGCGCGAATTCGAGAAAATCGATATTTATAACGTGAGTAACGGCGAGCGCTTTCACACTTATGTGATCCTTGCTGAGCGCGGTTCCGGCATTATTTCTATGAACGGCGCCGCTGCCCGCAGAGTCCAGGTTGGCGATCGTATTATTATTGCGTCCTATGCCCAGATGACCGAGGAGCAGGCCGATAGCCACAAGCCCAAGCTGGTGTATCTGGATGAGAAAAACCAGGTAGAGCGCAGCACGAATACGATTCCGGTGCAGCTAGCCGAAGCGTAATGCTTTCTTAGCTGGGTGGGCAAATTAGCTCGCCCAGTCGATCTACTTTATTCTACTGTATTACCCTCGACAAATCTGGTAGATGTTTTTCCATTTGTAAAACTATTCCTACAGTTTTAGCTATTAAAAGGTTATTGCATAGGTGGATGCAGAAAAGAAAAACCAGTTTCCTAAAGCAATTGGATTGAGCTTGTTTATTGTTGGTTCAGTGATCTCAGCAATTCCGCTATTTATACTGCAGGATGTGATGGCTCTATGGGGTGTGCTTTTTTCGATGTTAGGGGTTTTTATTATTTTACCCACGTTTTCTTTAATTGTAGGTGGGGTTTTTAAGTTGAGGGATCGTAGTTTCAATCTATGGTATGCGTATTTTTGGGGGGTTGCTATAGCAATTTTTCTCTCTGTTAAGAGATTGTTTTCCTGAGCTGCTTTTCATGGATGAATGGATTTTTTTCAGGTATGTGTTTCAAGCAGGAGATCTTGGTAAGGTGAAGCTTAGCTTTTTTACATGGTCAGAATGTTTTAGTTAATTTCCTAAAGAGAATTCAGCAAGTTCGTTAGTTTTTTGTTGGGGTTTAAATCGCGAGTATAGAAACATGCATGTTGGGTTTCTTGATAATACAGTTTCTTTAGGCCCTTGGGATACGTGTAAGGTGGCCAAAGGGGTAAAGCAAAAACAAAAAGCTGAACGGAACGGGTGATTTTTTTGGTTGAACCCAGAGGGGCTTCCAATGCCGGAGATTCCGGCGGTGAATTGACTGCGTAGAATAATATTTGGAACTCTACTCGACGATCTTCGACTGTTAATTTCTTTCATTTATGATCTTTTCTTTCGGCCAGCCTGGATAGAGGGCGGGTGTGCAAAGTACCCAACTCGGAGTCGCCCTTTGCAATTTTCCAATTCTGCCGTGAGGTGGGGATTGTTTCGCGGTAGCAATGCTATAAAGTGATACGAATACAGTTCGAACAAGCTCAGATTTCTCTAGGCCATCATGCCAAGCTAATAATAAAGGAGAAGAAGATGTCAGAAGTGCATACCCGTCCCATACCTGCTGAGTTTGCCGCCAATGCCCTGATTGGCGCAGAAGATTACGAGAGGATGTATCATCAGTCGGTGCAAAATCCGGAGGCTTTCTGGGCGCAACAAGCAAAGGATTTCCTACAGTGGGAAAAACCCTTTACCCAGGTGCTGGAAGAGGATATGCACCGAGGGCATTCGGCCTGGTTTGCTGATGGTCAGCTCAATGTCACGGTGAACTGTATCGATCGCCACCTGGCTAGCCGAAGTGATCAAACGGCCATTTTATGGGAGGGGGACGACCCGGCGGATAGCGTGGCAATTACCTACCGCACCCTGTACGACAATGTATGTCGCCTGGGAAATCTGCTGAAATCCCGCGGGGTTAAAAAAGGGGATCGCGTTTGTATTTATATGCCTATGATTCCCGAGGCGGCCTACGCCATGCTGGCCTGCGCTCGTATTGGCGCGGTGCACTCGGTGGTGTTCGGTGGTTTCTCGCCAAGTGCCCTGAAGGACCGTATTCTCGATTCCGATTGTCATCTGGTTATTACAGCGGATGAGGCGGTTCGCGGTGGCAAACATATTCCTCTGAAAGCCAATGTGGATCAGGCCCTATCCGAATGTCCCAATGTGCATACAACCATTGTGGTAAAGCATATCGGCGCGCCGGTAGATTGGAATAGCAAGCGGGATATCTGGTATGCGGAATCCATCGCAGAGATGGATAGCGCATGCGCACCGGAAGTTATCAATGCGGAAGACCCGCTATTTATCCTGTACACCTCTGGTTCCACCGGAAAACCCAAGGGGGTGCTGCACACCACCGCCGGTTATTTGCTGATGGCCACCATGAGCTTCAAGTATGTATTTGATTACCGCGAGGGAGAGGTTTTTTGGTGCACCGCCGATGTCGGTTGGATTACCGGCCACAGCTATATTGTCTACGGCCCCCTTGCGGCCGGAGCTACCAGCTTGATGTTTGAGGGTGTCCCGACCTACCCGGATGCCTCGCGTTTCTGGCAAGTTGTGGATAAGCACAGGGTTAACAGTTTCTACACCGCCCCCACGGCGATTCGTGCCCTTATGGGCGCGGGCGATGAATTTGTGACGAGCACAGAGCGCAGTTCTCTGAGGTTACTGGGCACTGTGGGAGAACCGATCAACCCCGAGGCGTGGGAGTGGTACTTCAAGGTGGTCGGGCAGGAGCGCTGCCCCATTGTGGACACCTGGTGGCAGACGGAAACCGGCGCCCATATGATTACCCCTTTGCCGGGTGCGGTGGCACTCAAGCCGGGCTCAGCCACAAAACCTTTCTTTGGTGTACAGCCGGTATTACTGGATGGCGATGGTCGGGAAATTGATGGTCCGGGAGAGGGTGCCCTGGCCATAAAAAGAAGCTGGCCATCGATGATTCGCGATGTCTACGGCGATCGCCAGCGGATGATCGACACCTATTTCTCCACCTATCCCGGTTACTATTTTACCGGCGATGGGGCGCGCAGAGATGCCGATGGTTATTTCTGGATCACCGGGCGTATCGACGATGTGTTGAATGTTTCAGGCCACCGCCTGGGCACAGCCGAAATTGAAAGTGCCCTGGTTCTGCATTCGGATACCGCCGAGGCCGCCGTAGTAGGTTATCCCCACGATATTAAAGGGCAGGGCATTTATGCGTTTGTCACCCTGAAGTCGGGGCACCAACCCAGTGAAGCACTGCTGCGGGAATTAACCGCGCTCTGTGCCAGCGAGATTGGCCCTATAGCCAAGCCGGATAGGATTCAGTGGGCTCCTGGTCTGCCGAAAACCCGCTCGGGCAAAATCATGCGGCGTATCCTGCGCAAAATCGCCTGTAACGACCTGGATAATCTCGGCGATACTTCCACCCTGGCCGATCCCACTGTGGTTGACGATCTGCTGGCACATCGCGAAAATCGCTGACCTGAATTTAGCGAACAACCACTACTACCACGGAAAATTGCTGTTGGTATGGAGAAAAAGCCGGGCTCAGCCCGGCTTTTTTACTCGTGGCGGAAGAGCGGTTTGGCTATTTTCAGGCCTATTTTATCGAATTAAGGAGAATGAATTTGGAGCAGGGACGGTACCTTTGTGAGCACTATCGATTTGCCGCAGATCAGCGCCTCAAGGTGATTAATTTTTTTGTGATACTCACCATGTTTGTGGAGGGGGGGATTTTTACTGCGATGGAGAAAAATTTTCATCCTTTGATTCTCGCCCTGCTCGGTGGCTCTGTGGTGATTCTTGTAACCGTATTCTGGTTAATGGATATCCGCAGCCGGCAGTTGCTTAGGTTGGCGGTTCCGGCATTAAAAAATCTGGAGCAGGACTACCCCGAGGAGGCCAGGATTTTTTCCAATGATGCTATTCAGCGGGGCGGTGTGGCCCGCTATACCTTTGCCTATCGCGTGCTTTTGGTCGGCCAGCTTATTTTTGGGTTTGGCGTGGCGGCTTATGGATTACATCACTGGTATTTCCTGCCCTAATTTTGCCGGCATTGATGTAGTAACCCGGCAATGGATGTTGTGGGGTTGCTGAAGTTTTTTGTGTCTCTCAGTGCTTATTCGCGCGGTAAAGCCCGTCACGACTTCAGCTCAGTCAAAGCTGAATCCATCCCCCTGAGCTATCTTGCAGACTGGCGGTGAAGCCACCACAAGACAGGGAAGACTTGCCAATGTTGGATCACATCAGAATACCGGTAGAAAATTTTGCCCGCTCCCGCGATTTTTATCGCCAGGCATTGGCGTCGATTGGCTATGAGTTGGTCATGGAATTTGATCAATCGGCGGGCTTTGGTTGGGCGGATAAGCCGGAGTTTTGGATTTCCGAGGGGGGACAGAGTAGTGCCCAGCTGCATATTGCCTTTCGCGCAGAAGAGCGTGAAGTGGTGCGCAATTTTTACCGGGTCGCATTAGAGGCCGGCGCTACCGATAATGGTGTTCCAGGTATCTATGAGCAGTATCACCCGGATTACTATGCCGCCTACGTACTCGACCCCGATGGTAACAACCTGGAAGTGGTCTGCCATTTGCCGGGGGATTTGCAGGAATAATTGAATCAACCGGCCCCTGTTCGATCAGTGAGAGCACCATGGATGATATCGCCCGCGCCAAATACCTACCCATCGCCCTGGTTATCGTCGGGCTGATATTTATTATTGCCATTTACCCAATGATGATGTGGGTATGGCCTTCGGGTTGGGGGTGGACGCCACGACAGCCGGAGTATGAGCAAATGATCCTGGGGATCTACGCTACCCTGGGGGTCTTCCTGATTCGCGCGGCAAAAAATCCCGCCGCCAACGCCAGTTTGATCTGGTTTACTGTGTGGTCTAGCCTGGTGCACGCCACAATTATGTTACTGCAGGCTCTCTACGACCACACTGAGCGCACCAACCTGGTGGGAGATATCCCGGCCCTTTACTTGGTGGCCGGTGTGCTTTGGTATCTTATGCCTAAACATAGTTTTAAAAAGCCTGGGGAAACGTGAGAGAATTTTTCTTTTTCAAAGCAATTGATTGATCCCCGCTATAAGAGCGATAACAAGGTCTAATTTCTCTATTATTACGCTCGTCTATAAGCTCTGCCTCTGTGATAGAAATAGTTGTAGGGGCAAACTTACCAATGAAATACCTTCCTTTATTTGCATTAACTATCGGCCTGATAGGCGGTGCCAATGCAGAGACTCTGACCCGCGACAACGGTGCGCTGGTAGGCGATAACCAAAATGCGCAAACCGCGGGAGAAAATGGTGGAAACCTCTTGCAGGACGTACATCTTATCCAAAAATTACAACGCTTTGCCCGTGAGCGTATACCCGAGCGGGTAGTGCATGCACGTGGTACAGGGGTTCATGGTGAATTTGTGGCGACGGCGGACCTTAGTGATTTAACCCGCGCCGCTGTTTTTGAACGGGGCTCCAAGACGCCGGTTTTTGTGCGCTTTTCCACCGTCATTCACTCCAAAGGCTCACCGGAAACTCTGCGCGATCCGCGTGGATTTGCTACAAAATTTTACACTGAAGAAGGTAACTGGGATCTGGTCGGCAACAATCTGCCGGTATTTTTTATCCGCGATGCGATTAAATTCCCGGATATGGTTCACTCACTGAAACCATCCCCGGTCACTAACCAGCAGGACCCCAATCGTTTCTTTGACTTCTTCAGCCATGTGCCGGAAGCCTCACATATGCTGAGCTGGGTCTACTCCGATTACGGCACACCGGCTAATTTACGCCAGATGGATGGCTGGGGAGTGCACGCGTATAAATTTGTTAATGACAAGGGTGAAGTGAGCTATGTGAAGTTTCACTGGAAAACCCGCCAGGGAATTAAGAACCTGACTGCGGAACAAGCGGCGGAAATTCAAAGCCGAGATTTTAGTCACGCGACCCGAGATATGTATGCGGCGATTGAGAAGGGCGATTACCCCAAATGGGATTTATTTATTAAAGTCCTGAAGCCCTCTCAGCTGAGCCGCTTTAATTACAATCCTCTAGACGCTACAAAAATGTGGCTAGATGTGAAGGAAACCCAAGTCGGCACCATGACTCTGAATCGCGTGCCTACGAACTTCTTCCAGGAAACCGAGCAATCTGCATTTGCTCCGGCGAATCTCGTTCCCGGTATTGAACCGTCGGAAGATCGCTTGTTGCAGGGCCGTGTGTTCTCCTACTCCGATACACAGATGTATCGCTTGGGAGCCAACCACCAGCAATTGCCAATCAACCGACCCCGTGTAGCGGTAAGCAACTGGAACCAGGATGGTGGGGGTAATTACGGCCAACAGACTTCGGATGTGAACTACCAACCGAGCCGTATTGATGCGCGCAATGAAGACCCTAAAGGTCTTTACAGCCGTAAGCCGTTAACAGGCAGTACCCAGCAGAAAGCGATTGAGAAGACATTGCCATTTGCCCAGGCGGGTGTTTTCTACCGCAGCCTGAGTCCAGAAGAGCGCCAGAACCTGGTAGAAAACCTAGCCGGTGACCTGGGTAAAGTGCGCGACAGCAATACTCAGCACCTTATGTTGAGCTACTTCTACCAGGCCGATAAAGAGTACGGCCAGCGCCTGACCAAAGCGGTGGGCGGAGACCTTGGACGAGTGAAAAAGCTGGCTCGGTAGGTTGAACCAATCTGCGGGGGGCTCGGGCCTCCCGCATTACCTGTACAGGTGAAATCATGAGATTCCTAGTGTACGCGCTACTCTTGCTCAGCGCCGTTGTTCAGGCAGGGGAGCCGGGAGAACGGGACTCCGACGTTGCCGAGCTCGCCCAGTATTATTTCGCTGCCGCGCGAGTGGGTGATACCGAGGTACTGCGTGAATTTTCCGAAGCGGGTTTTCCCTTGGATTTGCGCAACCCTAAAGGCTATACAGCCCTGATGATCGCGGCGTATAACGGCAATGCGGGTGCGGTGAACTACCTCTTACAAAAGGGTGCCGACGCCTGTGCGCAGGACCGCCGTGGCAATACGGCGTTGATGGCGGCTATTTTTCGTGGCGAATTTTCCCTCGCCCGAACTCTGCTGAAGCAGGACTGTGATCCGGAGATGGCCAACAAGGCCGGACATTCGGCGGAGGACTTTGCCGAGGTCTTTGGCCGCGACCAAGTGGTCCGGATGCTGCGACAACACCGCGGAAGTAGCGGCTAAAGCCTCCTCTTGGGTGACCTGCATAGGATGCCGGCGCCGCTGGGCATAAGGTTTGCCGCTCTAGCCGATCCATGTGGCGGGTCAGTGCGGCTATTCTGTGTTTGTCCCCGCCCCTGCCAGCGCGTTAGCATAGCCAACCGATATTCAGTTGGTACCCGCTATGACTCAGAGCCACCATCCCTACGAAGCCCTCACGCCGGACGTGGTAATTGACTGTGTCGAGAGCAGCGGGCTCCTTTCCGACGCGCGTATATTTCCCTTGAATAGCTACGAAAATCGGGTTTATCAGGTGGGCATCGAGGGTGCCGAGCCATTGATCGCGAAGTTTTATCGCCCGGGTCGCTGGAGCGATGAGCAGATTTTGGAGGAGCACCGCTTCACTCTGGAAATGGCCGAAGCGGAGGTTCCGGTGGTGGCGCCGCTGGCATTCGATGGCCGCACATTAATGGAATCGGCCGGCTTTCGTTTCGCCCTGTTCCCACGCCGCGGTGGACGCCAGCTGGAGCTGGATAATTTCGAGCACCTGGGGCAGGTGGGTACCATGCTAGGGCGTATTCACGCGATTGGCAGCGCCAAACCTTTTACCCACCGCCCGACCCTAACGCTTCAGCATTTCGCGATCGACAGCCGCGAATTTATTCTCGGTGGCGATTTTCTGCCGAGAGAGAATCGCGAGGCCTACGCTTCTGTGACCGGGCATATTATTGAACAGGTCGCGCCATTGTTTGAGCGGCAATGGGATATGCTCAGGCTGCACGGGGATTGTCACAGCGGTAATTTCCTCTGGCGTGACGATACTCCCTGGTTTGTGGATTTGGACGATTGCCTGATGGGCCCGGCAATTCAGGATATCTGGATGCTGATTTCCGGCAATCGCGCGGAGCAGACCGCCTACCTGGAGGCGGTGTTGGAAGGTTATGAAACCTTCTATCGTTTTGATCCACAGCAGTTACAGTTGGTGGAGCCGCTGCGCTGCCTGCGCCAGATGCACCACGCAGCCTGGCTGGCAAGGCGCTGGCAAGACCCGGCTTTCCCCCAGGCATTTCCCTGGTTTAATACCCCCCGTTACTGGGCGGAACATATACTGGCATTGCGCGAGCAGCAATCGGCGCTGCTGGAACCCCCTCTGACACTGGGAGCGGTTTGATATGGAAAAGTCCACCGTGGGCGCTTCGTGCGCCGAGACAAATACGGATTTACTGTGGGAGAGAATTCGCATCGAGGTGACGCAACAGGTTGAGCGAGAACCAATTCTGGCCAGCTTCCTGCACGCGACCATTCTCAATCACAGTTCTCTGGAGGCGGCTCTCAGCTTCCATCTGGCCAATAAACTGGACAATGCGGTGGCACCGGCGCTGTTGATCCGCGAAGTGATTGATGAGGCGTTGGCGGCAGATCCGTGCATTGGCCACGCTGCGCGTGCGGATCTGAATGCCACTTACCTGCGTGATTCGGCCTGTAAGTCGCTGCACGAGCCCTTTCTGTATTTCAAGGGATTCCACGCCTTGCAGGTACACCGGGTAGCCCACTGGCTGTGGAAACAACAGCGCCGTTCTCTGGCTATGTTTTTACAGCACCGGGTGTCGGTGGTGTTCAGCCTGGATATCCACCCGGCGGCAAAAGTGGGCGAGGGTATTTTACTCGACCACGCCACCGGTATTGTTATTGGTGAGACTGCAGTGGTAGAGGACAACGTGTCCATCATGCAATCGGTAACCCTTGGCGGTACCGGTAAGGAGAGCGGCGACCGCCACCCGAAGATCCGCTGTGGGGTTTTGATCGGCGCAGGCAGTAAGGTGCTGGGCAATATCGAAGTGGGGGAGTGTGCCCAGGTGGCTTCTGGTAGTGTCGTGTTAAAGTCGGTGCCGGAAAAAACCCTGGTGGCCGGTGTGCCGGCTAAGGTGGTGGGTCCGGCGACCTGTGCCCAGCCGGCCATGTCTATGGATCAGTGCGCGCTTTCGCAAGTGGAAAAGTAGCGACTACAACCCCGCCGGCTGCGGGGTTTTTCGCCCCCCAGGGCAATGGATAAATGGAACTATCCTTGTACCCATGAAATACAGTCTCAGCGCCAAAAATCTCGTCTGCCGCAATCTTGAGGCCCACGCCAGTTACTGTGCGGGCTTACTCAATCCCAATCACACGAAGGAGATCACTGGTATCGTTCGCAGTGATACCGGATTGCTGACTAGCCGGCTCAATCAGGCGGTTTCCAATACGGTAATGTTGCCGCGCATACTGCAGCGATTTGCCCTGGATTATTTTGCCGAACGCCATAGCCCCTTCACCCTCTGGCACAGTGCCTCAAAGCCCCTCGATGACGACGCCCTGGCGCAGCTGGGATTGCAGCGCAAGCAGTCCCAGGTTGCCATGGCTGCAGAAGTACAGCGCCTTGCTGTGCAGGGCGCCGCACCTTCCGAGGGGGATCTGACAGGAGATGAATTGGAGGTATCGGGGGTCAAAAAAGAGGAGCTGGCCACCTACGGGGAAGTACTGGCGGCAGAATGTAGCAGTGCGCAGGAGGCTGCCGAGCTACAAAAATTCTATATCGCGCTTGCGGCGATTCCCGAGCAGCGGCGCGCGCGGCTCAGATTTTTTTTGGCGCGATTGGAAGGTGTACCCGTAGCGGCTGGTTGTTTATTTGCCTCTGCCGATGCTTTGGGCCTCTATGACCTGACCACTCTGCAAGACTACCGGGGGCGGGGTATTGGGCGCAGGTTATTTCGCCACCTGCTTGAGCAGGCTCAGGCCAGCCATCACCGCAGCCTGGTTGCGCTGGTGCCGGCAGAGCGCCAGCAGCTGCCGTTGGATTGCGGTTTCTTTGCCGTCGGTGAAGTGGCGCGCTATCTTTTCACGCCTTGAGCCCTCATCGAGCGAATCTGATTACGCGCGCTCAAGGGGAAAAGCGATGACATCCTCAATGCTTTTATAGCCGCCGGCCAGCATCAATAAACGATCTACCCCCAGGGCGACGCCGGCACACTCCGGCATGCCCGCCTGCAGCGCCATCACCAAGCGCTCTTCAAATGGATGGACAGCGCTACCATTCTTTTTGCGGTAGGCTTGATCCGCCTCGAAGCGACGCATCTGTTCCGCGCTGTCGGTCAGTTCCCAGTAGCCGTTAGCCAGCTCCAGCCCTCCTACATAGGCTTCGAAACGCCGTGCCACCAGGGTGCCGCTCTTATCTGGGATCACCTTGGCGAGTGCGGCTTGATTCGCGGGAAAGTCATATAGCAGGGTAATACCCGCACCCATGGCCCGTTCCAGGCGGTGGCTCATTAGGAGGTCCAGGCACTCACTGCGATCATTGGGCGCAAAAGCCAGGTCCATTTCCCGCTCGACACAGCTTGCCAGGGCTTGGTCACTGGCACTGTGTGGGTCCAGTTGCAACTCGCGCTGAAATAGCTCCCGGTAGCTCAATGACTGCACCTGATGCCTACCCAATATTTGGCAGAGCAGGTCCGCCACTTCATCCATCAGGCGTCGATCATCCCAGCCGCAACGATACCATTCCAGCATGGTGAACTCTGGGTTGTGGCGGCGGCCGGCCTCTCCTTGGCGAAATGCTTTGCCCAGGTAATAGCAGTCGCCGATACCGGCGGCCAGGAGACGCTTCAGGGCAAATTCTGGGCTGGTGGCCATGTAGGCTGCGGTACCGACGCACTGGGTCGTAATGGACTCGATATGGGGGTCGCTGGTGGCGCGGCGAGAGATTACTGGCACTTCGGTTTCGAGAACCTGGCGCTGGGCAAAAAACTGGCGAATTTCCGCCAGTAGCGCGGCGCGTTGGCGCAGGGCTGCAAGGGTGGCGACGGGGCGCCAGGAATCAGCGGTCATGGAATTGGCTCGGACAGTGGGCGGCCGGGTGGCCGCCCACAGGGGGTGGGAAAACTCAGTCTTCTTTGGCGCGGCCCAGATATTCACCGGTGCGGGTGTCCACCTTGACGGTCTCACCGATCTCGAGGAACAGCGGGACTTTTACCACGGCGCCGGTTGCCAGGGTGGCGGGTTTGGTGCCGCCCTGGGCGGTGTCGCCGCGCAGGCCCGGATCGGTGTCGGTGATTTCCAGGATGACGTGGTTGGGTGGGGTTACCGCCAGTGGGGCACCGTTGTACAGGGTGACGGTGCAAACGTCCTGTTCTTTCAACCACTTGGCCGCGTCGCCCACCGCGCTAGTGCTGGCCTGGTGCTGCTCGAAAGTTTCGGGCTCCATAAAGTGGAAGAACTCTCCGTCGTTGTAGAGATATTCCATCTCGCGGTCCATTACGTCCGCGGATTCCAGGCTCTCACCGGAACGGAAGGTGCGTTCCCATACGCGGCCGGTTTTCAAGTTGCGCAGTTTTACTCGGCTGAAAGCCTGGCCCTTGCCAGGTTTGACGAACTCGTTTTCCACAATAGAGCAGGGGTCGCCATCGAGCATTACCTTGAGGCCGCCCTTGAATTCGTTGGTGGAGTAATTAGCCATAGCAATTAGAGCCCTTTTAAGTCATTTATCTCTTTGATATTTAACGAGTTTTTCCATTGTGTAAAAACCGGCCACGGCCCGCTCCACCCCTGGGATTCCTGTTCGCTCCCGGCAAAAAAGGTAGCTGCAGGCGACTCGTCCGGCCGCGGCGCAGAGACTTTAGCGGCGGCCCTGAAATGTTGGGGCGGGATTATACAGGAGGGTGGCGGCTTGAACGAATCTACACAGCATTTGTATCGCGGTATTGCCTGGCTGCGGAGGATTTCACTGTGTGTTTGCCACGGCGCGGTTGCAGCCCGCGAAGCGCAGACACTGCGGGCTGGCGAACCTCTGTGTATAGCGTATCAGCTGAGGGGAGTGTCATTGGACTTGTCAATGTCCCGCAGCAGGCGCCTAGCATAATAGGCGAAAGTGGCCTGGCTGCGCTTTTCCTGCAAGATCCAGTCGTGGGCTTCACGGCCGAGTTCCGGGGCGATGTCCTGAATGGTCCCGGCAGATTCTGCCAGTATTTGCAGCTGGGCGGCGCGCTCGCATTGCAGGGCCATAGAGCAGGCCTCTTCCACCGAGCGACAGGCGATGATCAGGCCGTGATGCGCGAGCAGGATCGCGCGCTTATCGCCGATCGTCTCAGCGATAATTTCTCCCTCGCTATTCCCGACCGGCACACCGGGCCACTCCTTGAGGAAAGCGATATCGTCGTAGAGCATGCAGGCGTCCATGTGGGAGATTTTTAGCGGGCGCTCCAGCATGGACAGTGCGGAAATATGGATCGGATGAGTGTGTACGATGCACTTCACATCCGGGCGCGCGCGGTAAATCCAGGTGTGGAAGCGGTTGGCGGGATTGGCCATGCCGTCGCCGGAGAGAACCTCCAGGTCCTGGTTGACTTCCAATAGATTTGACGCGGTGATTTCGTCAAAACCCAGACCCAAACGCTGGGTGTAATAGTTACCGGGTGTTTCCGCCCGGGCAGTAATCTGCCCGGCCAGGCCGGAGTCGTGACCATGGGCAAAAAGAATGCGGCAGGTCAGCGCGAGCTTTTCGCGCAGGGACCATTCGGGCACACCCAGGTGCTGCTTCATGGATTCGCTGGCGCGCTCAATCAGCTCGCCTTTATTCATTGATAGTGTTTCAGCCATAGTTAACTCCAACGCTTACGGCACTGGGTTTTTAGCGATTGTGGCTCGACGTGCAGCGGCCGCTAAAAAAGCCCATTCAGTTTTTAAATTTCTCGTACAACAGGTGTGGATACTTCGCTGTTGCAAATACTGGTCTATGTTGTGCCCAGCCCGCTTAGTAGGCTGGGCACAAGCGGTTTAGGCGGGTATGGCTTGGGGGTGTGATTGGCGCGAGGTGCGGTAGGCCGTTTCGATGGAATCGAAAAACTGTTGGCGGGCCTGAACCAAGCGGCGCCCGGCACCGAGCATCACATCCAGTTGCGAAGCGTCTTTACTGCCGATCTCTACCATAATATCGCGGATAGTTTCCGCGTGGCCGTCATCACACTCGATGTGCAACAGGAAGAAAGTCAGCTGTTCATCGGCAACGCCGCAGGCGCGGAAGCCGGCTACGATATCGCTGTACAGATCCGGCACCAGTGCCTCGGCACCCAGGCAAAGTGCGCCCAGGCCGGAGCTTGCGCGGAGGTCGCGGCAGTGTTGGAACATGGTGTCGACCAGGTGTTGAGTGCCCGGCAGAATTTCTGCATTTTCCAGGCTAAGGTCAAAGTGTTCGAGCATCTCGCGGTAAATTTCTGCGTGGGGTTTAGGGCTGTCTGGTTCCAGGCCCAGTTCTTCCATCAGGTTTTCTGCCAGTTCATGCACTTCTTTATTGCTGGGGAGATTTGCCATCATTGCACACAGATAGCGCACAAAATAGCGGCTGTAAATTCCCTGTTGGACCAGGAAAATTTTCAGTTCTTCCATGGTTATGGAGCCATCGCGGCAGCGCTTGAGGAATGGATGAGCGCGAGTCTGCTCAATCAGTAAATCTTTATTGGCCTCAAGTAATTCGAGCTGCATTTCCATCGAATTTTTCCTTTTTATAATTCCATTTTTTATTGGGCGGGGGAGATTCCCATTTTTTATTGAAATTCGAGTGCACTGAATTCAAATAAGACAAAGTTGTTATCGCCTTGTCTTTGGTTAAATTAACATCGTATTAACCCTGTTGTGAATGGGGAGATTGTGAAGAATTTCCTAAGGAAATTGGTACTGAAAGTAATATTTTTATACTGATGGTTTATTTTTTACTAAGTGTGTTGTTTTTCCTCTGAAGGATATTTTCACTCAGGTTTGCACCGAAGTTTCCACTTCGCCTTTAGGCTATGGCGCGCGTATGCACAATAAAGTTTCAGATAGCATCTGCTGGTATTTTGTGCGGTTTGGCGGATATTTAATTGTCGATTTTTTTTTGTTGTTTCTGTGACAAAGTTGAATAAATACGACGAGAGGAATATAGGCACTATGCCCCCAGTTTGGGTGTGCTGATGTAGAAAGTGGTGCTGGGGGCCTGAACAGTCGATGTTTATTGGTTTGCGAGACGGGGTGACCATACGGTTTCGGAGGACTGTCCCATTGGAACGCGATACATTGCGCAGGGACTGCCTTTGTCCGGATCGGCTTCTGGTACAATGACGCTTTCTCGTTTTTGTGTTACTCCTTTCTGTGCGTATTCCTATGGCGAAATCTCCAGCCGTCGACAGCGAACTGATCGATATCCGCGAAACCCGCCGCTGGCAGGATGAACTTTCAGACCTGGTTACAGATCCCGAAGAGTTGATTCAATTATTACAGCTCGATCGGGCCCAACTGCCCTGGGCGTTGCGCGCGAGTGAGAAGTTTGTCCTTCGGGTACCGCGCCCATTTATTCGGCGCATGCGCTCCGCCGATCCCAATGATCCACTATTGCTACAAGTATTGCCCGGTGCCGCGGAGCTGGAGGCAGTACCTGGTTTTAGTGCCGACCCCCTACAGGAAGCTGAGGCCAACCCGCTGCCGGGAGTCGTACACAAATACCACGGCCGCTTGTTGTTCATTACCGCAGGGCAATGCGCGGTTAATTGTCGCTATTGTTTCCGCCGTGAATTCCCCTACGGCGATAATCATTTAAACCGACAGCAGTGGTCGATGGCACTGGATTATGTGCGCGCGCGCACCGAGTTGCGTGAAGTGATATTGAGCGGTGGCGATCCCCTGGTACTCGGCGATCGCCAGCTCGGCTGGCTCGCCGGTGAGCTGGCACAGGTGCCACACCTAAATACACTGCGTATTCACAGTCGCGTACCCATAGTGGCACCGAGCCGTATTACCGATGAATTGCTGTCCTGGTTTAGCCAGTCGCGGCTGAAACCGGTGCTGGTGTTGCATTGCAATCACGCCAATGAAATTGATAAAGAGGTACGTGCGGGCCTGGTGCGATTGCGCGATGCCGGTGTGACTCTGCTCAATCAGGCGGTGTTGCTGCGCGGAGTAAACGATAGCTGCAGTGCTCTGGAAGTATTGAGTGAAACTCTCTTCGATGCGGGGGTATTGCCCTATTACTTACATCAGTTGGATAGGATCAATGGAGCGGCACACTTTGAGGTGGACGATAGCGAGGCTCTGCAGCTGATTGCGCAGCTGCGCCAGCGTATGCCGGGTTACTTGGTGCCAAAGCTCGTGCGCGAAGTGCCGGGTGTCGCCTCCAAATCTCCGCTAGAAAATTGCACTAACGCATCGCGTCTCGATAAATAAAAAGCGGGCCTACTCAAACAAAATGGGCGTCGAATTGATCTGGGCTAAATGCGCGGCTGGGTCTATCTATATAGTGTCCGCCGCGCTTTTGGGCTCGGTAATGTCCACCATTTGAAAGATCTTATCGGCTCGATAAGTGATGACTCATTCGCATAGAAATAATTTAGGGCGCATTTTTGTGGCAGGCAGATTTGTGTGACTTGATTCACGTGTACCATTCAGATGTGCTCTTGTATGCCACCACAGGGGCCCCCTAAACTTACCGCACGCGGTTGCGGTGCGCCGCCCTGAATAAATAGAGCAAATAATGAATAGCAACGACACTATCAGACTCCTCCTGATTCACGATACGCCCTCAGAGGCGCAGCGCCTGGTAAGCATGCTGCACAATGCCGGCAGACCCAACCGCGCCAAGCATGTTGCCAGTGAAGCGGTTTTTACCCGCTTGCTACAAGACAAAACCTGGGATCTGGTGATTGCCGCAGAGAGCAGTACCCAAGTTCCCCCGGCAGTGGCCTTGCGCACTATCAGCAAACTGCAAAAAGATGTGCCGGTGATCCTTCTGAGTGAGCGTCGAGGCTCCCAGCCCGTGGTGGAGGGGTTAAAGCAGGGGGCACGGGATGTGGTGACAGTGGATGAGGACCAGCACTTGTTGCTGGTGATTCAGCGAGAAATGACTGCGCTCGACAACCGCCGCCAGGCGCGGATACACGACCGCCGCTATCACGCGACACTCAAACGCGCCAAGGAATTGCTCGACAGCTCTAAAGACGCCATCGCCTATGTGTCTGATGGCCTGTTGGTGTATGCCAACGACTCCTTTGCTGAGCGCTTCGGCTTTGAAAGCGGCGAAGAAGTCGAGTACCAACCGCTGATTGATATGCTCGCGGAAAATGAGCAGGGAGGGGCGCGGGAATTCCTCAAGCGCTGCGCCATTGACAATAACGAAGTGGAGGCTAAGGAGTGGCGGTTCACTGCCAGAACTCTCAGTGGCGATCCACTCCCCACCCGCGCCGAGGTACTCAGTACCAACTATGATGATGAACGCTGCTTACAGGTGCGTATTGCCACTCGCCGCGGTGACACCGAGCAACTGGAGGCGCAGCTCAGCGATATCAAAAACCGCGATTCTCTCACCGGTCTGTTCAACCGCCAGCACTTCCTGCAATTGCTGGATTCCACCATTAAGTCTTCCGCGGAATCCCGCCGCACCGGCGGCCTAATGTTTATTCAGGTGGACCGTTTCGGTGAGGAAGTGCAAAAGACTGTGGGGGTAGCCGGTGCTGACGTATTGCAAAAAGCCATGGCCGAATTGTTGCAGGGTTGCCAGCGCAGTGGCGATACCCTGGCGCGTTACAGCGACGACAGTTTTTGCCTGCTGAGTCCCGACACTACTCCTGACAGTATCGAGCTGCGCGCCAAAGATATGCTCAAGAGAATTGCCGATACGATCTTCGATGCTGCCGGTAAGACCCAACAGGTGACCGCCTCGATCGGGATCTCCCTGTTGAGCGAGGCCTCCAGTGGTGCTCAGCAGGTATTGGAGCAGGCGCAGATCGCCCATAAACAGGCGCTCGGCGAAGATGGTCGGGGTGGCGCTTTTGCCCTGTATGAACCGGATACGGAAAACAGTGCCGATGCCGGCACCTATCATCGCGCCCGAGTGGTACAGGCCCTGGAGGCCGGCAATCTCAAACTGCTGTATCAGCCGATTTTGAGTCTGCAGGGTACCGGTGAGCAGATGTACGAAGTCTTGGTGCGTATGCTCGACGAAAAAGAGGAACTGGCACCACTGGCCTTCCTACAGGAACTCGGTGATGCGGGGCTGTCCGCAAAGATGGATCGCTGGGTGATCCTCACCGCGATCAAGGCTGCCGCAGCCGCCCGGGCTGAGGGCAAGGAAGTGTCGCTGCTGTTGCATCTCACCACCGCTTCATTGCTCGACAACAGTTTGCCGGCCTGGTTGGGTGTGGCCTTTAAAGCGGCCAAGTTGGTGCCCGGCTCGGTGATTTTCCAGCTGCGCCAGGAAGATATCACCAGTAACCTCCACGCCGCGCGTGACTTCACCATCCAGGTACAGCAGCTCGGCTGCCAGGTGTCCGTGTGCCACTTCGGCACCGGCCTGAACCCCTTCAAAGCACTGGAACATGTAAAGGTGGACATCGCTAAAATAGACCCGTCGTTTGTGCGCGAAGTGCAGGATGAGGGCGAGAGCAGCGAAACATTAGCGGGTCTGGTGCAGCGTCTGGGCGAGGCGGAGACTAAGGTGATTGTGCCGCATATTGAGCAGGCCAGCATGCTGCCCACCCTGTGGCAGACCGGTACAGATTATATCCAGGGATATTATGTGCAGGCTCCGGCGGAGGAGATGAGTTTCGACTTTAGCCTGGATTGAGAAGGGCCTTTTCAGTTTAAGGCCGAAAAAAACGCGCAGCTCGCTGGGACCGCGCGTTTTTTTTGCGCTTAAACGCTGTAGCGGCTGCGCAGGGCGGCGATGGCATTACGCGCCAGGGTGGCGTAACCCGGTGCCGGTGCCGGTACCAGGGCGGGACCGGTGCTCTCGCTCCAGGCGCGCTGTACATGGTTTTCGCCAGCCTTTTGCTTGTAAATCCGCGCTAGATTGGCGTTGTAATTCTTACTGGTGACGGTGTCTACATGGTACCAGTGGGCCTTGGTGCGAGAGTGGGAGACGTCCATCAGTAGGTAGCCGCGCTGGGTGACATTAACCCACTTCAGGTGTGGAATCAGCCCGTCCATGGCGATAGCGGCCACATCGGTCAGGTGGGATTTATCCAGGAAACTGGAGGTGACGCCGGGGGTTACAAATTCACCGCCCAAGGCACCGCGACCGGTGAGGCGTCCGTATTCGAGAATACTGAACGGGTTGCTGGCCAGGTCCCAGGCCCAGGAGCTGTGGATATCCCCGGTGAGCACGACAAAATTATCGATATTGTTGTTGCTGATGTGCTCGAACAGGCGCTTGCGGGAGGCGGTGTAGCCATCCCATTGATCCATATTTACAGACAGATCTTTGGCCAGGGTCAGCTGGGCCATCATCACCTGCTGGCCCAGTACCCGCCAGCGCACACCATCAGATTGGGATCGGCTGAGCCCGCTGTGTAGCCACTGCTCTTGCTGTGCGCCGAGAATACTGCGCTCGGGGTTATCGGCGGTCTTCTGGTCAAACCAATTGGCCTGCTCGTCGCGGGCGGCGATGCGGGTATCCAGCATCATCAGGTCCATCAGATTGCCGAAACGAAAGCTGCGGTAGATAGCCCTGTCGCCGAAGAGATCAAGAAGGCCGTTATCGCGGATTGGCATCCACTCGAAGTAGGCCCGATTGGCTACGGTGCGACGCACACTCCAGTCGCCTTCGCCCTCCTGTGGATCGTGGTTTTCCGCGCCCCCGGCCCAGGCATTGTTGGTGGTTTCATGGTCGTCCCACACACAGATAAACGGATGCTGGCGGTGGACCTCCTGCAGGTCCGGGTCGGTACGGTATTGGGCGTAGCGCAGGCGGTAGTCCTGGATATCCACCATTTCTTTGGCGGGAATAGGCTCGCGCCCCAGACCGGTTCCGGTGCCGAAACCACCGGGACCGTACTCGTAGATGTAATCCCCCAGGTGCAGCACGACATCCAGGTCGGCGCGCAGGGCGATCTCCCGGTACACATTGAAGTAGCCCATGGGATAGTTGGAGCAGCTGGTGACCGCAAAGCGCAGGCGGTCCACATGGCCGGTGGGTAGTGTGCGGGTGCGGCCGATGGGGGAATCTATGCCGTTGGAATAAAAGCGGTAGTAGTAGGTGGTGCCCGCTTGCAGGCTGGCGGCGTCCACCTTGATGGTGTAGTCCACCTCGGGGCCGGTGACACCGCTGCCGCTGTTTACCACCATGCCCATTTCCGGGTCCAGGGCGATCTGCCAAGTGTAGGGCACTATGGACTGAAAGCTGGGGTCGTCGGAGGGGGTGATACGGGTCCACAGAATTACCCGATCGCTCAATGGATCGCCGCTGGCAACGCCGTGTTGGAAAGGCTGTAAGCCGGCGCCATAGGCTTTTAGCAGTGGCAGGGATGCCAGGCCGGCACCGGAAAATTGTAGGAATCGCCTCCGGGACAGGGACATGGGGTTCTCCTTATCGGTATGTTGTAGAGGACCCGCAGTCTGGATTCAGAAAGTGAAGGCTTTGTTAATTGCCGCAGAAATTTTCGCTCTCGGTGCGGTTTAGTCAGCAAATTCGTCCGTTAGGGGTAAAGTTGAGAAATGAGTCTACTTACGCCTTTCTTAAAAGTATGTTTTGAGGTTTTAGTTGTGAATAGGCGCAACTTGAGTTCGGCCCGGAGCGGGGATCTGAACCCCCGTCGTTCCGCATCCGCGCGCTCTCGGGTATCCTGTGGCGCAAATTGAAAAGTTGAACCTAGGGAGTTGACCCATGTTGCCCCGTTTACTGTGCACCAGCCTGATTGTCGGCGGCCTCGCCGTAGTCGCCGGTTGTTCCAAGACAGAACCGTCCAAATCTGAAGCCGATAGTGCAAGCACTCCGGTAAAAGCGGCCGCGGTGATGGAAAAGAAAACCACCGCTGACAAGGCACCGCAGTCCGGTGTGGACTACCACTCTTTTGCCAACAGCAATGATTACCAGGTCCAGCACCTGGATCTGGACCTGACCGTGGACTTTTCACGCAAGGTTCTCGAGGGCGAAGCGAAGCTGGACTTCAAGCGCCTCAACGATAAGAACCTGCCAATGGTGCTGGATACCCGCGAGTTGAAAGTGGTTTCCGTTTCCGCCAATGGCGCGCCGGTGAAGTTCTCCATGGGCGAGAAAGACGGTCACCTGGGTACTCCGCTGAACGTTGAGCTGCCAGAAGATGCCGAGAGCATCACTATCCGCTATCGCACAGCCCCGGGCGCTTCCGGTGTGCAGTGGCTGGAGCCACAACAGACTGCCGGCAAGAAGCACCCGTTCCTGTTTACCCAGGCCCAGGCGATCCATGCGCGCAGCTTTATCCCGCTGCAGGATTCCCCCAAAGTTCGTATCACCTATAACGCCACCGTTCACACACCGAAAGAACTGCGCGCGGTGATGAGTGCGAATAACGACCCGCAGGCGACCAAAGATGGCGTCTACGAGTTCGAGATGCCCCAGCGTATCCCCTCCTACCTGATCGCCCTGGCGGTGGGTGACCTGCAGTTCAAGCCTATGGGGGAGCGCACCGGTGTCTACGCCGAGCCCTCCATGCTGGAATCTGCAGCGGCGGAGTTTGCCGATACCGAATCCATGCTGGAAGTAACCGAAAAGGCCTACGGCCCCTACCACTGGGATCGTTACGACCTGCTCATCCTGCCACCGAGCTTCCCCTTCGGCGGTATGGAAAACCCGCGCCTGAGCTTTATCACTCCGACCGTGATCGCCGGCGACAAGAGCCTGGTGGCTTTGATTGCCCACGAACTGGCGCACTCCTGGTCCGGCAACCTGGTGACCAATGCCAGCTGGCGCGACCTGTGGTTGAACGAAGGCTTCACCACCTACCTGACCAACCGCATCATGCAGTTTGTTTACGGTGATGAGCGCTACCAGATGGAAATGGCGCTGGGTTTCGACGACCTACAGGCGGATCTGGCCGATAAAGAGCCCCGCGACGAGATTATGGCTATCGACCTGCGCGGCCGTGATCCCGATGAAGTGTTCTCCAATATCCCCTACGAGAAAGGCTCTCTGTTCCTGTATGAGCTGGAACAGAAAGTGGGCCGCAAGGCATTCGACCGCTTCCTGATGGAGTACTTCAACCACTTCTCCTTCCAGAGCATCACCACTGAGGACTTCGTGAAGTACCTCGACGAGACGCTGCTGGTAGAGCACGGTGACAAGCTGGATCGCGAGCGTATTCATCAGTGGATCTTCGAGCCGGGTATCCCCGAAGGCGCGCCGCACCCGCAATCCGATGCCTTCACTAAGCTTGACCCGGTGCGTCAGCAGTGGTTGGACGGTAAGCTGGCGGCCAAAGATATCGACACCAAAGGCTGGACTTTCCACCAGTGGAAGTACTTCCTCGATGGTATGCCGGAGAAACTGAGCGAAGCGCAGTTGAAAGAACTGGACCGCAGCTTTGGCCTGACCGAATCCCGTAATAACGAGGTGGCGTTTAGCTGGTTGATGATTGCGGTGCGCAATGATTACGAGCCTGCCTTCGAGCGCCTGGAGAATTTCCTCACCAGTATTGGTCGCAATAAGTTCCTACGCCCGCTCTATCGCAATATGGTTGAGACGGGTAAGAAAGATGTGGCCGCGCGTATTTTTGAGCGAGCCAAAGTGGGCTACCATCCGCTGACAGTCAAAGTGAACAGCCTGGTAATCTACGGTAAAAAAGAGAGCTGAATCATTCCCAGCTCTTTCAGCAATTTCGGCACTCTGTGCCGAAATTGCGACTCGCCTTACAGGCGCGGGCGAACGCACTATTTGCCACTTTAGCCCTTCACTTTATTCTTCTTCTAGTCCCCCTTTGCCACTCCTTGAGTGGGGAGGGACCCGTCTTGGTTAAATATCTGTAGAGCACCATGTAATAGGTGCAGGGCATGACAAAAAGTTCGTGTAATACGCTGTGTAGCAAAATTGAGCAAATCGGTACAAAAAGAGAGTTTTTACGTCAATTTTCTGGCATAAAAATCATTAAGCCACTATTCAAACCGGAACCCTTTGCGTAACCTGCGGTTCGAATAAAATTCCAATTAGGCAAAGGGAGGTACCTATGTACAGGCGGATTTTATTATTGGTTGTGCTTAGTTTTTGCGCCGTGAGTTGTGGATATGAGCCCAGCGCCTGTTCGGATAACAGCAAGCCGCGCTCTTTCCCCTTTCCCCATGCAATCATCTGACGTCTTTTCCTGGTGCGCTGTTACGGTTGCCCCAACTTGGCAATTTGCTGGTCATTGAGACCAAACAGGTAAAGCGCGGCGTCGAGCCCGAACCGGGTGATGGACTGTGGCGCCTCCAGGCGTACTTTGGGTTTCGGGTGAATGGCGATACCCAGGGCACCCAGGTTCAGCATGGGGATATCGTTGGCCCCATCCCCGATAGCGACCACTTGTTGCAGTGATAACCCCATCTCTTTTGCCGTTTCTGCCAGCAACAGCCGCTTGCGGATTCCGTCGACGATGGGTTCTATGACCTCACCGGTGAGTGCGCCCTCGGCAAACTCCAGTTGATTGGCGTGAACCCAGTCTACGGCTAGACGTTCTCGCTGCAGGAAATTGGCAAAGTACGTAAAACCACCGGATAGGATCACCGTTTTACAGCCCAGCTCGCGCAGGCAGTGCAACAGTTCTTGTGCCCCTTCCTTCAACGGCAGCTGTTGAGCGATTTCTGCCAGGCGCTGTTCGGAAAAACCTTTGAGTAGGGCCATACGTTTTTTGAAGCTGTCGCGGAAGTCCAGCTCGCCGCGCATGGCGGCCTCGGTGATGGCGACCACTTGCTCGCCAATTCCGGTGATCTTGGCGAGTTCGTCGATGACCTCGGCATCGATCAAAGTGGAGTCCATATCGAAGCCCGCAAGCGCCGGTACCCGCTGGCTGGGGCCCTCCTGTAAAACCAAATCGACTCCTATTTCCTCGGCCAGTTGCAAACAGGCAAAGCGCGCCGGGGAAAACTCCAATTCCGCGCTGAACTGGAAGCGGATTACCGTGCATTCACGTCGATAGGAAAGTGTATCGATAGTATCGATACACCAATTTTGCTCGGCGCAAAAATGTATTAAGCGCTGTAGCTGATCCAGGCTGGCGGCAGGGCTCAGAAGAGTCAGGCACCAGGGGGACTGCACCATTAAAGGCTTTGAGCTTGGTAAGTTCAGGTCACAATGAAAGGTGTCTGAGAATGGAGTGGCGCCGCTGTATTCAAGACCCAGTCGCGCATGGTCGTTGTGGAAAGTGAGGTAACGCACAGGGCAGTTCAGCGCTGACTGGGTAATTTTTGCCAGGGGCAGGTGAAATTCGTGTGCTTTCGTTTTGTCGCCCATGGCGCAACTCCGCAATAGTATTCGATAAGCGACGCATTATAGCGCTAGCGGAAATCTTCGTTAAAATCGCCGCCGAAAGGCAAGACCTCTTTATTTGCTGAAGATTGAACATTGCTATGGAACTATTTTGTTGTCAGATCCACAAACGGCACAGGAAATTACAGGGTGCATTAATAGACCTGTGTAAGGATTAATATAGCGCCGCGGCCGCGGGCCATCGCGAGCCCAAAACACACCTGCAGGTCTACGCACCTGCGCCAGTGTTTTTATGGGCGACGACTTAACAGGTCGGGATGGCTTGTTGAGTCGCAAGGTAATAATAAACAAGGCAAGGTATTTCAGCCGTTTTATGTCTGTATCGATAATTTCTCTACTGCGCAGATTGCCGCAGCAGCTTGCGCTTCTATCCAAGCGTGCCCGCCAGCGCCTGCTGGCTGTCACAATTTGGTTGACCCTGGCCATATTCTGTACTGCCGCCCTGGCGCACTACTATGGGCAGCGGCATGCCGACGCTGTGGATAAAGACCGGGCCTCAGCGCAGGCGGCGGCCAGTTTTCTCGCTGGGCAGAGCCTTGAGCGTATTGTCGCCGCCGATCGTATCAGTATGCAGCTTCTGGCCCGACAGCTGCTGGAGCTACCCGCTGTCAGTGGTATCGCCATTGAAGATGTTGAATCGAATAGTTTGGCGGAAGTTGGCGACCTGCAAAATGGCGAAACGATTAGCGTGCCGGTAGTGCTGCACGACAGTATCGCCGGCAATGTCACCGTGACTCTGGTACCCGGAGCGGATGTAACCTTTCCCTGGGCCAGCCTGCTGTTGATCCTGGTGTTCGCCCTGCCGTTTAGCGCGGTAGCGGCACTGCTGGCGGGTGGGCTTTCCTCTTCCCGAAGCCTGCCAGCCGAAGAGTCGCGGCCTTCGCAGGATCTGCCGGTGGAAAAAGGTGAAAGCATAGGTCTTTATCTGCGCCCCCTGAATTGGGCCCAGCTGACCAATCAACTGAGCCGCAGTGCGCTCGAAGGAATACAGCGGGAATTGGATGGGCGTATGCAGTTACTGCGGCGCATTTACGGAGCTCATCCGCTGAGTTGTGCCGGGCCGCAGATCGGCCTGGGATTCTCCGGTACCGATGCAGCGTTTCGCGCAGTTTGCTGTGGTCTGCTGTTGCGGGAGATGCAAAGTGTGAGTCGCGCCACCGGTCTGAAGCTGGCCCTGGCGGTGGCACCCTGTGAGCCGAGTGCCCCAGATTTTTCCGCCGAGCAATTGTTGAACCAATCACGCGGGTTGTTCTTGCACCCGGAACTGCTGGAAGACACCTCCCTGGCTGGGCGGATTGAGCACCATGGCGCCGGTTGGGCTCTGGAGGTCACGGGTCTGACCCCCTCCTATCAAAAGTTGCTCGACAACCAGTTGCAGCAGCTGCTGGGCGCCTGACAGCCCACTTCTACACTGCGGAGAGTTAATGACTTATTAGCCCTCCGCAGTTATTTTTTGATGCGTGCTTTACGTTTACGTTAACGTAAACTCTTGTTAGGCTTTGCTGTGTCTCGAGGAAGTACTTATGAAAGCCAAAGCCAGCATCGTAGAGCCCCATAGTTACAGTATTTCGGAGTTGGCGCGGGAGTTTGATATCACCACCCGTACCATCCGTTTCTATGAGGACAAGGGGCTGCTCAAACCGGAGCGGCGCGGCCAGACCCGCGTTTACAGCCCCGAGGAGCGGGTGCGCCTGAAACTGATCCTGCGCGGCAAGCGGCTCGGCTTCTCCCTGGATGAGAGCCGCGAAATTATCGATATGTACGATCCGGCTCACGGTAATGTGGAGCAATTAGAGCGTCTGCTGGAGCGCATCGCACAAAAGCGTGCGCAGTTGCAGCAGCAGCTGCGGGATATCGAGAGCCTGATGGGGGAATTAGAGGAAGTCGAGGTCCGCGCGCAAACGGCCCTGTTGAAAAGTCGCGAAGACGAAACCCCCTAAACAATAACGGTAAATATTTCGGCGAGCGCTGTGTGAGTGGCCGATGGCCCTTAAATACACTAAAGACCTTCTGCAGTAATGCACAGGCACAGCGCAGCTAGTTGAATTAAATCCCTTTCATTTTAAGTGGAGTCACTATGAATACCTCCTACCCAACCCTGAATTTCGGCCTCGGTGAAGACATCGATATGCTCCGTGACATGGTGTACAAGTTCTGCCAAGCCGAACTGGCCCCGCGCGCGGCGCAGATTGATGAAGACAACCTGTTTCCGGCCGATATGTGGAAAAAGTTCGGCGAGCTGGGCCTGCTGGGCATGACCGTGGAAGAGGAGTTCGGTGGCTCTAATATGGGTTACCTGGCCCACGCCGTGGCGATGGAAGAGATCTCCCGCGCCTCGGCCTCTGTGGGGCTCTCCTACGGTGCCCACTCCAACCTGTGTGTTAACCAGATTCACAAGAACGGTACCCGCGAGCAGAAGCTCAAATACCTGCCCAAGCTGTGTTCCGGTGAGCATGTAGGTGCGCTGGCCATGAGTGAACCCAATTCCGGTTCCGACGTAGTGAGCCTGCAGCTGCGTGCCGAAAAGCGCGGTGATCGCTTTATCTTGAACGGCAATAAAATGTGGATCACCAACGGTCCCGATGCCAATACCTATGTAATCTACGCGCGCACCGAGCCGGGCATCAGCTCCGGTGGTATCACCGCCTTTATCGTCGAGCGCGGTTTCGCCGGATTCACCCAGGCGCAAAAACTCAACAAGCTGGGTATGCGCGGTTCCAACACCTGTGAACTGGTGTTCGAAGACTGCGAAGTGCCAGAAGAAAATATCCTCGGTGAATTGAACGGCGGCGTGCGCGTATTGATGAGTGGCCTCGACTACGAGCGAACCATTCTCTCCGGTGGCCCGGTGGGCATTATGCAGGCGTGCCTGGATGTGGTTGTGCCCTATATCCACGAGCGCAAGCAATTCGGCAAGGCCATTGGTGAATTTCAACTGATGCAGGGCAAGATTGCGGATATGTACGCCGACCTGAATGCCAGCCGCTCCTATCTCTACGCGGTGGCTCGGGCGTGTGACCGCGGTGAGGATTCGCGCAAGGACGCCGCCGCGGTAATCCTGTTTACTGCTGAGCGCGCAACGCAGATGGCCCTGCAGGCTATCCAGACACTGGGCGGTAATGGCTACATCAACGAGTACGCCACCGGCCGCCTGTTGCGCGATGCGAAGCTCTACGAAATCGGCGCGGGCACTTCAGAAGTGCGCCGTATGTTGATTGGTCGCGAGCTGTTTAAAGAGACCCGCTAAGGCTGGGCATTTCTCCTCGCCGCCGGCGCTTGCCGGTGGCAGCTGTCTCCAGTCGGGCCCTGCGGTATCAGCCGCGCCCTGTGGAGGTCTTTTCTCCGGGAAAGTGAATCAGATTTTATGAATCAGTTGCAGAGCAAAATAAATACCCGCGATGCCGCTTTTGGCGAAAACCGCGAGCAGATGCAGGCGCTGGTGGCAGACCTGCGTGAAAAAGTGGAAGCCATCGCCCAGGGCGGTGGTGAGCGCGCGCGGGAAAAACACCTGGCGCGTGGCAAGTTATTACCACGGGACCGCATCGATGCGCTGCTCGATCCGGGCAGTCCGTTCCTGGAATTTTCCCAGCTGGCCGCTCACGAGGTTTACGGTGAAGAGGTTCCCGCTGCCGGTATTATTACTGGCATTGGTACTGTTTCCGGCCAGCCCTGTGTGATCGTTGCCAACGATGCCACGGTAAAAGGCGGTACCTACTATCCGCTCACGGTAAAAAAACACCTGCGCGCGCAGACTGTTGCCGAACAGAATAACCTGCCCTGTATTTACCTGGTGGATTCCGGTGGCGCCAACCTGCCGCGCCAGGATGATGTTTTCCCAGACCGGGAACACTTCGGCCGTATTTTCTTCAACCAGGCTAACCTGTCTGCACAGAATATTCCGCAGATCGCAGTAGTGATGGGCAGCTGCACGGCCGGCGGTGCCTATGTACCGGCGATGGCAGATGAATCCATTATGGTGAAGGAACAGGCCACCATCTTCCTGGCGGGTCCGCCCCTGGTAAAAGCGGCCACCGGTGAAGAGGTTTCCGCCGAGGAGCTCGGTGGTGCCGAAGTGCACTGTCGCACCTCCGGGGTTTCCGACCACTACGCCAATAACGATGTACACGCCCTGCAGTTGGCGCGCCGCTCAGTAGCTCGTTTGAACCGTATCAAAAATCCGGGCCTGGATATTCAAAAGCCGGTGGAGCCGATGTATCCACCGGAAGATATTTACGGCGTAGTGCCTAAGGACTCGCGCCAACCATACGATGTGCGCGAGGTTATCGCACGGGTTGTGGACGGCTCTGAGTTCGATGAATTCAAAGCGCTGTACGGCACCACCCTGGTCACTGGTTTTGCCCGTATCCAGGGCTACCCGGTAGGCATTGTTGCCAACAATGGCATCCTGTTTGCGGAGAGTGCGCAAAAGGGCGCGCACTTTATTGAGCTGTGTGCCCAGCGCAAGATTCCGCTGGTATTCCTGCAAAACATCACCGGCTTTATGGTGGGCAAGCAGTACGAAGCTGGCGGCATCGCCAAACACGGCGCCAAGATGGTGACCGCTGTAGCCACCGCCAAGGTGCCCAAAATCACCATCCTGATCGGCGGCTCCTTCGGCGCCGGTAACTACGGAATGTGTGGCCGCGCCTACGATCCCAACTTCCTGTTTATGTGGCCTAACGCACGCATCTCGGTAATGGGCGGCGAGCAGGCTGCCGGCGTATTGGCGCAGGTGAAGCGCGACCAGAAGGCTGCGCGCGGCGAATCCTGGAGTGATGAGGAAGAGCGCCAGTTTAAACAGCCGATTGTGGATAACTACGAGCACCAGGGGCACCCCTATTACGCCTCCGCGCGCCTGTGGGATGACGGTGTTATCGACCCGGCGGATACCCGCCGGGTACTCGGTCTGTGCCTGGCGGCAGCCAGCCACAAGGAGCCGCAAGAGACCCAGTTCGGCGTGTTCCGCATGTAACCAAACCGTGGTTTGCGGCGAGGGCGATTGAAACCTGCGCCGCAAGAGAGACGCCCCATTCGAGGAATGATAATGAGCGATAAATTGCTGTGCGAAGTGGATAGCGAGGGCGTGGCCACGGTCACCCTGAACCGCCCGGAAATCCACAATGCCTTTGACGATGAACTGATTCACGAACTGGCCACTACCTTTGACACCCTGGCGCAAAACCCTGCCGTACGCGTGCTGGTACTGGCTTCCAACGGCAAGAGTTTTTCTGCTGGAGCCGATCTCAACTGGATGAAGCGCATGGCGACTTATTCAGAAGAGGAAAACCGCCGCGATGCCGCCGCACTCGCCGCCATGCTGTACAAACTCGATACTTTTCCTGCGCCTACCATCGCGCGGGTACAGGGCGCTGCTTTTGGTGGCGCCGTGGGCCTGGTGAGCTGCTGCGATATGGCGGTGGCCTCTGAGCGCGCCAGCTTCTGCCTGTCCGAAGTTAAAATCGGATTGTTGCCAGCCACCATCAGCCCCTATGTGATCAATGCCATCGGCACCCGCCACGCGCGCCGTTATTTTGTGACTGCGGAGCGCTTCTCCGCCGAGCGTGCCGAGCAGATCGGCTTGGTATCCGAAGTCTGTGCCGAGGGTGACCTGGACCTGCATGTACAGAAATTGGTGGCCGCCATTGCCGATAACGGCCCCAAGGCGGTTGCCATGGCCAAGCAACTGGCCATGTCCATGTCCAACCGGGTGATTAACAACGAGCTGCAAGGGCAGACCAGTGCGCTGATTGCCGCTGTGAGGGTGTCGCCGGAAGGGCAGGAAGGGTTGACGGCGTTTTTGGAAAAACGCGCGCCCAAGTGGATGAATGGCGGCGAAGGATAATTTTTATGATTCGCAAATTATTAATAGCTAATCGCGGCGAAATTGCCTGCCGTATTATCAAGACCGCCCGCCGCCTGGGGGTGGCCACCGTGGCGGTTTATTCCGATGCGGATGCCGATGCCCTGCACGTGCAGATGGCCGATGAAGCCGTACACCTGGGCCCCGCCCCGGCCAGGGATTCCTACCTGGATATCGACAAGGTACTGGGCGCGGCGAAACAGACCGGCGCCGATGCCATTCACCCGGGTTACGGTTTCCTGTCTGAAAATGCGGAATTTTGTCGTGCCTGTGACAGCGCCGGCATAATTTTTGTCGGCCCGCCCACCGGTGCAATCGAGGCGATGGGTTCCAAGTCTGCCGCCAAGCGCATTATGGAAGAGGCCAATGTGCCACTGGTGCCGGGTTACCACGGCACCAACCAAAATGAAGATCTGTTGGAAGGCCACGCCAATCGCATCGGTTATCCCGTACTGCTGAAAGCTGCTGCCGGCGGTGGTGGTAAAGGCATGCGCCGTGTCGACAGTGCTGATGAATTCCACGAAGCACTGGCTGCCGCCAAGCGCGAGGCCATGAACGCCTTCAGTGACGATATTATGTTGCTGGAACGCTACGTGGTAAGCCCGCGCCATGTGGAAATTCAGGTGTTCTGCGATCAGCAGGGCAACGGCGTCTACCTGTTCGAACGGGACTGCTCGGTGCAGCGCCGCCACCAGAAAGTGGTGGAAGAGGCCCCGGCACCGGGAATGAGTCCGGAATTGCGAGCCCGTATGGGTGAAGCGGCCCTGCGCGCGGCCCACGCCATCGGTTACGTGGGCGCCGGCACAGTGGAATTCTTGCTGGATGCCAGCGGTGCTTTCTACTTTATGGAAATGAATACCCGCCTGCAGGTAGAGCACCCGGTGACGGAAATGATCACCGGTCAGGACCTGGTGGCCTGGCAGCTGGCCGTCGCCGCTGGCGACACCCTGCCCATGAGCCAGGATGCGCTGCAGATCAACGGCCACGCCATGGAAGTGCGGATTTACGCCGAAGATCCGGACAATGATTTCCTACCGGCAACAGGTCTGTTAGTGCGTCACCAGCCTCCGGCGGAAGACGAGGGCGTGCGAGTGGATACCGGCGTGCAGACCGGCGATGAAATCAGTGTGTACTACGACCCAATGATCGCCAAGCTGATCTGCCACGGCCGCACCCGCAGAGAGGCCTTGGCCAAACTGGACCGCGCCCTGCGCGATTACCAGATTGCCGGTGTGCGTCACAATATCGAATTCCTGCGCCGGGTGATCAATCACGAGGCTTTCGCCTGTGGTCGTGTTTCCACTCACTTTATCGAAGACTACGAAGCGGAAGTCCTGCACCAGGAGCAGACACTGACGCCGCTCAAGTGCGCCGCTATTGCCGGATACCTGCAGCAGCGTGAAGAGTGTGACCTGCGCAACAGCGCTCCACAGCGGGACCCCTTCTCCCCCTGGCACAGTGGCGATAATTGGCGCAATGCCCTGGTCGGCAGTCGCACCCAGACGGTGGACTACCGTGGCCAGCACGCTCAAATACGCTTTATTGCGAAGGGCAATAGCCTGCACTGGACTTGCGATGCCTTGCCTGAGGAACAAAACAGCGGTGAGATTCGCCTGCTGCCGGGTCGCGACTTGATGCTGGTGGATGGCCGCCGCATGAGTTTCTCCGCTGTGGATACCCGCGATGGCGGTGCGGTATTTATCGATGGCACCCAGGTGGAATTCAAACTGCTGCCACCGGATATCGGCGAGAGCAACGACCAGGCCCACGGCCTCGATGCCCCCATGAACGGCACCATAATTTCCTTGCTGGTTGAGCCCGGCTCCACAGTGGAAAAAGACCAGCCACTGCTGGTGATGGAAGCCATGAAAATGGAGCACACCCTGCGTGCTCCCGGCGCCGGCACCGTGCAGCAGTTCTTCTGCGCCGAAGGTGAGCTGGTGGATGGTGGCAGCTTGCTGGTGGATTTCGCCGGGGAGGAGCAATAATGGATTTGCCCAAGCAAGTTAAAATCGTAGAAGTGGGCCCCCGCGATGGTCTGCAAAATGAAAAGCAGCCAATCTCCGTGGAGACCCGTATCGCCCTGGTGAACAAGCTCAGTGCCAGCGGCCTGGCGGTGATTGAAGCCGGCAGTTTTGTCAGCCCCAGGTGGGTACCGCAAATGGCCGCCAGCGAAGAAGTGCTGGCGGGTATCCAGCGCAAAGACGGTGTTATCTACAGCGCGCTCACGCCAAATTTAAAAGGCTATGAGCGTGCAGTGGAAGCCAAAGCCGACGAGGTCGCCGTATTCGGTGCGGCCTCGGAAGCTTTCACCCAGAAAAACATTAATTGCAGTATCGCGGAGAGCCTGGAGCGCTTCCGCCCGCTGGTGGAAAAAGCCAAGCAGGATGGTATTCCCGTGCGGGGTTATGTGTCCTGCGTACTCGGCTGCCCCTACGAGGGCGATATTGACCCGGCCAAGGTGGCCGACGTCAGTGCCGCGCTGTTGGAAATGGGCTGCTATGAAATCTCTCTAGGAGACACCATCGGTGTCGGCACCCCGGAAGCCGCCAAGCGCATGCTGGAACAGGTGTTGGCCCGCGTACCTGTGGAAAAACTTGCGGTGCATTTCCACGATACCTACGGCCAGGCGCTGGCCAATATCTACGCGGCTTTGCAAATGGGCGTCGCAGTCGTGGATTCCGCTGTAGCCGGCCTCGGCGGCTGCCCCTATGCCCGTGGCGCTTCAGGAAATGTTGCCAGTGAGGATGTGCTCTACATGCTCAATGGTATGGGTATTGAAAGCGGCGTGGATTTACAGTTACTGGCAGAGGCTGGGAACTTTATTTCTGAACAGTTGGGACGGGAGACCAACTCCCGTGTGGCTAAGGCTTTGGTGCCTTGCTGAGTTAGTGGCTGCCACTCTCCAGGGGAAGACTTTTCCTGGAGAGAACCTTTCAGAGTATTTCAGATTGATTGTGGGCGGAGAAAATTTAAATAGGGTTTCTCATTGTAAGATTCATTATCTCAGATCCACTTTTATTGCCTTTCACTGATACAATAAATATTACGTCTCCCTCGGTAAATTCATAGAGGAGTTGAGGCTTGTAGATCTAGACTTCCTTCGCCTTCAAGTTCGCCTGATTCGATATCAAGCTTAAGATGGCTGATATACCCTTCCAGAACGCAGCATAAATATAAAATTTCCTTAAATGAAAGCTCTCTCATGGTACTAATTTGTATTCAAATTAACGGGTATTTGTTGGTTGGCTTTAAAATCCGGATTCCTCTATATGTGATCTTCAACCATATCGCAGATTTTTTCTGCATCAGTTGTCTTAATGGACTGTCTAAGCACTACAATATTTTCCTGAGCATCTTTTGCAATTTCAGTGCAGATAGAATCAAGAAATAAAAGAATATGTTTTGCCTCAGTTTCAGGCTCAATGGAGTATTTTGTAATGTGTCTAAAATTTCTTGATTTGATAATTTGCTGGCGTAGTAAGATATGATGTCTTTAATCGGTTGGTGAATACTTTTCATGGGAGAGCAGATGGCAGTGCCATATATAGAGGCCTTTGTGATCGAAGTGCGTGATCACCGTATCTTTGGGATCGCTTTCTGTCGGTTGTGATGGGAAGGAATTTCCCAGTGGGGACACTATTTCCAGTCGCGCCCACTGGAACATTTTATCGGTGTGCATAAATTTCTGCGATTTGGAGATTAATTTGCCTTTACAGGGCTGGCGGTGGCGCACCTGCCCTCTTGTGAAATCCAAATATTTTTCCGCAGAGGGCTTCCTACTCTAGAAAAGAGGGGAAGGAAATTACTCCCCTGCCGAGTCCGGTGGCTTAGCTTTCCCCTTTTGTGCCGCTTTTGCCAGAATTTCCCGTCCTCTATCCGAGATCTTCTCAGCCTCTTTACTGGGGTCTCGGTTCCAGCGTTTCGGAATATTGTCCCAATCGCTATATATGGTGAAGGGATTATGGGTTGCTCCCCTTGGTGGAAGTCCTGTATATCCGCGGTGCTTGAGCTGGTAAAGGTAGTTGTTTGATAATCGCTTATCACGTGCCTCATCGGCCAATTGCGGATAAAGGTCAACCTTTGTCATGCCTTCGCTGCCATCGAGTGAACAGATGATCTTTCCGTCAAAGTCGCAGGCCATAGACCGACCAAAATAGGCGTAGGAGCTATCCTCGCCAGTGTGATTGACCGCAACCACATAGGCTTGGTTTTCATAGGCACGCACCTGATTGGTGATGCCCCAAATATGATCCCAGGGATACATGTATTTGGCGGGCCTAAGGATAACATTTGCCCCCTTCCAGGCTGCTTCGCGCGCCACCTCTGGATAGTCAAGGTCTGAGCAAATCGTAATCGCCAGCTTAGATCCTTTCGGTCCTTTGCAAACCGACATATCTGGCCCCGGACTCCATGGTTCCATGGGACACCATGGGATCATTTTTCGATAAGATAGAGCGACCTCGCCATCGGTATTGATTAACACCATGGCATTGTATGGCTTCATATTCGGTTCAGGTGCACGCTCAACAACCGATACGCATAACCAAACCCCGTTGGCCTTAGCAATTTTACCGAAAGCCTCAGTTTCGGGGCCCGGTATAGTCGAAGCAAGTTTTAAATGCTGGGCGTAAGGGTGGAAGCCAAAGCCGTAGGTGCTGTATTCAGGAAAAATAATAAGGTCCACGCCAGGAAAACATAAACAGGCACGATCAATATACGCTTCGATTCTCTTGATATTTTTTTTGATGCCAGTGGCATCGGATGCAGCATTAGGTGAAAATTGAACAAGCACTACGCTCATCGCATCTGGAATGGGGTTGATTGCTGGCATCCCGGTTATCCTTTAAGTTTGGAGGCTACTTGGCAAAGAAAACACCTGCTGCCACTTGGGAACACAAATTACACATAAAATTATAACAAAGTTAAGACATGTCAAAGTAGTTAACCTGTTTTGGAACCCGCCTATATATAAATTACATAAGGTGCCAGATTTGATCTGCACTAATTCAGGTTTTGCCTATCCACACACAGCCCCTCTATGGTCAATAAATAAACGCCTTGTGCGCAGGGCGACAGTCACAAGGATTTTGAAACCTGTACCTACGACGATAGTAGATACAATCAGAATTTGATATTTCATTGTAATTCTAGAGGAACTGCTGGCAAGAAGTTGGCCTGTCATCGTGCTTGAAAGGAATATAAGGGCACCCCTAAAAAGTACTTTTTTGGTGTCGATCAGTAGCGCATAGTGGGGATTCCAGCACAATAAAATGTATAAAAATATAATTGTTAGAGGTGCCCTTTTTAGGTTTCTTGGAGTCGCCGTATTCCGGTTATCTTAAGACAAAACTGCGTTCATAGTATTTGGTGACATGGTCAGTTTTTTGATTCAGATTTGCCGAGCTTACTAAACTTACATAAAGCGATCGGCTCCACCTGATGCCTCGATAGCATCTCCGGTTACAAAATTGTTACGTGCAGAGCAAAGATAGGCGGTGAGGGAGGCAATATCTTCCGGTGCTCCAGGGTGTTTTACCGGCGTACATTCTTTGGATACTTGAGCGAGGAGCTCGTCATCAGAGAGTTGAGCAAGCCCTGGGGTGGTCTTGCGGATAAAAGGGAGCATATTGTTTTTCCAGTTCTCGGTTTTTACGGCTCCAACTCCAACCGCATTGACCAGAATATTGTCCGCAGCAACTTCCAGTGCCAGGGCCTTCGATAGATTATTAATAGCCGCACTTAGGACATGAGAAATAAATAACTTGGGATTAGGGTAAGTACCGCCAATTGATGACATATTGACAATCCTACCCCATCTCTTTTTTTGCATATAGGGAATAGTAGCTTTGCACAAGCGCCGCATGGAGGTAAATTTTACTGCAGTCATCTGCTCCCAGTCCTCTTCGGTTGAGGATAATAGGCCACCTGTTTGGGCGCGACCGGCATTATTGACGAGAATCTCTGGCGGCCCGAAGGCATCAAGGGTTTTATCGAGGATGCGCTGAGCCGAGTCAGGCTCAGTGACATCTATTGCGATTGAAATAATTTTGGTTTTAAAGTTCTTGTGAAACGTGTTCTCTGCTTCCTGCAAGCGGTTTTTCCGCAGTGCAACGAGCACAACCTTTGCCCCATTTTTAAGGAACTCTTCCGTGATAGCATAGCCAATTCCTGAGCTTGCCCCAGTGACAACGGCAACACGGTCTGAAATACCAAGATCCATTACGCAACTCCATTGGGTTATTAATGTGATGGATAAATTTTTCTTCTATATCCTCGATTAAAGCTTGCTTCCTAGCAACAGGCTTTAATCTTATCAAAATCAAGTATTTTCATTTCAGCAGAGCCTGTCAGTTTGATATCTGTGCAAATAATTAAAACCACGTTAAGTGTGTAATGAGACCGTTTTAGCGTTTGTAAAGGCTCTAGCTCCGGGGACACCAAGTTCACGACCATATCCCGAGTGCTTTATACCTCCAAACGGCAGCCTGGGATCAGATGCAACCATTGCATTTACAAAAGTCTGTCCTGCCTCAATTCTGTTGATACACTGTTCGATTTCCTCCTTATCGTGAGTCCAGACGCTACTGGCGAGACCGAAGGGTGTGTCATTGGCAAGTGTTATAGCATGATCCAGGTTGTTTGCCTTTAAAACTACGGCGACAGGTCCGAACAGTTCTTCCTTATAGGCGCGGGTATTTTCCTTAACCTCCGCAAGAACCGTTGCCGGGAAATAAAAACCGGAGCCATCAGCTCTTTTACCGCCTGTCAGTAATCTGGCACCTACCGCAACTGACTCCTTAACCTGATCCTCAAGAGTGGCAGCACCATCCTCAGTTGCAAGTGGACCAAGGTTGGTGCTTTCGAGCATCGGGTCGCCCAATTTTAGGGCTTCCATAGTCGCAACAAATTTCTTTAGAAATTCGTTATAAACCGCTTCATGAATGATAAACCTCTTCGCACATACACAAGATTGTCCATTGTTTTCAATTCGTGCCTTAACGCCGGTCGACACAGCGGCATCCAGATCTGCAGAGGGAAGGACAATAAAGGGATCGCTACCCCCAAGTTCCAGGACACATTTTTTCAGTGCCCGGCCTGCCGCAACTGCAACACTGGTGCCGGCGCGGCCGCTGCCGGTTAAAGTTACGGCTGCAGTCCGAGAGTCACGAATTATACCTGCGACTTTTGAGGGGCCAATAAGAAGATTCTGGAAAACGCCGTCTGGTAGTCCGGCTCTTTTTGTGATGTCTGCAATTACCTCTCCGCACTGGGGAACATTCGAGGCATGTTTCAATAGCAGTGCATTCCCGGCAAGCAAATTAGGCGCTAGACAGCGAAACACTTGCCAAAGTGGGAAATTCCAGGGCATTACAGCCAGAATAGTCCCAAGCGGCAGATAACGTATTATTCCATTTCCACCGGGGGTAAATAGGTTCATCAGCAAGATATTTTGGACCTTCATCTGCATAGAATTTACAGGCGAGTGCACATTTTTCGACCTCAGCGATAGCCTGCGTCAGCGGCTTTCCCATTTCAGTTGTCATCAGCTGACCCAGCATATTGCGATCTGCCAGTAGGATATCGGCCGTTCGGCGGAGAAATTCACTCCTTTCCGGCACGCTAACATTCTTCCAATGAATCTGAGCACTGTGAGAAGTTGTGAGCGCCCGGTCTATTTCATCGTCACTTAAAGAGGGAAAGCTTTTCAGCAAGGTACCCGTTGCAGGGTTGATGCTCTTTATTGACATGCTCTTTTCCTTGCAGGCAACTCATGATGTTGTATCGATACTCGGGAAAGCTTAAAAAGCGACAATGAGTAATTCCAGTATATGCAATTCGGCTAAAACAACTGTTATTACAGTACAGATTTTTCAGAAAACTCCTTTTAAATTAGTGACACCTATAGGCTCGGCTAGGAGCGCTTCTATGTTCTTTCGGTAATTGATGTAGTGGCTCGAATTTTTATGTTTGTCAAGCGCAGTTTCATCTTCATATTTTTCAATTAGGTTGTAGATTTTTTCTTTACCTTTTGTGCCCGCCTGTTCACAAAACTCATAAATTAGATTGCCATGCTCTGCTCTTGATGGCGCTACCATCCCCATCAGAATATCTTTGACGTCTTCTTCCTTTCCCGGCTTTGGGTAAAATGAAGCGAATACCAAGACGGGTATTTTCATTGCTGCTCTCCAGCATTGTCCTAAATATAAAATCATATTGGTACGCGGGAATCTAACCTGCTTTTGAATAGATTATTGTTGTTAGTAATGATGAGCTCCTATCTTCAAATTCATAAGATGATGAGAACCCAAGGGAAGAGTGGGAGCAATTATGATTATATTACTCAGTTGATTTTCAGTATAGATAACTTCCCATTAACCCTCTCAGTTTTTAAGCCAACTTATTCCAAAAAAAATATGAATCTGCTCCTGGAGTATTTTAAAAGTAAGGCGTTTATAAAGAACGTATGCCTGTTCTTCATAGGCCCTTAACGTGTCATTTTTTTTGAGCAAATGCTGGTGGTTTGGGTGGTGAAATAAATGAAAATAGTGAATTAGTCAGCAGTAGATAATTTGGGTGCCAATACCTCAAACGGCCGCATCATATCGTAATCCTCATGGGAGAGCAGATGGCAGTGCCATACATAGAGGCCTTCGCGGTCGAAACGCGCTATCACTCGGGTAACCTGGCCGGGAAGGGCGATGACCGTATCTTTGGGACCGCTTTCTTCCGGTTGAGGTGGAAGGGGTTTTCCCTGTAGGGATTCTATTTCCAGGCGTGCCCCCTGGAATGTCTTATCAGTGTGCATAAATTTCTGCGGCTTGGGAATCAGTTTTCCCTTAAAAGGCTGGCGGTCCAGTACCTGAAATTCCACTAAATGAATATGAATGGGATGAGCCGATACCGTGGGGTTGTAGATTTCCCAGATCTCTACGGCGTTGTGCTGGATAATTTCCGTGGTAGGGTCTTCGAAGAATAGGGAGCCTTCTTTTACTGGACCTAACATCAATAGATTGCGGCCGTAGGGATCGTCCAGGCGGTAGGTGGCAAGTTGTCGTATTTTGCTCGCTTGACTAAGCCTATTAAGCGGAGGGCGCAGGGGGGTATTTAAAGTTAGCTTTAAATCTCCAATCGTGTCTATAGCCGCTGTTTTCTGTCTATCCGGAGAAACTTTTGTAGGTGCCGAAGCAATATGGAATTGCAAAACTTGGCCAGTGTTATTGGGGTCGGTGGCTGGTGTGGTGCCACCGCGTCCATCGCTTAATACGCGTTTACCACCCGGGTTGTAGACAAGTGGAATTGAACTCTTTGGATCATTGGCTTCCACAAATCCTTTGAATGGGATATCCGGACCAAAATTTCTCAATGTCAGTTGTCGCCCTTCATAACCACTGAAATCCACTAAGACATCTGCTCGTTCTGCGGGGGCCAATACTAACTCATCCAGTTGTACTGGGTGATCGAGAAAACCACCGTCGCCGCCAATCTGCACAAAAGGAATATCTTCGTTGATCCTGAGGATCAGTGTGCGGGTATCGGACGCGTTGAGTAGCCGCAGTCGGTAGACGTGTGGGGTGACACTGACTTTGGGCCAGGCCATACCGTTTGCCAGGATAAAATTACCGAAAAATTCATCCAGATGGGAGGGGTTGGGCCAATTGGCCTTTACCACCTCATGGGAAACTGGTGATGGAGGCTGGTTCCGCCAGCCGGGAAAATAGAGTTGCCCATCAGAGGTAAATAAGCTGTCTGTGATAGCGACAACCCTGGTGTGTTCTTCACTGGGGAGCAGCTTTTCCTGAATCAGGCGATCTTCATTTTTATCGCCAACCAAGTAGAAACCAAATAGACCTGCATAGACATTAAGACGGGTCATTCCCAGGGTATGGTCGTGATACCAGATAGTGGCGGCATCCTGGGAGTTATCGTACTCGTAGATTTTTTTATCAAACTGTGGACCTGTCTCGCGGTAATTACGGGTGTACCAGGCGAGGGGATTGCCGTCACTCTTCCACTCGGTGTGGCCACCGTGAAGATGGATAACGATAGGTACGGCTTTGGGATCCTTTACGTCGGCGAGGTGAATGGAACGATCAACGGGGAAGAGGTGTGGTCCGGGCAGCCCATTTGCCCAGTGTACAAATACTGGCTGGCCTTCTCGGGCGCGAATAGTTGGGCCGGGAGAATGGATACGCCCTGCGTATTCAAACCCCCAGACCTTGGTCATCAAACGTTTGCCTTCCCTATCTCTCAGGCCCATCCAGGTGCGGGTAGGCAAGGCTGGTAATTTCACGGGGGCAGCGCCAAGGGGTCGGATTTCGATGGGGTTTGGCAGCTCGTTAACAAACTTATCCACAGTTGTGGGATCCAGCAGGGTCAGAGGGTTTGTTTTTTTGGTGGAAATCTTTTCCTCACTGGCAGCGAGGGATGGGGGAAGTAATAGCAGCAAGCAGAAGCAGAAGCAGAAGCAGAAGCAGAAGTGTACCCTTACCATTGGAAGTTCCCAGGGCTTACGGTGATTATGAATTAGAAGCCAATGAGGCCCCGGTATGCACGGATTATTGCTTTGCGCTCAACATCGTTTCAAGCATAAATGAGTAGGGTGTTTATCGGGTAGTTATAGTAGATATTTAGTTGCGCCGGCCTTGAATACTAGTTGATGGTTCTTTGATTAGATCGGTGTCATAGCGATAATGCCCGGTTACCTTATAAGAGAATAAAATATCTTCAAGGACCGGACCAGCGCCAATATTATGTACGATGAAGTAGCGATTCGTATTTTGTGATAGCTTCGCGGAAACAATACCGATATGGGGAAGTCCCCCTGGTAGTACCCAGGTAACGATATCTCCAGGCAGGTAGTCATTCGTTTTATGGGTTATCGGAAGTGACAATCCCTTGCGGGTAAAGAATGCTTGAAGATTAGGTACTCGTCTGTGGTCAATATTTCTGTCAGGTCTGGAGAGCCCCCAGATACGCTTTGATGGATAGGCCTGAAAGTCGTCAGAGATATCTTCATGTACTTCTCTTTGCAGATCAATTCCCAGCTTTCTAAAAGAGCGAATTATTACATCGGTACAGACTCCAGTATCGGCAGGCACATCCCCATTTGGATAGGGGATGGCGACATAGGCTGGTACGTATCGCACTTTATGATGAGTTCGTTCCAGTGCTGCCTCGGCCAATGAGATATTTTGTGCACCACTCACCGGTGAAATTAGGATACTTATTAAAATGGTTATTTTTTTCATTTTGAGTATCTTTTAGTTGCCGCTTCTCGAGCGATATCGATACCTATTGTTGCTTAATGATGTTGCGTATTAGTCTTATTTAACTTGTAGGGGGCTGTGGTACAGACGCTCCCCCTATGTTCGAATAAATAAAAAAGCTGATTAAGCCAATGGTTAACCAAAATAAAATACTGGCGACTAATATTTCTGCTGTACTCGGCTCTCTTCTTTTGGGAGTGAGGCACTTACTGATATGGTAGCCGGGGAAATAGAATATACAGTCAAGGATTATTCTAGCCACAACCTCGAATAATAAGTGAAAGATAAACCTGAATGCGCCGCCAATGATCTCTTCCATATTTCCTACTTTCTAATTGGTCAGATCTCTCAGGTGTTCCCAAACATACCAATAGGTTGCTACCTTACTCCCATCGGCAGCATTCCAGATACTCTCTTGAGCTTTGCGCCCCCCTAATCGTTGGTAGAAGGCCTGAGCTTTGGTGTTATCTTGATTTACCAGAAGGCACATGCCTTTGGATGGCGCCTGTTGATACGCCCAGCGAGCGGCCTCAATAAAGAGTGTGTGCCCGATACCTAGTGAACGGTACGCTTTCCGCACATGTAGATTATCTAAATGTGATCCCCATTCGGGGTGTTTGTCGGCAAAAAGACAGACAAAACCTGCGGTATTGCCGTCGACCTCTGCCACAAGGACTTGCTGATTAGACTGTGGTTTTTCGAAGCGAGTATTCCAAAGCGCAAGCCTGTCGGCCGGGGCTTCTTTTTCTAGGTAGTTTGTGGAGAGTACATTGCTATAGTTTTCCTGCCAGCTTGTACTATGTATATCGGCGATAGCAGATACATCGTGTTTTGATGCCATACGTATGTTCATGAAATGAATCCCCTCCCTGGGTAAAGCTGTACGAAGTGATAAGTTATATACGGTAATAAATTTCGCATTGTAGGTGATTGCAAAATACATGAATTTATCAGGCTGTGAAAGAAAACACTGTGCTCTTTTCGAGTGATTGATGAAACTAGAACGAAGGCGCGGGCAGAAGCTTAGATGCTGATCCGGGTTGAAGTTTTAGGAGTGACCATTGCCTGGAAAGTGGTACAAAAGGGAGGGGGGATCTCGTTTGAATTCTACTGGATAAGGCAGTGCTTTCATCGGTCCAGCTTGAACGTAGCAGCAAAAATAAAAAAATTGGATATGAGAGTGTAGGTTTGGTTGGAAGAAGGCAGTGTAAACAAACTGAAAGCCAATTGATTGTAAATAAATTTTCGTAGGTTGGATGCTTCTTTATTCCGAAGAAACCAGGCGGCCAGCAGTGGTTCTATATTTACTGAATACCGGTTTTCTATTGTGACTCTGTTAGGCTTTGAGTCGGTGTACATGAATGCAGGTGTAGACAAAACAAAGTAAATAGTAGTGGCTTGAATGGATAATAAGGTGGCCTCTGACTTTAAGTGGTTATCTATTATGTTGGTCAGAAATTAAAGTCTATTTTTTTTGGGAGCTATTTTAGCTGAAGGCTTTAAGGCTAGTCGATAAAATATTTTCAGCCAAATTGATAGGTTGTATTAATTTAAGGGTGTTGTTGAACTCATAAATCAGAGACATTATCAGTGGGTAATGATTTTAGAGGAGAACTTGAAATATTTAGCCGATCTACAGGACTGATAGCCGTCAATGTCGTGGTGAATTTTATAAGCTATTAGACTTTATTTAAGTGATTTATCTAGTGGTGGTATTTAGCTGGGTCGCAGGGATAAAAAACTATTTATAGTTTTACTCAAGTTTGTAATGCTACAGATTCCCCCTTTGCTTAGCTTCTAGAGAGTTAGTTCGGCAAGGCGCTGATCGTAGGTAAACCCAAGAACCCTGTGAACTAAGCGGTTTAGCTGTACTTATCTTGGGCAATGTGGTTGCTGTCGCACCAATAACGCCATAATCTGCTACCATCGGCGCAAATTCTGCTGTTAGATTGATTGCTATGAAACTCTTGCGTTGGCTTCTGTTAATACTGCTGGCTTTACTGGTGATCTCCGCCCTGGCGGCGCCGGGTATTATCGGGCCCAAAGTGGAGGAGATCTGGAAGCAGCAATTGGGCCGGCTACAGGGGGGTAACTCCACCAGCTATCAGCGCGGCTGGTTTGGCGCTGAGACCAATACCGAGGTGGCCCTGCAAAATGGCACCACGGAATTGCGTACAGAAATCCATCACGGTCCACTGCTGTTGACCTCCCGCGGGCCTCGCTTCGGGGTGATCTACAGTGAAACCCGCCTGGATCTTGAGCAATTAAATCCCCAGCTGCGCGCGCAGCTTGAATCCCTCTATGGGCGCTTGCAGGACAGCCCTCTGGTTTTAGAGACTTTGGTATCGGCGGATAACCGTGTACTAAATACCCTGCGCCTGGAGCCCTTCAAGAGTACGGGGGACTTTGGTCAGTTGGAATTTAATGGTGGAGAAATTGCCGTCTCGACGGATTACAGCGGTGCAACCCTCGAAGGGGTTGTCGATCTGGGTAGCTTACGCCAGCTGAGAGATGGGGTAGAGGTACTATTTACCGAACCAGTCACAGGAGAGTTCCAGCTGGAACCCCAACGGGGCGGCAAAGCACAATTAAGCCTTTCCTTATTGCGGGCAGAGTCCGATTCCGGCCCGGTGGAGTTGCGGGATATTCGCCTCAACCTGGACCTGGAAATGCTGGCTGCGCAGACTCTCAAGGTAGTGAGCGATTTACATTTGCCCAATGTCCAGTCTGCTACACCCATCACCTCAGCGCGCCAGCAGATGACCCTACCGAAGATTAAGGCCGCTGACCTGGGCCACTATTTACGTTTGTTGCTGCCGGTGGCGGAGCGCAATTGGGCCCTTGATCTGCGCCCACCGCTGCGCCTGCAGCAACAGTTGGTGGTGGAGTCGCGCAATGGCCCAGTACTGGTGGATGCTGATGTTGACTGGAAGGGTATGAAGCGCGCCCCACGCCAGCGCAACGGCAGCGCCTTGAACCAGTGGCTGCAGCCGCTGGTGGGTACTATGACTTTGAGTGCTGCCGAGTCGGCACTGCTGCAATCGCCACTGGTGGGGCAGGCGATGATGCTGCGGGAATATGGTTTGCTGATCGAACACAACGATGAGCTACAGATGCACCTGGAGGTCAATCGCGGGCGCCTGGAAGTCAATGGCCAGCAGCTGCCGCCGGATTTGTTCCTGATGGCCTTAACTGGGCAATTTTAACTCCCCTTACCTACGGGAGAGGCCGCTCCTCTCCCTGTTTCCTCGGTTTTACGGCAACCTCATAGTAGTAGCTCGACATTACTAACCGGTATTGCGCATTCCCGCGGCGATGCCGGCAATCGTCACCATCAGGGCGCTCTCTAGCACGGCGTCGCTCTCCCTTTCACGCAAGCGTGCCATCAGTTCGGCCTGTAACAGGTGCAGCGGGTCTGTGTAGGGGTCGCGCACGCGGATAGACCAACGCATCACCGGGTTATTATCCAGCAGGCTTTCGCGGCCGGTGAGCTGTTGCAGGGCGCTCACCGTATGGGCCAGGCGTTCGCGCAGGTTCTCGCCCAGTTCGATCAGTTCCCCGCTGTCAGTGAGCCGCTCCTCGTACCAGGAGGCGACACGGGTGTCGGACTTGGCCAGTACCATCTCGAGCATATCCACGACCCCTTGGAAAAAGGGCCATTCACAACTCATCTCTCGTAATGTATCGGCCTCGTCGGCCTGCTTTAGAGCGTGCTCCAGGGCGGTGCCCGTGCCTAGCCAGGCGGGCAACATTAGACGGATCTGGGTCCAGGCAAACACCCAGGGAATAGCGCGCAGAGTCTCCACGCCGCCCCCGGGTTTGCGTTTTGCCGGGCGGCTGCCGAGTGCCAGGCGGCGGAGTTCAGTCTCCGGTGTGACAGTGCGCAGGTAGGCTACCAGGGCCGGGTCGTCGCGCACCACTTCGCGATAGCTCTGCACCGAGACCTCGGTGAGTCGCTCCATCTGGTTGCGCCACTCGGGGCGCGGCTGTGCCGGTGGCATCAGGGTGGCTTCCAGAGTGGCAGCCACATACTGCTCCAGGTTATAGGCGGCCACTGTTGGTCGACCGTATTTGAAGCGGATCATTTCCCCCTGTTCTGTCACGCGGATACGCCCGGCTACCGAGCCGGGTGGTTGTGACAGTAGCGCCATGCGTGTGGGCGATCCACCGCGGGAAATGGAACCGCCGCGGCCGTGAAACAGCGTCAGAGGAATGCCGTGGTTGCGGAAGATCTTGGTGAGGGCCTCCTGGGTACTGAACTGCGCCCAGGCCGCACCGAGAAAGCCCGCATCTTTGGCGGAATCGGAGTAGCCAATCATTACTTCTTGGCCCTCCAGTACACGCTGCTTGTATTGGGGAATATTGAGCAGGGTACTCATGGTGTCGGCGGCATTGTTGAGATCATCGAGGGTCTCAAACAGCGGTACTACGCGCATGGGGTGATGGACCCCGGCAATTTTCTGCAACAGCATCACCGCCAAGACATCGGAGGTTTTCCTGGCCATGGAAATTACATAGGCACCGAGCCCCTCAGGGCCCTGTTCGGCCACCACCTGGCAGGTTTCCAGGACCTCGCGCACATCCGCATCGCAGAAATCGGTGTGGTAGAAATCCTCGTTCACCAGGGGGCGGCGATTTTCCAGCTCGGCCAGTAGAAATGCCAATTTGCTCTGTTCGTCCCAGCTGGCGTAGTTACCTAGGCCCAAATAGCGGGTGATGGCATCGAGCGCATCGGCGTGGCGGGTGGACTCCTGGCGGATATCTAGACGCAGTAAGGTGATACCAAAGCAGTTGAGGCGACGCAGGGTATCCTTAAGCTGGCCATCGGCAATGGCGGATAGGCCCACAGTGCGCAGGGAGCGGTCGATAAGGCTTAGGGGCTCGAACAGTTCCCGGTTGCTGTTAAACACGGTATCGCTGGAGGGTTCGGCGCCGCCGATGCGCGCCTCCATTTGTGCGCGGGTGTTGCGCAGACGCTGGCGTACACGTCTCAGTATTAGACGATAGGGTTCGTGGCTGGGGCCTGTCTGCTCCAGTAATTCTTCACTGGCTTTGTGCATAGACAGGTCCGCCAGCAGGTTTTCCACATCTCGCAGAAAGAGGTCGGCAGCCATCCAGCGAGCCAGTAACAACACCTGGCGGGTTACCTTGGCGGTGACATTGGGGTTGCCGTCGCGATCGCCACCCATCCAGGAAGCAAAGCGGATTGGCACCCAGTCATCCGGCAGTGGTGGCAGCTCAGCCAGAGCCAGTTCGGCCTCGATGGCACGCATACTCTGCGGGACCGCTTGCCACAGCGACTGCTCGATCGTGGCGAAGCCCCATTTGGCTTCATCCACCGGCGTTGGCCTCTCACGACGGATTTCATCAGTGCTCCAGGCGGAGAGTATCTGCTCGTGTAGATGACGGCGCAGCTCGCGCGCCTCCTCCTGGGTGAGGTCGGGCCGGTCCAGGTCGGCGAGGAGGTCGGCGACGCGGTCGTACTTGCGGATCAGAGTGCGGCGGGTGACCTCTGTGGGGTGTGCGGTGAGCACCAGCTCTACAGAGAGGTCCTTCAGCACTGCGTGGATATCGCCCGGTGCCTGCTTGGCGTTCTTGAGCTCCGCCAGTACCTGGCGCAGGCCGCGGTCGGTGTCCGGGTCGCCGGAGAAGCGTTGATGTTGCCGGTGCAGACGCTCGCGGTGGCGCTGCTCGGCGATGTTGGCCAAATTCAGAAACTGACTAAAGGCGCGGGCGACTTCCAACAGCGTGTCATCGTCGAGAGGGTCCAGCAATTGGTGTAGGCGATCGACTTGCATCTCACCGGTGCCGCGACTTTCCACCGCTGCTTGGCGAATGGTTTCCACGGTATCGAAGAGTGTTTCACCGGCCTGCTCGCGCAGTACCGAACCGAGTTCCTCGCCGAGTAGGCGGACGTCCTCCCGTAGCGGGGTATTTTGATCCTGACTCACAACCCTTTTTCTCCCTAGCGATATCCGGTGAAGATTCTGGGCATTATCTTCGCACAATTTTCCGCAAGGGGGTTGCGCCGCCGAGGTTAGGGAAAGTTGAGACTTGAAGCCCCCGTGAAGTTGCGAAATGCACAGGCGAAGATAGGGCGAATATTAAGCGTTGAATGCAGGAGAGAGTGAATGGCAGTTTTATAGAAAAGATGAAATGTAAAACCGTCTTAACAGGAACGGGTTATTTCGACAGGGTGGTGGTGGCTTGCGCTTGCTTTAAATGGGCAATGCCCGCGCGGATTTTCACGCGGGCGGGCATTTTTTAATAGTGCATCGGATCATAGGCGGGGCGGCGATCGACCAGCATCAGCCAGCCGCGAATGACCCGATAGATGACCCAAATCCAATTGATGGCGAGAATTAAGTAGCCCAGGCCGAGTATCCACCAGGTTAGAGAGCCGACAATCGTCCACAGCAGCCAAAACCAGAAGGTGCGAATCTGCCAGCGGAAGTGAGATTCCGCCAGGGTGCCGCGTACATCGCTGCGCTTAAAATAATTAATCAGTACGCCGACAAAAAAAGGGATTGCGGTAAACAGGCTGATGGCCTGGATCAAGTAGACCATGATGGCCAGATCGCGGCCACTCTGTTCGCGGGCCTCTTGGGAGCGGGTTGGGTACTGCTCAGACATGACGTAATTCTCTTTTGAACTCTGCAAAATATAGTGTGGTCCCCACTGCGCAATTCAACGTATGTGCGTTGGAGTGGTGTTTTTGTGCGACAGTCGGTGCCGGCTATGGTTTGTGTTAGCCGGACCTTGAAGGGCTGGAACAGTTGGGGGGGCTGTTAACCTCGAGGGCGTTGGCCCATCCCTGTGTCGTATCATCCCATTAACTTGTCTGTATGTCGGCTAACAACCGTAAGTAATATTATTTCAGGGCCCACTCGGTGTGTACATTGCGTTCGCGCCAGGCTTTTAGCTGGCGTACCGATTCGCGCATTAGCTGCAATAATTCAGTGCGCTGCCGGCGGCAGTGCTCGCGTTCACTATCGATGGAGAGATTAGCGGCCAGGCTGCGCAGACGTGTGGATACATTGTCGAGACCCACTTCCGCCGCAGCTCGGGCAACATCCTGGGCTTGTTTCTCCGCATCCAACCAGTGGCGTCCGGTGAGTGCGCTGGTGAGCGAGGTAATGTGCTTGGGTAGGGTGGCGCTGCGGTCGCTGAGTAGTTCGGCGAATGTGAGATGATCCAAGGTATCTTGTTGGCGCAACAGGGTATTGGTGTTCAGTAGCTGCGCCGGGCGAGGTTTCTGCTGTTGTGGTGCTCCCTGAATGCGCCGCGTCGCCCATTGCATCAGCTGCATCAACTGCCGGTCGCCAATCGGGTGGGTGAGTACCCCGGTAAATCCACGCGCCTGGTAGCGCTCTTTATCGCCGGTTCTGGCACTTTGCAGTAGGGCGAAAATTGGTAGGTCTGCGCCGCGTTCTCGGCGAATTTCGCGCACGGCTTCCACACCGTCCATCAGCGGCAGGTGCGTATCGGTCAGTATCAGGTCAAAGTTTTTTTGCAGGGCGGCACTGCTGCCGTCGATACCGTTACACTCTCTTTGCACATGATGACCCATGGCTTCCAGTGTTGCCTGCAGGGATTCGTGTTTATTATTTTCCACTAACAGCACGGCGAGGCCGTTGCCGGTATTGCCGAGTACTTCTCTGGGAAGCTTGAGTTCCACAGTTTCGACTTTGCCAATCTGGCGCAGATCGTCTAAGGATTTGAGTGCCGCATTCAACTGGCGTTTGCTAATTTCCACCAGAGCTTTTGTGTTGTTGTCCTCGCTGCGTCCGAGCAGGTTGAGGGTGCCCATGAGTGTATCGAGAGGGTGGTGCAGTTGATGGCGCACGATGGTGAGCAGATCGAATTTTTCCTGGCGCACTAATTCGAGGCTTTCGCGAGTTTCTTCTAATTGTTTTTCCAGGGCGAGGAACTCACTGTTGCGACTGTGCGCCTTTTGAAACAGGTTGCTGTTTTCGGCACTGATATTTTCGATCTGTTGTGCGCTTTGTCGCCTTAATTTTTTCAGGCTGAGCTGTCTATTGAGTGTAAATAGGCAAACGAGTAAAAGTGCAACTAGCGCAGCGGCCAGCCAGTAAATAGACACTTGTCGCGTGAGCGTATTTAATTCAAAGGCTTGTGCGCCACTGCTGATACATGCCGAGCCCCACAGCAGCATACCGGTTTGCAGGGTGGATAAATAAATACGGCTAGAGGGTAGCCCCCCAGAAGAAATGGCTTTTGTCATCCTTGTAACCACTTTTTTGTTAGGGCGGACTAAATCCTGCAGTCCGCGGTGTGATTTTTGCGGTAGGTTTTGATCGATACTCCCGAAAGGATCAGACCGTTTGATACTGCAATATGGCACGGCGTACAAGAGAAATTTTTGCGGGGATGGGCTGCTTAAGGGTGGAGAATTCAGTCATCGACATGACCGCTATCGCCAATTCCCAAGTAATATTGCGCCAATTATTGATAATGGTTTTTTAGGTTGGTTTTTGCTGAGAGGAATTGCACGCTATTACAGAGGTAGCTCTGGGCGTAAATTTAATAGAGGCAGAGCGTATTTTCCGAGTTTGGCGGCGGGCTATTCTTCAAAAAATACGCAATTCATGGTCGAAAAAAATGATTTTAATGTCTCAGGCAGCCTGGGGGAGGCGTTCCTGTAATAATTGCAACATACGCTCTGAGGGGAGAAATAAGCGAATGCCATCGCAGTGGGCGAGTAGCTCTCGATAAAAATAATCGAAGTGGGTGCAGCCCAGGATAAGAATTTGCACACCGCTTTTCACAAGTGCCGCTACTAGGTCATCCAGAGCGTGCTGTTGCACAATCATTTCTGCGGGGAGACCATCCTCAATGTCTTCGACAATCTGCAGGTTGCCGATGCCGATTACCTTGGCTGTGGTATTGCGCTCGAGGATCTCGCGTTCGATATTGGCGCAGCTCTGGCAGTTGGCGGCGAGCAGGCCAAAATTGCGGTAGCGTTGGGTCAGCTCGGCATAGACTTCAAGTGGGGAGACCACTTCAATGGATGAGGCGGCTTTAACCGCCTGCATATCCACGGCGCCGGAGAGGGAGTTACAGTAGATCATGGCGGCTTCGGCGCCGCCTTGGTGCAGCTGTTCTATCGCGCTGATCAACTGTTGGGTGAGGGCGCCGCGCTCCAGAGCCTGTAATTGGGTCTGTGCTTGGGGGGATGCCGACAGGGACAAGCCGACACCGCGCAGCTGGCGCGCGGCGAGGAAATCCAGGCCAAAGCGGGTGTCAGTCGGGGTGCCGGCGACCACGCCAATGGTCATGGAGCTCTCTTCAATGGCGTTCTGCGTCAACACGGCGATTTTCCTCTCTCGTAATGCTCAGTCGAGTGTCTGTGTCCTCTCAGGAGGCTCTTTTGCTCCGCAAGGGGCTGACGGTATTAATCCACACTCGGCGCACCCAGTCGAGATAAATTCCATAGGGACCGCCGAGGGCGCCGGCAATCAGCATGAAGGTAATACTGGCGGTAGCGATTTCGTCCCAGCTGGCGCCGCCCAGGTGCATATTGCCCATATAGAGTGGGAACTGGAAACTGAGGAAGACAAAGGTATCCACCAGGTAGGCATTGATTGGGCCACCGCCGCCAAAACGGTTCACCACCCAGCTGCGATAGACACTGAAGGGCCGCGCAATCAGAGTGTTGAAGACCAGGGCCATCAGGCGCACTTTCAGATGTTCGTTCCAGCTCATACCGGCCAGCAGCAGCTCGATGGGAATCGCCACCGCCCAGGAAAAGCTGTTCATGGCGAAGATATCCACGAGGAAATCCCAGCGACGCGCGTTGGGCGCGGCTGGTTCGGCGTCGGGGCCGGACGGTGTGAGTGCGGGCGCGGACATGGAGTAAACAACCTCTTGAACATCGAGCCCTCACCTCACGGTGGCGGCAGGCCGGCGATTATATCTCCAAATTGCGTAAATGCTAGCCTTGCATCTCGACTGGTGAGATCTGTCGAGATAATCCTCCTACAAAATATTAGAAAATTAATCTAAATATCTTATTGGCTTTATGTGTCTCCTGGCCACAGTGGCGCCTGAGAGGTTAATATGCAACTCTTTGCATAAGCCAAATCGGAGCCATCATGTCCCTGCGCTACGCCGTCCTCACTCTGTTGGATATCGAGCCCGGCAGTGGTTACGACCTGAAGCGTCGCTTCGAGCGCAGCGTTTCTCATTTCTGGAGTGCGAGTCATCAGCAGATGTACCGGGAGCTGCACAAGCTGTATGACGAGGGTCTGCTGGATTGCGAGGAACAGCCCCAGGAAGGTAAGCCGGACAAGAAGGTTTACAGCCTCACCGAAAAAGGTCGTGCGGAGTTATGCGACTGGGTGACTCAGCCGGCAGCGCCCCAGAAAATTCGCGAGCCTTTTCTCGTGCGCCTGTTTGCCGGCCATCACCTGAGCCAGGAAGAATTGCGCGAGGCGCTCAACGATCAGCTGCGGAGGCATCACGGGTTACTGGAGAACTACCGGGAGCAGAACGAGCGGGTATTGAAGAGTGCCCCAGCCTTGCAGGAACGTTACTGGCTCGCCCATCAGACCCTGCTATTGGGAATTGAGGCGGAAAAGACCTGGATTCGCTGGGCGGAAAAGATGCTCAGTCAGCTTGAGCAGAAACACGGGGAAACCAATTAAAAAAACCGGGCGCTGCCCGGTTTTTTTGTATCCGTAGCACTCTTCGACTCAGATGGCGACTTTCTCTATCACCAGGCTGCCGATGGAATAGCCGGCGCCGAATGAGCAGATAATACCGCGCTCGCCCACTTGCAGGTCGTCACTGTGCAGGTTGAAGGCGATTAGTGAACCGGCGCTGGCGGTGTTGGCGTAGCGATCCAACACTACCGGTGCACGCTCCGCACTGGTCTCGTCACCCATCAGCTTCTTGGCGATCAGGTTGTTCATATTGATATTGGCCTGGTGCAGCCAGTAGCGGCTCACCTCGCGGGGGTCGGTGCCGCAATCGTGCAGGTGTTCTTCAATATGAGCGGCGGCCATGGGGCAGACCTCCTTGAACACCTTGCGGCCGTTCTGGCGGAACAGTTTGCCGGGGCCAAAAGGGTCCACATCCGCCGCGCGCGCAGCGTAGCTGAAGTTCGAACGGATATTGTTGGAGTAGACGGTTTTGGCCTTGGTGCCGAGGATCTCCCAGGCGCTCTCTACCGTGCAGGTCTCGCGGCGCTCGATCACACTGGCTACGGCCACATCGCCAAAGATGAAATGGCTGTCGCGGTCGGTGAAATCCACCTGTGGTGAAGCCAATTCGGCGTTGATGACCAGTACGGTGCGCGCGGCGCCGGAGCAAATAGCATCTACCCCGCGTTGCATAGAAAAAGTGGCGGATGAGCAGGCCACTTCCATATCGAAGGCGAAACCGTCGATGTCGAGTGCGCCCTGGATCTCAATGGCAATGGCCGGGTAGGCGCGCTGCATATAAGAGGCGCCGACAATGACCATATCGACATCGGAGGCCTGTTTACCGGCCTTCTCGAGTGCCAGCTTGGCGGCTTTAAGACCCATTTCTGCCTGTACACAGAGATCGTCGTCGTTGCGTTCGGGGATAAAGGGGCGCATGCGCGCCGGATCGAGAATACCCTCGCGGGTGACCACATGGCGGCTCTTAATACCGGAGGCCTTCTCGATAAATTCCGCCGAGGACTGCGGCTTGGGCTGCAGAGCGCCGGACTCGATCGCCTGGGCGTGTTCCAGGTTGTATTGTTTGGCGTAGGTATTGTAGGCATCTACCAGCTCTTCGTTGCTGATAGCTTCCGGTGGGGTCCACAGGCCGGTGCCGCTGATGACAATGCCCCGTGGCAACTTGTATTCACTCATCGCTGAATCCCTGGCTCACAGCAAAGAACCTGCGAGCAATTAGTCACTGAATAGAACCTTAGCAGCGCCGGCTTAATTGGGACTTTGGTGCCAGAACGGCAAGGCAGGATATTGTGACCCTTCTGTGACTTCCGGTCTATCTGCGGTCGCGCCGAAGAGTCATGGCGTTCTGGCCAAAACAAAGGCGCTGACCTTGCGCGCGCCGGCTTCCAGGAGTTTTTGCGCCGCCGCTTCCAGGGTGGCGCCGGTGGTGAGTACATCATCCACCAATCCAATATGCATTTCCTGCACCGATCCCCGCAGGGCAAAACTCTGCAGCAGGTTGCGCATGCGTTGCTGCCGCCGTAACTGCGATTGGGTGCGGGTGGCGCTGATTTTGCGCAGCAGGCGTGGCCGCACCGGTAACCGCCACTGCCTGCCCAGCTCGGCTGCAACCAGCTGTGCCTGGTTGTATCCACGTATCCAGTAGCGGCGCCAGTGCAGGGGAATCGGAGCGAGGAGATCGGGTGGCTCCCCGCAGGGTTTTATTGCCCCGGCGGCCAGCTGTGCCAAGCTATGACCTGCACTCAAATCACCCTGATATTTAAACCGCTGGATCAGCTGGCTCACCGGGTAAGCGTATTGCCAGGCGGCCTGCACCCGTTGGAAGCGCGGCGGTTGGCGCAGGCAATTGGGGCACTGGCGTGCGCTCGAGGCCAAGGGCAGAGCACAGCTCTCGCATGCCCGGCCGAGATAGGGTAAGTCCCCAACACAGCCGGGACAGATGCCAGATTCGCTGGCGCGGTCGCCACACAGTAGGCACTGGGCCAGGTGATGGGAGAGTAGTGGCGAGATTCGGCTGTAAACCATAATTGATTATCTGAGTTGACAGCGATAGGGGGCTGGCTAAACTGGCCAGTCCGTTTGGTCGAGTTTGCCACTGCCACCGACAGCAGTCACCCCGGCCCCGTAAATAAAAAGAGCACAAACCACTCCAGTAATTAGAGAGAGTAAGCCTGTGACCGCTGACCAGCATACGCCCGCCGCCAATATCCGCCACGACTGGACCCGCCAACAGGTTTTGGGCCTCTTTGCCATGCCGTTTAGTGATCTGCTGTTCACCGCACAGCAGGTGCATCGAGTCTACTTCGACCCCAACCGAGTGCAGGTCAGTACCCTCTGCTCGATCAAGACCGGGGCTTGCCCGGAAGACTGCGCCTATTGCCCGCAGAGTGCTCGCTATGATACTGGGCTGGAGCGGGAAAAGCTGATGAAGGTGGAGAAGGTGTTGGAGGAGGCCCGCGTGGCCAAGGCGAGCGGTGCCACACGCTTCTGCATGGGGGCTGCCTGGCGCTCACCCAAGAAAAAGGACATGCCCTACGTTACCCAGATGGTGCGTGAGGTGAAGGCGCTGGGCATGGAGACCTGCATGACTCTGGGGATGCTCAATGATGACCAGGCTCAGGAACTGGCCGATGCGGGGCTCGACTACTACAACCACAATCTGGATACCTCGCCCGAGTACTACGGCGAGATTATCACCACCCGCACCTACCAGGATCGCCTGGAGACGCTCGGGCGTGTGCGCACCGCCGGTATGAAAGTCTGCGCCGGCGGAATCGTCGGCATGGGCGAGGGCGACAAGGATCGCGCCGGGCTACTCATGCAGCTGGCCAACCTGCCGGAGCACCCGGAATCGGTGCCCATCAATATGTTGGTGAAGGTTGCCGGTACTCCTCTGGAGCAGGAGAAGGATCTGGACCCCTTCGAGTTTATCCGCTGCATTGCCGTGGCGCGGATCATGATGCCCAAATCCCACGTGCGCCTCTCAGCGGGGCGCGAACAGATGAGCGACGAGATGCAGGCGATGGCCTTCCTAGCCGGAGCCAACTCCATCTTTTACGGTGAGAAACTGCTGACTACGGCCAATCCGGAGTCCAACAAGGATATGCAGCTGTTTTCCCGCCTGGGAATCCAGCCCGAGGAGTATCAGCAATATGCAGATGAATCCGAGGTGGAAGCGGAACTGAGCGCCCAGATCAGCGAACAGCAAAATGACGCTTTCTTCTACGACGCGGCCAAATGACCCTAGAGAAGATCCTGCGCCAGCGTCTGGATGAGCGACGCCGGGACGGTCTCTATCGCCAGATCAAAACGCTGGCTGCAGCGCCGACTCCTCTGGTTACAGTCGATGGGCGAGAGATGCTGGCCTTCAGCAGTAACGATTACTTGGGCCTGGCAATCCACCCCGAAGTAATTGCCGCGCAGAAAGCCGGTGCTGAACTGGGTGCCGGCGCCACCGCATCCCACCTCGTCAATGGCCATTTTCAGGTGCATCAACAGCTGCAGCAGAGCCTCGCCGAAGTTACCGGGCGCGAGGCGGCGCTGGTGTTCTCCAGTGGTTATATGGCCAACGTGGGCACACTCTGTGCACTACTGGGCCGCGCCGATAATATTATTTCTGACAAGCTCAACCATGCCTCTCTGATTGATGGTGCGCGTTTGTGCGGTGCCAACAGCCTGCGTTTTCCACACGGCGACCTGGATGGACTGCATCGCCAATTGCAGCGCGCCGCTCGGCGCGGGGGAAATACCCTGGTGGCGGTGGATGGCGTCTACAGTATGGATGGTGACCTAGCGCCCCTGGCCGAAATTGCCGGCTTGTGTCGGGACTATGGTGCCTGGTTACTGGTGGATGAAGCGCACGGATTTGGAGTGATGGGCAGCGCACAATTGCCTCTGGCGGGTAGCAGCGCCGCGGCGGGTCTCGATCAGTCACAGGTACCGGTCATTATGGGCACCCTGGGTAAAGCTGCGGGTAATGCGGGGGCTTTTGTCGCAGGCTCCAGCGCCTTGATCGATTACCTGGTGCAGTTTGCCCGCCCTTATATCTATACCACCGGCATGCCACCAGCGGTGGCCGCCGGCAGTATTGCTGCGGTGGAGCGGATGCGCAGTGAACCCGAGTTGGCCCGGCGTCTGCAGGAGAATATCGCTCACTTCCGCCAGCGAGCGGCACAGCTAAATTTACCTCTGGCAGGCTCCTCCACTGCGATCCAGCCCCTGCTGCTCGGCTGTGAAAAAACAGTTATGTCGGTGTCTGCAAAATTGGAGTGTCGAGGGTTTTTGGTGGGGGCGATTCGACCGCCTACCGTGCCTGTGGGCACGGCTCGTCTGCGAATTACTCTGAGTGCCGCCCATAGCCATGACCAAATCAATGCACTACTCGATGAACTGGTCTCCGTGCTGCAGGAAAATGCGGTGGTGCGTTCGTGAGCCAGGTTGAGAATCTGGTATTCCTGCATGGTTGGGGTGGGGATAACGGTCCGTGGCAGCCACTACTCGAAGCGGTGCGCGAACAGCTGGGGGTGCCCCTGCGCTGTATCGAGCTGCCCGGGTTTGGGGGGCGAAGGGACGAGCCCTGGCAGCAGCAGGAGGTGCTATTGCAGCAGCTCTATCACGCGCTGCCACAAAACTGTGTTCTGGTTGGGCACTCTCTTGGCGGTATGTTGGCTGTGCAGTTGGCGTCCATGCGGGAACAGAGAAAAATCTGTGGAATTGTCACTATCTCTGCGAATGCCTGCTTTGTGGAACAGGCTGACTGGCCGGGAATGCCCCAACGCACCTTTGAGCGTTTTCGCACCGCCTTCGTACAGGATCCCTACGCCATCTGGGAGCGATTTTGTGCTTTGCAATCCCATGGTGACAACGCCATGCGCGCCTTGCTCAAGCACCTGAAAGGGCGCAGACCCAATATTAATGCCGATACCTGGTTGCATGCCCTGGATTGCCTGTCCCGGTTGGATAATCGCAACTTGCTTCAGAGCTTGGCGGTGCCCGCCTTACATATGTTCGGCAAGCGAGATGCTTTGGTGCCCCTGGCGGCTGTGGAGGAAATCCAAGCTACGGGTGCCCAAGTAGAAATAATGGAAGGTTGCGGTCATAAACCACACATGTCGCAGCCTCATCAGGTGGCTAAGCGATTGCGGCATTTCGTAGAAAGCCTGTCCGCTGCCGGCACTCCGCTAGTGGAACCCTTTGATAAGCCTGCGGTAGCCCGATCATTTGGGCGCGCCGCCAGCAGCTACGATAGTTGCGCCCATTTACAGCGAGCCGTTTGCCGCCAATTAGTGAAATTGGCAGAGCGTCACTGGACCCCAAGTAACATTGTCGATCTGGGCAGTGGTACGGGTTTTGGCAGTAAACTGCTGCGCCACCATTTTCCCGATGCCCGTATTGTTGCCCTGGACCTGTCCGAGGATATGTTGCGATTTGCCCGCAAGGAGCGGCCCCAGGCAGATGCCTATATCGCTGCAGATGCAGAGCAGTTGCCCCTGGCGGACGGCAGTGTGGATCTGCTGTTCTCCAGTATGGCGCTGCAATGGTGTTACCGGTTACCGCAGCTCTTCGCCGAGCTGCGCAGGGTGCTCTCCCCCAAAGGGCACTGCCTGGTGGCCACACTGGGGCCAGGTACCCTGGCTGAACTCCGCGATAGCTGGGCCGAAGTGGACAGCGGTGTGCACGTCAATCGCTTTCTGCCCTTGGTGAATTGGCGCGAAGCAGCGACACAGTCGCAATTGAAAGGGGAAGTGCTCGACGAACAGCGCTTGCTGTATTTTGACAACTTGCGCCAGTTGATGCGGGAATTGAAAGGCGTGGGCGCGCACAATATTAATCGTGCCGCAGAACGGGGTATGACCGGGCGCAGCAAGTTGCGTCGTCTGGCAGAATCCTACGAGGCGCTGAGGCAGCCCAAGGGGCTGCCGCTCAGCTACGAGGTGATCTATATGAAGCTTGCCCAGGGATTCGATCAGGGATAGATATCGATGGGCGTGGGGGTTTTTACCAGAGCCCAGATCTCGTCCATCTCCCGGTTGGAGGCCACCGCGATACAACCGTCGGTCCAGTTGTTGCGGCGCAGGTGCCTCTCCATGTAGGCCCACCCGGGTTTGATGCCGTGGATCATGATGTCGCCACCGGGGCTGACGCCCATTTTGGCAGCGCGTGCCCGGTCCTGCTTGTTTGGATAGGACACGTGGATGGAGCGGTAGAAGCGGCTTTTGGGGTTCTTCCAGTCCAGGGTGTAGCGCCCTTCGGGCGTGCGCTCGTCCCCCTGGCGAACTTTGTGGCCCCTGGGGTTGTCACCAAAAGATACGGTGTAGCTTTTCACGACCCGGCCGTTGCGAATCAACTGCATCAGTTTCTTGGACTTGTACACCACAACATGGTCGACAGGGGTAACTTTCGCTGTGGCGAGCAGGGGCAGCGCCAGCAGCAGGGCAAGAGTAAGGTATCGCATGGTCTCTAAGCTGTTTGAGTGTTTTCAGTTATTTCGAGATTTCCCGCGTCCCTGCAGAGCAGTTTCCCCTTTTGGGGGAGTTATTTTGTGAGCGCGGCCCCGTGCCTTTGTTATCAGTGCTTGGCTTGACTTGTTCAAAATCTGCGCTACACGTCTAAATTATCACCAAGTGCGTGGCGTGAAAAGTCACCACAAGAAAAAAATTGAACTTTTTTGATGAGGGGAGGCTTTCGCCTTGGGTAGAAGTTATTTTGTTGCCGGTACTGATACCGAAGTGGGTAAGACCTTTGTGAGCGCGGCACTACTCACCGCAGCTGCGAATGCGGGGTTGCAAACTGCCGCGGTGAAGCCGGTGGCCTCCGGCTGTGTGCGCACCGAAAACGGGCTGCGCAACGAGGACGCTCTGCTGTTGCAAGAGGCTATGACCATGCCGCTCGGCTATCAGCAGGTGAACCCTTTTGCCCTGGAGCCGGCTATCGCGCCTCATATCGCCGCCATTGAGGCGGGCACGCAGTTGAATGTGGCCCGTATGGCCGGTGTCTGCCGCGGTGTGATGTGCGCCGGTGCCGACCTGGTGCTGATCGAAGGCGCCGGTGGCTGGCGTACGCCGCTGGGGCCCAGGGCCTTCCTGTCGCAGCTGCCGAGGGAGTTGAACACCCCGGTGATTCTGGTGGTGGGCATGCGGCTCGGCTGTATCAACCACGCGCTCCTAACCGCCGAGGCCATCCGCCGCGATGGCCTGCCGTTGGCGGGCTGGGTGGCAAATTTTGTGTGCCCAGAAATGGTCCGCGGGGAGGAAAACCTCGCCACCCTTGAGGCCTTGCTGCCGGCACCGCTGCTCGGTGTAGTTCCCCACAGCGTGGCGGGAGACTACCGCGAAGTGGCGCAGCACCTGGATATTCGCCCGCTCTTACCGGCCTGAACGCCCTCCCTGCAAGCTCTCCCATCAGGGCCCGTGAGGGCCCAAACCAGTTGACTTTGCGTCTCTACGGCCCTAGATTCAAACAAGCGTTTGAAACACTTGAATGAGGACCGGGAGCATGGCCGACTACAAGGCGCCACTGCGGGAGATGAACTTCCTGCTGCACGAAGTATTTGCTGCGGAAAAACTCTGGGCGGAACTGCCCGGATTGAACGGGGCGGTGGATCGCGAAACCGCGGATGCGATTCTCGAAGAGATGGCCAAGCTGGCCTCCAACACCCTGGACCCGATTAACCGCAGCGGTGACGAAGAGGGTTGCCAGTGGAACGATGGCGTTGTGACCACTCCACAGGGCTTCAAAGAAGCCTATGCCACTTTCTGTGAAGGCGGCTGGGGCGCACTGCTGGGTAATCCGGAGTACGGCGGCATGGGCATGCCGAAGATGCTCGGCGCCCAAGTTGAGGAAATGATCAATGCCTCGAATATCTCTTTCGCCCTCTACCCGGTTTTGACCAACGGTGCCTGCCTGGCGATTGACGCCCACGGCAGCGAGACGCTGAAGCAAAAATACCTGCCCAAGATGTACGAAGGCACCTGGGCCGGCGCTATGGATCTGACCGAGCCCCACGCCGGTACGGACCTGGGCATTATCCGCACCAAGGCCGAGCCACGCGAAGACGGCAGCTACAGCATTAGCGGCAGCAAGATTTTTATCACCGGTGGCGATCAGGATCTGTCCGAAAATATCATTCACTTGGTGCTGGCCAAGCTGCCGGATGCACCCAAAGGACCCAAGGGAATCTCCCTGTTCCTGGTGCCCAAATACAAAGTGGATGAAGACGGCAATGTCGGTGAAAACAATAATGTGAATTGCGGTTCCATCGAGCACAAGATGGGAATCAAGGCCTCCGCCACCTGCGCCATGAATTTCGATGGCGCCCAGGGCTGGCTGGTGGGCGAGCTGAACAAGGGCCTCGCGGCCATGTTCACCATGATGAACTACGAGCGCTTGGGAGTGGGTATTCAGGGCCTCGGCGCCTCCGAACGCTCCTACCAGAATGCCGTGGAATACGCGCGCGATCGCATCCAGAGCCGCTCACCGGCGGGCGCGCAGCAGCCTGAAAAAGCTGCCGATCCGATTATTGTTCACCCCGATGTGCGCCGTATGCTGCTCACTCAGAAAGCCCTGGTTGGCGGCGGCCGCGCCCTGTCCACCTATGTGGCGCAGTGGCTGGATATCTCCAAGTTTGGTGAGGGCGACGAGAAGAAGAATGCCGAGTCCATGGTGGCCCTGCTGACACCGATCGTGAAAGCGTTTGCCACCGATATGGGCCTCGACTGCACCGTACTCGGCCAGCAGGTGTTTGGCGGTCACGGCTATATTCGCGAGTGGGGCCAGGAACAGCTGGTGCGCGATGTGCGTATTACCCAGATCTACGAGGGCACCAACGGCATCCAGGCTCTCGACCTGGTGGGGCGCAAAACCGTCGCCAACGGCGGTGCCCTGTTCGAGATGTTTGCGGGAGATGTGCAGACATTTATCGACAGCCAAGTGGATCGCGAGGGTATGGCAGGCTTTGTTCAGCCACTGGCAGCGGCGCTGCAGCGCCTGCGCGAAGCGACCGAAAAGATGGTTGCAGCCACTCAGGAAGACCCCCATGCACCGGGCGCGGCGTCCGTGGAATACCTGCACCTGTTTGGCTACGTAGCCTACGCCTTTATGTGGGCCAAGGTGGTTGCGGTGGCACTGGATAAGCAGGAGGCGGACAGTTTCTACAAAGGTCAGGTGAAGACCGCGCGCTTCTATTTCGCACGTCTGTTGCCGCGTACCCAGGCCCTGGCTGCCAGCGTTAACGCCGGCAGTGCAACCCTGATGGACCTGGAGGAGGCGCTGTTCTAACAGCCCTTTTGCCGAGCTGTGTAAAAGCCCCGCATTGCGGGGCTTTTTTTGTGGAGTCGTTTTTCGCTTTCTCCTACACTCGGGGCACAACAAAAACGAGCGTCAGAGCCATGTCCGATCTTCCCCAGAAGAAACTGTCCGAGGCCGACCAGGCCCGCGTGGATCAGTACCTTAAAAGCGGTGTTAACCAAGTGCAGCGCAAGCCGTTCAGGCCTTTGCTGTTATTGTTGCTGTTGGTGATTCTACTGACCCTATTGTCACTGCTCAGTGTGTTTATTGCGCAGACCAAAGGTGTGGTTTAGGGCTATGACCGCAGAGAAACCTTGCCAGCCGCTCGATTTCATCCGCCTGCATGAAGAAGCCATGCGCGAACGTTCCGACGAGTTTTTCCGCTTGATGCACCGGCGTCGTTCGGTGCGGGATTTTTCCCCAAATCCTGTGCCCCGGGGGGTTATTGAGAATGCCCTGCGTGCGGCGGGCAGTGCCCCAAGCGGAGCCAATAGGCAGCCGTGGCACTTTGTCGTGGTGGAAACCGCACAAATTAAGCGCCGTATTCGCCTGGCGGCGGAAGAGGAGGAGCGCGAGTTTTACCAGCGTCGCGCCTCGGAAGAGTGGCTCAGTGCCCTGGAGCCCCTGGGTACCGATGCATCCAAGCCCTTCCTGGAAACCGCGCCCTACCTGATCGTGATTTTCCTGAAGAAGTTTTCCCGTGCAGAAAATGGGGAGCGGTTAAAAAATTACTACACCGCGGAATCTGTGGGTATCGCCACCGGTATGCTGATTGCGGCCCTGCACAATGCCGGTGTCGCGACCCTGACCCACACCCCCAGCCCGATGAAATTTCTCAATGACATTCTCTCCCGCCCGCCTGAGGAGAAGCCCTACATGATTCTGGTGGCCGGACTGCCGGCGGAGGGCGCCCAGGTGCCGGCGATCGCCAGAAAGCCCCTGGAGGAAATGGTCGATTTCCTGTGAGTAAATGATGGTGCAGACAAGTTATTCGCCAGAGAGCAGAGTGTTAGAGCCCAGTAACCCATGCCCAAAGTATTAATTGTTGAGGATGAAGCCGCGATCGCCGATACCCTGGTGTATGCCTTGCAGGCCGAGGGGTTTGCCACTCGCTGGCTGGAGCTGGCCGGTGAAGCTCTGGCACTGCTCGCGAGCGAGCCATTTGATTTGGTGATCCTGGATGTGGGGCTGGCGGATATCAGTGGTTTTGAAGCCTGTAAGCGCCTGCGTCAATTTTCTGAGGTGCCAGTGATCTTTCTCACCGCGCGCAGCGGGGAAATAGACCGGGTGGTAGGCCTTGAAATCGGTGCCGACGACTATGTGGTGAAACCCTTCAGCCCGCGCGAAGTGGCGGCGCGGGTCAAGGCCATCCTCAAACGGGTGGCACCGCGTGCAACAGCGCCGCCGCAGGTCGCGGCGAAGCAGGGGCCCTTTCGCATCGACTCGGCACGTTGCCAGATCCATTTTCACGAGCAGCTGCTGCCACTGACCCATCACGAGTTTCGTCTGCTGCAAACCCTGCTGGCCCAGCCCGGCCGGGTGTTTTCCCGCACGCAGTTACTCGATGCCTTGGGGGTGGCCCTGGAAGCGGGTTACGAGCGCAATATCGACAGCCATATCAAAGGTCTGCGCGCCAAAATGCGTGAGGTGGCGCCCGCCGCCAAGCCTATCCAAACCCATCGAGGCCTGGGTTACAGCTGCTGCCTGGTGCACTGAGATGCCGTTCGGGGTGCGCATCTTCGCGGTCTATTTCCTGTTTGTCGGTCTGGCCAGCTGGTTCGTGCTGAGCAGGGTGATGGATGAGATTCGCCCCGGCGTGCGCCAGTCCACCGAGGAAACCCTGGTGGACACCGCGAATCTGTTGGCGGAGATCCTGCGCGACCAGGTTGCCGCCGGTAATCTGGCCCAGAGTCACCTGCCGGCGCTGCTCGAAGCCTATGGTCGACGGCGCCCTGAAGCCACTATCTGGGGGCACACCAAGAGTCAGGTGAACCACCGTATTTATGTCACCGACGCGAATGGCAGAGTCCTACTCGACTCCAGTGGACGGGCCTTAGGGCAGGACTATTCGCGCTGGAACGATGTATACCTCACTCTGCGCGGTGATTACGGCGCCCGCTCCACCCGCGAAGAGCCAGATAATCCAGACTCCTCCGTGATGTATGTGGCGGCGCCGATCCTCGACGGCGAGCGGATTATCGGCGTGGTCTCGGTGGCCAAACCCAACCGTACCCTGCAGCCCTATATCGAACGCTCGCAGCGGCGTCTGGCCTGGCTGGGTGCGGGGCTGCTCGGTCTCGGCCTGATGGTCGGGGCATTATTATCCTGGTGGCTGGGGAGATCCCTGGGCAAACTGACCGATTACGCCAAGGCCGCCAGTGCGGGCCGTCGGGTGAAACCGCCGCGTCTACCCAGCGGCGAATTGGGGCAATTGGCCGCGGCGGTGGAACAGATGCGCAACGAGCTGGAGGGCCGGGATTATGTAGAGCGCTATGTGCACACCCTCACCCACGAATTGAAGAGCCCCCTGGCGGCCATCCACGGCGCGGCGGAGTTGCTCGATAGCGATATGCCAGCGGTGCAGCGCCAGCGTTTTGTGAACAATATTCAGCGGGAGACAGCGCGCCTGCAGCAGCTGAGTGAACGTTTGCTGCACTTAGCTCAGGTGGAGCAGCGCCAGGGTTTGGAGGAGCGCGTGGGGGTGCCACTGGGGCCACTACTGGAGGAGCTGCTCGAGGCACAGGGGGCGCGAATCACTAAGGCGCGGTTGCGCGTAGAGCTGGCGCTGGAACCGGCGCTGCAACTTTGCGGCGAGCGCTTCTTACTGCGCCAGGCGCTGGCGAACCTGCTCGATAATGCCCTGGATTTCACGGCTCCCGCCGGGCTAATCCGCTTTAGTGCCGAGCGGCGCGAACAGCGGGTTGAACTCCGCTTATACAATGTGGGCGAGGCGATACCCCGGTATGCCCTGGGGCGTCTGACCGAGCGCTTCTACTCGCTACCTCGGCCCGATGGTGGGCACAAGAGCACGGGCCTGGGGCTCAATTTTGTACAGGAGGTGGCCGAGCTGCATGGCGGCGACCTGGCCATCGACAACGTCGAGGGGGGCGTTGAAGTCCGCCTGCTATTGCCTGGAGCCTGAACCGGCTCCATAAAAATCCACACAATCTCCTTCCAATTTCCTTCCCGCCTCCACCGATGCGCCACATCGGTCGCTCAGACTGGGCAGATCGAAACCCGACATTGAGGTCTGAACCATGAACCGAGCCCTGGCTTTTAAATTGGGCGCTATTGCCATTTTGATTCTGCTTTTATTGATTCCGCTGACCATGATTGATGGCCTGATTACTGAGCGAAAGCGCTATCAGGATGGGGTGATTGACGATATTGCGCGCAGCTCCAGTTACAACCAGCAAATCACCGGCCCCATTTTGGTGGTGCCCTACGTCAAGACGTTTTGGCAGTGGATGACGAACGAAAAAACGGGAGAGCGCTACAAAGAAAAGCGGGAGGAGCGGGGGCACTTATACTTTCTGCCGGAGCGTTTTGTCTTTGAGACTGATCTGACCACAGAGCGGCGTGCGCGTGGTATTTATGAGGCGCTTTTGTACCATAGCGACAGCAAGGTCAGCGGCCTGTTTCGCGTGCCCGAGAAGTTGGGCCTTGGCGCCGACCTGGACCAGTATCTTTTGGGTACACCCTATCTCTCCGTGGGTATCAACGATATTCGCGGTATCCGCAATGATCTGAAACTGCACCTGAACAATCAGATCCTGGAATTTGCCCCCGGCAGTGGCGCGCCAATTCTCGGTGATGGCGTGCACGCCGTACTACCAGCGCTGGAGCGCGAAGGTGGTCAGACCCTGGAATTTGCTTTCGATCTCAAACTGCAGGGCACCGAGGATTTCAGCTTGGTGCCGGTGGGCCGCGACAGCCGTGTGATAATGAGTGCCGACTGGCCGCACCCGAGTTTCTTTGGGGATTTCCTGCCCACCCGCCGACAAGTGGGCGATAGCGGTTTCACTGCCGAGTGGCAGACCAGTTTTTTCGCCACCAACCTGGAAGAAATATTGCAGCGCTGCAGAGGGGGGAGTCACTGTAAGAACCTGCTTGGAAGCCGCTTTGGTGTGAGTTTTCTCGATCCGGTGGATCAGTATCTAAAGACAGACCGCGCGATCAAATACGCTCTGCTGTTTATCACTCTGACCTTCGCCACCTTCTTCCTCTTCGAGATCCTCAAGCGCCTGGCTGTGCACCCGGTACAATACGCCCTGGTGGGACTGGCACTGGCGTTGTTCTACCTGCTTCTGCTGTCGTTGTCTGAACATATTGCCTTTGCCAAGGCCTATGTATTGTCCGCCAGCGCGTGTGTGGGTTTGATTGGTTTCTACACCAGCGCAGTGTTGCGCAGCTGGCACCGCGGTTTGGGATTTGCCGGACTGCTGGCAGCGCTCTATGCACTTCTCTACGGCCTGCTCAGTGCCGAGGACTACGCCCTGTTGATGGGATCGCTGCTGGTGTTCGGAGTACTCGGCTGCACTATGGTGCTGACGCGGAAATTGGACTGGTACAGCGTGGGGCGCAATCCGCCGCGGCCGGATGAAGAGCGGCACGAAAGATAAGCGGCGGGCAAGGAGAATTCATTGGGGGACGGTAATCGGTGCCGTCCCCTTCGATTCATTTCCCCCCCAATTTTACGATGCTATCCCACTCCTCTTGACGCACCGGCTGTATCGACAAACGGCCCTGCTTCACCAAAACCATCTCCGTCAGCTGCGGGTTTTTCTTGATGTCGGCCAGGGGCACAGGGCGGGCGAATTCGCTGCGCCAGGCCAGGTCCACACAGTACCAGCGGGGCTTGTCGGCACTGGCCTTGGGGTCGAAATACTTGCTCTCGGGGTCGAACTGGGCGGGGTCCGCGTAGGCGGCGCGCACCACTTCGGCGGTGCCTACCACCGCCGGTATTTTGCAGGCGCTGTGGTAGAAGAGCACCCCGTCACCTATGGCGACTCGGTCGCGCAGGAAGTTGCGCGCCTGATAGTTGCGAATGCCATCCCAGCGACCGAAGCCAGAGGCTTCGGCGGCGAGGTCTTGCAGGCTGTATTCATCGGGTTCGGATTTGAATAACCAGAGTGTCATGCGGCAGTTTGTCCCTGTGCTGCGCCGGTTGGTGTTTCGTCGGCGATCGGCCCCATTTAGTATGAAGCCATACAAAAGTGTCAAATCGGCGCTATTTTCTGATGCCTCTAGCGGGAGATTATGGGAAACAAAGCATTTCAGTGGCTTTCACAGCGCCTATCGAGCCACGGGTCTCAATACTGGGCCCTGCAGCTCAGTGGCTGGGCCGGCTATACCCTGCTGACTTTTGTCGGCAGCTTTTTCTGGGTAAAGGACCATTGGATCCACTCGGGTTATATCGCCGTGGCCACCGTCGCCGGAATTTTCCTCAGTGAAGTCATGCGCCAGGGATTCCGGCGTCTGTGGAACAAACCCCCGGCGACCCGCTTCCTCGGCTCGGTGTTATTGGTCGTGGGCGCCGCTGCGGTGTGGGCGGCGATCAAGTTTGGCGGTTCACTGTGGCTCTACGGCAAAGAGAGCGACGAACACCCTGCCGTGCTGGCCATGTACTGGTTTTCCTATTCGTTTTTGATTCTCACCACCTGGGCGGCGCTGTATTACGGCATAAAGTATTACCAGTCTTCGCAGACCCAGCGGGCCAAGGCCTTGCGCGCGGAATCTATGGCGCACCAGGCTCAGCTGAAAATGCTGCGCTATCAGTTGAACCCCCACTTTTTGTTTAACACCCTGAACGCGATCTCCACCCTGATTTTGGATAATGACGGACGCACTGCCAACAATATGGTGACGCGGCTGTCACAGTTTCTGCGTCACTCCCTGGACAATGACCCTATGCAGAAGGTCACTCTGGCCAAGGAGGTAGAGGCATTGATGCTCTATCTGGATATCGAGAAGGTGCGCTTTGCCGACCGCCTTGGGGTGAGCCTGGATCTGCAGGGGGAGTCGTCCCTGGCGTTGGTGCCTAGCCTGTTGTTACAGCCCCTGGTGGAAAATGCGATTAAATACGGGATTTCCCAGCTAGAGAGCGGCGGAGAGATCAATATCAAGGGGCGGGTTTTTGCCGGGGAATTATTGCTTGAAGTGAGCGACAATGGTCCGGGTATGCCGGAAGAGGAATTGCGCCTGGTTGGCAAGGGTTACGGTGTTGGTATCCGCAACACCTGTGAGCGACTGCGCGCCCTGTATGGCGATGATCAGAGAGTGCGTTTCCGCAACCGCCCCGAGGGTGGCCTGTCGGTGAATATTCGCATTCCCTACGAACAGGAATAACGAGATGAGTGCAGTTGAAAACCTGACCGCAGTAATTGTCGATGACGAACCCCTGGCACGCCGCGGCCTGCGCCTGCGCCTGGAGCAGATGCCTGGCGTCGAGGTGATTGCCGAGTGCGGCAATGGCCGCGAGGCCCTGGAGATTATCCCCCAGATGAATCCCGATGTGGCTTTTGTGGATATCCAGATGCCCGGTATCAATGGTCTGCAACTGGTCCAACAGATGCCCCTGCAAAAGCTGCCGCAGGTCGTATTTGTAACCGCCTACGACCAGTACGCGGTGGAGGCCTTCGAAGTCAATGCGGTGGACTATGTGCTCAAGCCCATCGAGGAGGAGCGCCTGCAATTGGCGCTGACGCGCGCGCGGGAAAAAATGGCTACCGCGGATATCGCCATACAACGCGAACAGTTGTTGGAAGCCGTGGCGGACCTGACCAGGGAATCTCCGCAGGCGCTAGAGCAAAAACTGGTGAGTGGTCAGTTCGCCGGCAGCGCCTACCCGGATAAAATTGCGGTGAAGGACTCCGGAAAAATTACTCTGGTGCCGGCCCGGGAAATCGACTGGATCGATGCCGCCGGTGATTACATGTGTGTGCATGCCCTGGGGGAAACCCATGTGATGCGCATCACCATGAAGGAGTTGGAGCAACAGCTCGACCCCAAATTATTTCAGCGAATTCACCGCTCCACTATCGTGAATCTGAGTCGCGTGCGGGAAATCCGTGCCCATATTAACGGCGAGTATCACCTGGTGCTGGATAATGGTGAGTGCCTGAAAATGAGCCGCAGCTACAAGAACAAAGTACAGCATTTTCTCTGAGTTTTTTCGTTTGCAGTGCGAGTGGAAAATCGTCTGGTGGCCTGACCGATAATTCCCGGCACTTTGTCGCAATACCCTTGTTTACGTTTTTTATTGCAGTAGCCTTCCCACCATCGCCCGGCAGCATTTGCCGTTGGGTGTATCGCACGGCACAAGAAAGTGCAGCTGTTGGCGCCTAGCCAGAGTCCCGGGAGTAATACGTTTGCTGACAAAATCGGTACGTATTTCCGAAAAAATTAGTTGGGCGTAAGCCGGGAAAAACCTGCAATTTTATGATTCTGCGTCAGTATTTACGGGAGACCGTGCAGGTAGATAAAGACTTTTCTAGGTCATTGCCAGGTTAATCGTGAATATAAAATAAGGGCCTATGGAATGGCGCTGACAAAAGCCGCTCTAAAAAATCCCGCCGCCGCTGGTGTGGCCGTGGTACTCGCCGTATTGCTGGGAGCCTTTCTCGCCAGTCGCCTACCGGTACAACTCTTCCCCGATATCGAAAACCCGCGCATTACCATCCAGGCCGGTTGGCGCGCCGCCGCGCCCAAAGAGGTGGAAGCGGAAATTGTCGAGCCCATCGAATCGGTACTGCAGGGCCTGACTGGCCTGGAAATGATGCAGGTGAACGCGGGCCGTGGGGGCGCCTGGGTGAACTTGGAATTCACCATGGGCACCGATATGGACAAAGTGCTGATCGATGTCATCAGCCGAATGAGTAGCCTGCCACCGCTGCCGCGGGATGCCGAGCCGCCGCGGGTGATGCTGGGCGGTTGGGGCGGGGATGCCACCGCACTCACTTATTTCTTTTTACAGAAACTTCCCGGCAATCCCCACCACCTCGACGACTACGCCGGTCTGATTGAGGATGTTTTGCGCCCGGAGCTGGAGTCTGTGCCCGGTGTCGCCAGTGTGCAGGCCCAGTCCGGTCGCGCCGCACAGGAGGAACTGCAGGTAATTTTCGATCCCTGGAAGGCCGCCGACCTGGGCATTCAGCTGCCGGCGATCAGCCGCCAGTTGGCCTCGGCGCGGGATGTTTCCGGTGGCTTCACCGATGTGGGGCGGCGCCGTTACACCCTGCGTTTTGTTGGCGAATACCAGCCGCAGGATTTATCCGAGCTGGTGCTCGAATGGCGCAACGGCCAGCCGGTGCGCCTCGGCGATATCGCTGAGGTGCGTGTGGGGCCATCGGAGTCGCGCGGGGTGACCACACAAAATGGCAACCCTGCGGTGTCTATGCGCATCAACCGCACCAACGATGCGAATATGCTCGCCACCCTGGAGCGGGTAAAAAAGAAAGTGGCGGAGCTCAATGACACCAAGCTGAAAAACGAGCAGTTGGTGCTGGTGCAGTCTTTCGATGCCTCGGTCTTCGTCTACCGCGCTCTCAATTTACTCGGCGGTAACCTGATACTGGGTATTCTCCTGGCGGTGGGGGTGCTTTGGTGGTTTATGCGACGTATGCGCGCCACCCTGATTGTGGCTGCCGCCATTCCCATCTCTCTGCTTTCCACCTTCGTCGTCCTGTCCGCTGCCGGCCGCAGTGTGAATGTGATTTCCCTCGCCGGCCTCGCCTTCGCTACCGGCATGGTGCTCGATGCCGCGATTGTGGTGTTGGAAAATATTGTACGCCTGCGCGAAAAAGGTCTGGGGCCCGAGGAGGCCTCGGAGCAGGGGGCTGGACAGGTGTGGGGGGCACTGTTGGCGAGCACGGCCACCACGGTGGCGATCTTCCTGCCGGTCTTCTTCCTCAACAGTGTCGAGGGGCAGGTGTTTGGTGACCTAGCCCTGACTATTGCTGTGGCAGTCGTGTTTTCCCTGCTCGCTGCTGTGGCCATAGTGCCGCTGGCGGCAAAGCTGTGGTTGCCGCCGATTTCCAATGAGGACCGCTTGGCGCGGGTGTGGGAAAAAATCACTGCCCGTGTGATGGCGCTAACCAGTACGCGCGCGCGGCGCTGGCAGGTGATCGGCGGGTTCTTACTGGTGCCTATTGCCGCGACTTATTTTTTCTTACCCAACCTCGATTATTTACCGCCGGTAAAAAGAGATGCGGTAGATGTATGGATGAATTTTCCTTCGTCGACCAACACCAAGACGATTGAGAAGGAAATCGTCAACGAGCTGGATCGGCGCATGGCGCCTTACATGAGCGGCGAGCGCCAACCGGAATTGAAGAACTACTACATTATTTCCTGGCCCAACGGCGGTACCATGGGGGTGCGCGTTAAAGATATGGATCAAGCCAAAGAGATGGAGCGGCTGCTGCGTGAAGAAATTCTGGTGGATATTCCCGATTTTCAGGGCTTTGCCGCGCGCGGCAATTTGTTCGGCCAGTTTGGCGGTGATCGCCGCATTGCGCTACATCTACAGGCCCGCGATGCCGATGGCCTGATGCGCGCCGCCGCCCGCGGTGTGGAGGTGATGGAAGAGGTGATGCCGGGGACACCGGTGCAAACCAATCCGGGTCTGTCGCTCTCAGAGCCGGAGTTGACTGTGCGCCCCAACGATCGCGCCATGTTGGAGCAGGGTTGGAACCGTCAGGATATGGGCGGCCTGATCCGCACCCTCGGCAACGGCCTCTACGTGGGCGAATACTTCGATGGGGAAAAACGCCTCGATGTAATCTTCAAAGCACAGCCCTGGAGCACCCCCGAGCAGCTGCAAAACACCCCGCTGGTCACTCCCCGTGGCGAGGTGGTATCGCTGAGCCAACTCGCCAGTGTGGAGCGCACTGTGGGGCCGGGCAACCTGCGCCGAGTGGACGGCCGCCGCACCATCACCCTGAATATCGTGCCGCCGGATGACGTCTCCCTAGAAGAAGTGCGCGCCCAGCTGGAAGAAGCGGTCCTGCCGCAGATCCGCGAGGCCCTGCCCGACGATGGCAGCATCCTGGTGGGTGGCAACGCCAGCGACCTGGACAAGGCCCTGGTCTCTCTGTCGCAAAATTTTGTTCTGGCGCTACTGATTCTGTTTTTATTGATGAGCGCCCTGTTCCGCTCCCTGCGCGATGCCGGTCTGGTGCTGTTAACGGTACCGCTGGCCACGGTGGGCGGCGTGCTGGCGCTGCAGCTACTGAATTTGATTGGCTTTCAGCCCCTCGACCTACTCACCATGATCGGCTTTGTCATCTTGCTGGGGCTGGTAGTCAACAACGCCATTTTGCTGGTGCACCAAACCCGCGCTGCGGAGGAGGCCGGCTCGACGCGTGTGGAGGCGGTGGAACAGGCGTTGCGTCTGCGTCTGCGGCCTATTTTTATGAGCACCCTGACCAGCGTGTTCGGCATGCTGCCTCTGCTTGTGGCACCGGGGGAGGGCAGTGTGATCTATCGCGGCCTGGCCGCGGTGATTGTCGGCGGTATGGCGGTCAGTACCCTGTTTACCTTGATTCTGTTGCCGGCGCTGTTACAGACCGGAAACCTGCCGCTGCCGCAATTCACCCGCCTGCGCCAAAGGTTGGCCTTGAGGAATTCCCAATGAAGAAGTTACTCGCCGGTATCACCCTCACTTTTGTTGTTGGGCCGGTATTGGCCCAGAGCGGCGCGGTGGCGGTCACCGTGGACAGGGCCGAGACTCGCCAAATGGCGCCCAGTCAGTGGTCTGCCGGAGAGGTGGTGAGCCGTCGCGATATCCGCATTTCCTCAGAGCTGGACGGCGTGCTGGAGTTTGTCGCTGAGCCCGGCAGTCTGGTGAAAAAGGGCGAGCGTCTGGCCCAGCTGGATGCCACCCACTGGCGCCTGCAGTTGCGCAATAGTGAGAGTCGCATCGCCCAGCTGCAGGCGCGTCTTACCTATTTGGACGCGCAGCTGCAGCGCCTCAGTAAATTGGCCGAAACCAACAGCACTTCCCGCGCGGCACTGGAGGAACAGCAGGCCGAGCGCGAAGCCATGGCTCAGGATCTTCTGGCCGCGCAAATCGAGCGGGACCGGCGCGTCTACGAACTCGCCAAGGCCACCATTGATGCCCCCTTCGACACCTTAGTGGTGAGTCGCGAATTGCAGGCGGGGGAGTATGTGCGCACAGGCTCAGAGCTGCTGCGCGCCCTGGATATGTCTCAGCTGGAGGTCGAGGCGGATATTCCCCTGGCGGCACTGCCCCTGATCGGTGCCGGTGACACTATTTCGGTGCGCAGTGACGCGGTATCGCGCTCCGAGGGAGAAAGTGTCAACACGCGGATTTTCACCGGCCAGGTGCGCCAGTTTGTGCCTGTGGCCAGCGATAATTCACGCAGAGTCAAACTGATGGTGCAGCTGCCACAGAGTGCGCCGCAGCAGTGGGACTGGATTGTGGGAATGCCAGTGCAGGTGGCCGTGCCCTTATCTGAGGCCCGCGCCACTATGGCGGTGCCGCGGGATGCGCTGGTACTACGCAATGGCGATACCTTCGTATTCCGTGTGGATGAGGAGAAAAAAGCGGAGCGCCTGACTGTGCGTCTGGGTAGTGGTGATGGTGAATGGATCGGGGTCTATGGCGATTTAGCCAGCGGGGACCGGGTGATCGTGCGCGGTGCCGAGCGACTGCAACCGGGGCAGGAGGTGAAGATACTCTCCGAAGTGGTGCGCGATGAGGACGGCATGAGTATTCAGGGGGGTAGCTGACTTATTTTCCGGTCACAGTTTCCCTTAAATAAATTGGGGAACAATTTTCCATGACAATACACTTCCGCGAGTATCAATTGCTCGTTGAGGTGTTTCATGCGTTTCGTGTTTGCCCTGCTGTTACTGACCATGACTTCGGCACCCCTGGCGGAGACGCAGATGGTGCGCCTCCCGGACGGGGCGCGCCTAATCGAAGCCAATAATGAGATCTACTTCTATGTAGGCGGATACTTCTATCGGCAGGGACCAGATGGCTATACCCGAGTGGAACCGCCACTGGGCGCTAGGGTGCCAGAAGTGCCCACCGGGACTGCATTTTACCTGGAGGGCAAGGATTATCGGCGGGCTGGGAATGGCACCTTCTTTGAGTTTGACCCAAAGGACAACCAATTTGTCGTGGTCACACCCCCGGCCAACTGGCGCAACTACAATCGCAATCCCCTCGCGCCTCAGGTGAAAGTTTACCCGCGGGCCTACCCCTCCAAATACGAATCCCCCCGACGTGTCAGTCAGTTGCGCAGTTCGCGGCCTGTACGCCGCTCGCACCGAGGTCTTGGTCGCCGGGAATTATTTTGTAAGGCGAGGGCAGAGAGCTTGGTGAGAAGTGCGCGCCAACCCGGCAGAGCCGCAGTGACCAGTTCGCGCGCCTATCGCAGGCAGTACCTCAACTGTATGCGCGGGTACGAGCGCAGACGCTACTAATCCTACTTAAGCCTGCCCGTTCTGGGAGCATGGCCGCTCTCGGCTACACTCAAAAAATAAGCCCTTAGGGGCAGGCTCTCCCCCTTGCAGATGCTGCTTCACGGACAGATGTACTTATGCTGGGCGCTGGTGGTTATTCCTATTTATACAAGTACAAGACGCGCACCGAGCATCGATTTTCTCGCCGACTCCCCCTTGTCCTCTGCCTAATTTTTCTCGCGCTTTTTTCCCTGACGGCACAGGCTCAGTTACCCGGCTCCAAACCGAAGGAGTTTCAGCCTGAGGTGCCGGATTTTGCCGACCCCAGCGCCGATTGGTGGACCGCGTGGACCAGCGCCTCGCCGGAACAGCGAAGGGAGTGGTTACAGGCCCTGCAAACGGGCTGGAGCGAATGGCAAAAGGACTTGCCTGAAGAGGAGGAGGGGCTGCAAAAAGGGGCTGAAAAAATCACCCAGAGTTTGGAGGGGGTGGCGGTTACCTGGAAAAAGCGCCAGGAGTATCAAAAAGTTGAGCTGATGCCGGAGGTAAAGTTTCCGGAAAATCCTACCGTTTTAGACTGGGCCAGCGCCGATGCCGCGATCAGTCGAGGGAAGCGCCGCCTGAGTGGGGTGCAACTGGAGGCGCGTCAGTTGCGAGACAGCCGTTCCCAGTCCCTGGCGCAACTGCGCAAACAAGTCATTGTGTTGCGCGATGCCAAGGGCAGTGAGGAGGATGCGGCGGCACAGGCGCTGCTGTTGGCGCAGATTAATCACCTGAATATTATCGAACAGCTGGAGAGTGTGAACGGGTTTCTCGGTACTTGGCAGGAGAAAATCGATCTAGCGGAAACTAAGCTGCGGCGCATGCTCGACGACCTGCAGTTCAGTGAGGAAGACGCCGAGAAGTTGAAAAAAACAATTGGCGACAGAGAGAAGAAAATCGAGCGTATCGCCGCCACTCGCACCAGTATCCAGAGTACTACAGACCTCTCTACCGATCCCGATATCAATATGAAAAAGGACCTCACGCTGATGCAGCTGGAGGTGGACCTGCTGGAGGAGCACTTAGGCAAGCGCAAGAGCGAGTTGCTGCAATCCATCAACTTTGTGCTGAATCCGCAGGATGAGGAGTCCCCCCTGGTGGTGAGCCGCGAATTACTGCAAAACGCCAATGTGGTGATCGAGAGCACATCGAGGGAACTGGCGATTCGCCAGCGACAAGTGGTGGCCTGGCGCGATGAGGCGGAAGATGCAGACCTGAGCCGCTGGTGGGCGTATTTCGAGCGCATTGGCAGTGGCCTGGCGCGGGCCAACGACCTGGAGCAGGATATCCAGCGCTACGAAAAGGCCCAGCTGGAGGTCTACCGGGAGCGCCAGGGCTGGTGGGCTACCGTGCGCGAGCGCTTATCTCTGACCGGCCGCCAAGTGTACAAACGCTGGCGCACCCTGGCCGATTACCAACTGTTTACCATTGCGCAAAATCCTATCACCCTACGCCTGATTGCCAAGATGGTCTTTGTGTTGGTGTGCGCCTGGTTATTGTCGGTGCTGACCCGCGCCTTCCTGCACCGGCTGGTGCGCAGGGAGCACGCCAGTGAATCTTCCATGTACAACCTGAGCAGAGTGCTGCACTACACCTATGTTGGTGCCGCCCTCATTGTGGTGTTGAGCATGCTGGGCCTGGATACTTCGAAGCTGGCGCTGGTAGCCGGTGCCCTGTCTGTGGGCATCGGCTTTGGCTTGCAGGCGATATTCTCCAACTTTATCTCGGGGGTAATTCTATTGTTTGAGCGTCCGCTCAAAGTGGGGGACCTGGTGGAGCTGGAGTCCGGTGTGTTTGGGCGTATCCGCGATATCAATGTGCGCTCGACCCGCATTACCACCCGCGACAATGTGGATATCCTGGTGCCGAATACGGAGTTTGTCGCAGGGCGGGTGATCAACCATACCCTGGACGATCCGGTGCGGCGCATTCATGTTTCTTTTGGGGTGTCCTACGCCTCAGACCCCGACCTGGTCCGCGAGGCCGCACTGGAGGCCGCCTCTCGGGTCAATATCACCCACACCGACTGGAAGCGTAAAACCGAAGTGTGGCTGATGGCATTCGGCGATAACGCGCTTAATTTTAAACTGGTGGTGTGGGTGAACAGTAATATGGTTACCTCCCTGGGCGATTCTTATGCGCTCTATAACCTGGAGCTGCTGCGCGAGTTTCGCGAGAAGGGTATCGAAGTGCCTTTCCCTCAGCGGGACCTGCACCTGCGCAGTTGGGATGTGCCTGCGGTAATTACCCGCGCGATGAAGAAGTAAGGTCGCTGGGGGTGGTTGGGCCTTGAGTTGCGGCAAATAGGCGTAGTATTTTTCAAGCGGCTGGCGTGAGTGTCAGCCCTATCGACCTGATTTCTTATTGCTGGGTTTTGCTACCGGGCGCTCGTGCAATATCAATAAGGAAATGCCCGTGCTGATTATCCCCATCCAGAACAAGCCGGACTGGCGTCGCCCGCCATTGATGTGCTTTGCGCTGATTCTCGCCAATCTGCTGATGTTTGTGTTCTACCAAGGCGGCGATGAAGCCCGCTGGCAGAAGGCCGAAGAGTACTATTTTTCCAGTGATCTGCCGGAATTGGAGGAGCAGCATTTCCTTATTTACGTCAATGAAGAACATCCTGAGTGGCGTCTGCAGATGGATGTGGAGGGAGAGGAATTTGTTTACCGGGAGTTGTTATGGAACCCGGAATTTCACCAGTGGCTGTTGCCCAAGTTGGAGCTGGAAGGGCAGACCGAATGGCTACAGCAGCGTCAGAACTTCGCGGAACTGCGCGATCAGGTCAGCAGCTTGGCCCTGGGATTGACCCCGGCAGAGCCCACTATTTCGGGGGCGTTTGGGCATATGTTTCTGCACGGCAGCTGGGATCACCTGATCGGCAATATGGTGTTTTTGTTGCTGTTTGGCCTGTCGGTGGAATTGGCTCTGGGCGGGCTCTGGTTTATTACCCTGTACCTGATCGGCGGTTTGGCCGCGGCCGGGCTGCATATGCTGGTGGAATCGGGCAGCCATGTGCCGATGGTCGGTGCTTCTGGCGCCGTGTCGGCAATTATGGGCATGTTCGTGGCCATTTACGGGGTGCGTCGCCTGCGCTTTTTTTACACGCTCGGATTTATGTTTGGTGAGTTCAGTGCGCCGGCGTTGATGGTACTGCCCCTGTGGCTGGGTAAGGAGGTATTCGGTTATTTTTATGGAGATGCGGGCATTGCTTATTGGGCCCACACCGGTGGTTTGCTGGCTGGTTTTGTCCTGGCCCTGATGCTGCTCTACTGGCGCCCACCGGTACAGGCGATGCCGGAAGAGGAGGAAGAGCTCCCCTCGCCACAGAAAAGTGCGCTGACCCGTATCGACCGATTCCAGGAGGAGGGCAAGTTGCTTGAGGCCGCTGAGGCCGCTGCGGCAGCGGTGCGCCAGTATCCAGATAACTTGCCGCTGATTCAGCGTTATATCGATTTGACGGCGATCAGCCCAGATAGCGAAGCCTTCCACCGCGCCAACTTGGCGCTGTTCGCCCAGGGGGCCAACCCGGCTATTGATACGCGCATCCTCGCCGCTGGTTACCAGCGTTATCTGAATGCCACGCAAAAACCCCGCGCCCTCACAGCCAAGGTCTGCTTGCTCATGGCGCGCCGCGCTGCCGAAGCTAAGCATTGGTCCTGGCTGGATGAGCTGCTCAACAGGCTGATTGCCCAGCAGGTGCAGCACCCTTTAATCCCGAAGCTGGGCACGGCTCTGGTCAACTATTACCGGCGTATTGGCGAGGAGGCGCGCGCGAGGGAAACGATGGAATTGACTCGGGCTATGGAGACCTCTGGGCAGCCCTAGAAGCAGCAGTTTTCCATTGGCTTGGGTTTTAAAAGGCTAACGCTAACCGACAACAATAAGGTCTAACTGGAAAGGGAGCGGTATGAATCGATCGATTGTAAAAAAAGAAGAAATTCTGGAAATGGAAGGCGAACACAAAGTGCATTTCCTCAATCCCAATGCGGTGCGTCGCAATAAATCCCTGGGAGATATGACCGGGATAACTGGTTTTGGCTTTCATATTATTGAAATAGAACCGGGGTATGAGTCCACAGAATATCACTGCCACAAATTTGAGGATGAGTGTGTGTATCTCCTACAAGGACAGGGGCAAGTGCAAATTGGCGAAGAGACTTATGCGGTTTCTGAGGGGGACTTTGTCGGTTATCCGGCCGGTGGTTTGCCTCATGTGATGGAAAATACCGGCGATGAAACCCTGCGCTGCATTGTGGTGGGGCAGCGCCTGGATCACGATGTGGCCGACTATCCCAATAAAAATAAGAGAATCTACCGCAACAAGGGGTTGCCCTGGGAGCTGGTGGATCACGGAGATATAGAGCATCCCCGCTGAGCCTTTAGCCCCCTGCTCAGCTGCGCGCTATGGGTGTGTACTGCTACCCATACCTTTAGTTTGCGGCCTCGCTGCTATTTAACACTTTTCTGAGTGTCTCGACTTGACTGCGCAGGGGGCTGTCGGGAAATTTTTGTCGCACGAACTGCAACAATTTCCTGGCCAGATCTTCGCGATTTAGCCCATCGATATAAACCTGTGCCAGCAGCAGATAGGCGGCATCCAGTTGAGGATAATTTTCTTTGTGCAGATTGTTCAGTAGCTGTGCCGCCGGTTGATACTTGTGCTGTTGGTAGAGTATCTGGGCCAGTGCGTGGCGAACTTCGGGCTTTGTGATGGGAGGTACCGGCTCTGTGGCGAGATAGAGTTCCGCCGCTTTGTGGGGTCGGTTGAGTTGTACAAACTTGTCCAGTAGATGCGGCCCGAGTTCGCGCAGGGCTTTTTTGTCCTGGGTCGCCAACAATAAACGATAGTAGCGCTCGTTGAGGGCTTCGTCGTTTGGGTGGCGGCGCAGCCCATCCACCAGGGCTTGGCGCGCGGCTTGGAAATCGGATTCACGCATTAATATTTGTGCATCCGCCAAGGCCCGTGCGCGGCTGAACGCCTCTTCTTCCATAAAAAGGTTATCGTCATCCGGGTCCGCCTGAATGCCCAGTTTCTGCTGCCGCGACAAGCAGATATAACCCATCATGGCGCTGGTAACGATATAGAAATACGTGGTGGTGGCGGCGATCACTGGGCCCAGGGACCAGGGCGGTAACTTCTCCGCGGCGATGGCCATAAACAGATTGGGCGCGGCGGAGACTGCGGTGGTGGTGAGCCAGAGTAGCCAATAGGGCCAGCCGATGATCAATGTAAATTGCAGTAATTTGAGTGGGTTAATGGCCGCGCGCAGGCTGTGCTCTAGCGCCAGGACAATCATAGCCGCTGGCGCCAGCAGGAGCAGTACGAAGGCATAAACTTGTACTACACCCATGCCGAGGGCAAATAGTTTGTAACCGACAAAACCGGCGATCAAAGTCATGGCGATGACTTTTAAAAACAGTGGTGCGCTGTTGCCGTCCAGGGCATCACTTATCCCCGGAGCCTCTAACTGTCCACTGGCCAGCCGCTCGATAACCAACAGGTTGTAGCGGCTCACCAGGGCGACAATACCCACCAGGGCCACAATAGCTAAAAGCCCCAGGCCCGAGATCAGTAAACTGGCGCCGGCCGCCAGTGCCATAATCACCAGGGGGCCGGGTTTCAGTGCGTAGAGAAAGTAGAAAAGCCCCATTTGCCAGAATGGTTTTGCACCGTTACTGGCGCCGATATATTCCACCGGGTTGCGACATAGTGGGCACTCGGGCCCGAGACCCTGGTAGTTAGCACGGGAACCGGGGATACACTCGCTACAGTATTTGCGCTGACAGGGCTGGCACTGCCAGGATGCGTCGGCACTGGCGTGATAGTGGCAGGATTCGGCCATGAACGTTCCCTAAGATCTTTTTTTCCTGAAGGTTTATTCTATTTCCTGCTGACAGTTTATCCGTCGCACTCGTTGCGGTGCAATCGTCGAGTATTTTTGACGTACTGTTAGAATGCAGCAAGAATCCCAATAAAATTGGCACACAAGTTTCAAAAAAGGTGTTGTATGGCAAAGGTAATGCGCGTTCATTTGGTTGAAGGTACGGCAGAGGAACCCTGGGGAGAGGCTGCACTACTCAGCTTTAACGGCAGCGAGGCCTATATCCATATTGGCGCAGCCAAAGGTGCCGCCCTGTTCGCCGCACAGAGAGGGGCGCGTCGCCTCGATGGCATGGGGGTTACTGAAGTGGCGCTCAGCGGTGAGGGCTGGGATATAGAACGCCGCTGGGCTTTTTGGGCCGGTTATTTCAATCCGCGTGTTAGTAAAACAATCGATTGGGGTACGGAGGACGCCAAAGAGCAACAAGAACTGGCCGCACGCGAGCGCGCCGCGCGTTGGGTTCGCGAGATTACCAATGGCACTCCAGAGGATGTCCCGCCCAGAGTACTCGCGGAAAGTGCTGCGGGCATGTTGCAAAAGATTGCGCCTCAGGCTGTGAGCTTCCGTATTATCGCCGGAGATGAGCTTCTGCAAGAGGGATTTGTCGGGATTCATAATGTAGGCCGCGGTAGTGTACGTGAGCCGGTGATGTTGCAGCTGGATTACAACCCCACTGGCAAGGCTGATGCTCCGGTGGATACCTGCCTGGTGGGCAAGGGCATTACCTTTGACTCCGGCGGTTACAGCATTAAACCCTCCAACAATATGGCCACGATGAAATCCGATATGGGTGGCGCCGCCATGGTAACTGGCGGCCTTGCGCTGGCGATCGCCCGAGGCTTGCAAAAAAGGGTAAAACTGTATCTTTGTTGCGCGGAAAACCTCGTCTCCGGTCACGCTTTTAAGCTGGGCGATATTATCGAATATAAAAACGGTGTGACGGTTGAAGTGTTAAATACTGATGCGGAGGGGCGTCTGGTATTGGCTGATGGCCTGCTTGCCGCGGGTGAAGATAAGCCTCGCTGGTTGTTGGATGCTGCCACTTTGACGGGTGCTGCAAAAATGGCCGTAGGCCGCGACTTTAATTCGGTATTCAGCTTTGAGGATGAAGTGGCGCAGAAGGTATTGGATGCTGCCGCTCGGGAAAGTGAAAAGGCCTGGCGCCTGCCGCTGGAGCGCTTCCATCTGGAGCAAACGCCTTCGAGCTTTGCGGATATCTCCAATATCGGAATAGAAGGCAGCCCCGGAGCCTCCACTGCAGCGGCCTTTCTGGCACGTTTTGTTCCGGAAGAGGGTAACAACTGGGTGCATATGGACCTCTCGGGCTCCTACCAACCCGCCGCCAATGACCTCTGGGCTACAGGTGCCAAAGGCCATGGTTTGCGGACAATTGCGCGCTTTTTGCAGGACAGTTGAAGGTAAAAGAAGCGAAAGTCTTTTTCTGAGAATATACAAACGCGCTCACTTGAGCGCGTTTTGTTATTTGGGGATTTATGAATTAGACCATTTGTCTTGTTCAGGGTAAAAAATTGCCAGTGTTTTCAGCACGCCATAGAAAGTGTTGAATAAATAAGTAGATAGCAGAATAGCTATAAAAAACATGAATAGTGATATCTGCTGAGGTCTTGAAGAGATGTTAAGAGGGTAAATTATGAGTGTCTCTGAAACGGCAGGCGTGAATGGAGCTCATGAAGCCCATTGTGCAAACTGTAAGACAACGTTACTGGGACCGCATTGCTACGTTTGTGGGCAACCAATCAAAGGAATGGTCCGACATTTTTCGAATGTAATTGGCGATTTATTTGATACCTTGCTCGCATTGGATTCACGCATCTGGCGAACCCTGCCCTCGCTATTGTTGCGCCCCGGCTTTTTGACTACAGAGTATTTTTCCGGGCGTCGTGTACGTTATGTCAGTCCCGTACGCTTATTTATCTTTCTTTGTGTTACCAGTTTTTTTGTGATTCGCTTAAGCAGTGACTGGAATATTAACTTCAGCTCGGGAACTGACTCGGGGTCTAGTAACGAAGACGCAATTTCTACTGCCGAGCAAAAAATGAGTGAAGCTCTGGTTAAAGTAGAGAAAGCAAAGCAGGGCGTCACTAATCCAGAGGTCGCTGCTGAACTGGGCGAGGTTCAGGCGCTCTTAGCCAACCGAGTAGTTGAATTACAGAAAGCCTCCGGTGAGGCGAGTACAGGGGAGGATAGGGAAGATAAACAAGAGCAGGAGCGCAAGGCTAAAGCGCATTTCAGCGCAGGCTTGGAGGATGCAATTACAGAAGTGGATCACGAGATAGTAGAAATTGATATATTTCCGGAGCAGATGAACAGCTGGATCAATTCTGAGCTGGCTCGGGCGAGTAAGAATATTGAGAGTGTTACCGAGAATCCGAACCGTTTTAAAAAGGCGTTTCTCAGTGCGCTGCCCTCTACACTGCTATTAATGATTCCGCTGTTTGCTCTAATGCTTTGGTTGATCAGTCCCTTTAAACGCCGCCTATATATGGAGCACTTGATAGTTGCTTTACACAGCCATGCGTTTATTTGTCTTGTTTTGTTATTAATTACGCTGGTAGTAAATACGCAAGACTGGTTGAAAAACTATAGATGGATTGAGACCTTGTGCAATTGGCTACTGGTACTGCTGTCTTTGTGGATACCTGTGTACCTGTTGTTAATGCAAAAGCGTATCTATCAGCAGGGGTGGGGCTTAACAGTTTTAAAATATTTCATTCTTGGTAATATCTATCCGCTTTGTCTGGTGGTCGGAGCCAGTCTGACAGCGGTATATACACTGGCGGAGTTGTAACATTGCCTAGATCTGGCCTTTAAGTTTTTGTACCCCAAGCAGGACCTGTAGGATATAGCCGGATAGAAAAATAAAATACCGTAAAGTTGGAAGGGATACAGTGGTACATCAGATGTATCGCCAGCAAGAAAGTAGGGGAGGATTATCATCCCTACACTGCTGTTCTTTTCCGAATATAATTTAGCTGGGATACTGTGTTCTTACCGGGCCAGATAAACATTGATCACTTGGCAGTTTTCTTTATTGATGGTTGCCTTCGGTATACCACCAGCTTTCAGCGATTCATTGAGTTTCTTGGGAACCACAAGATACATTTTGGGGTAATTACGTATCACATAATCCTTTTCATGGTGGCTATACCAGGGATATTCCCCAAAGATTGCAGCTACTCCTTTGGCTAGCGCAATACCATCGGTGCAGGTATTTTGTGAGGTGGCGGTTGAGAGCAGAGCGAAGAGAGCGAATGAACTATACATGTATTGTCTATCTATTAATGGAGCTCAATGGGTTTGCGCTCTAGAATTTTTAGTAGTATAGCTTAATTATATTGGCATCTGTAGCTGTAAGCCAGGTCGATCTTGGTACTTCAAGAGTTGGATTTGCAATGCCTAATGGGTGGTTGACTCATTTTATTTATAGGTTTTATCCTCCATTCGGGTGGTTTACTAGAGTGTTTATGGGTTTGCTCTTAATGAATTAGATCATAGAAAGTGCTGACTAATAATCTTTTCATTACACTCAGTCACATTGAAGCCCTTAGTTGAGCGTTTATCATTAATTAAGATCACTTCTTATGAACTGTAAGCTGAAGATCAGTCTTGTCAGATATCAGACACTTCGATGACAGATTCCTCTTCTTTTATTCAACTTTATATATCAACAAAGCGATTTCCTTCATTCACAGAATGCATCGTCTGGGTAAGATGTCTTAATATGTCGTAATTGTGTCTAAGGCGACGTTGGTGGGCCGTTAATATGTGTTCGAGGAGGAATAATGATGACTCAAAAAATTGGATTTTTTATCGCCGATGGCTTCCAGGCTCTGGACTTGTTTGGTCCTTTGGATGCATTTATGGAGGCCAATAGTTTTGTCAGCGAGGCTTACTCATGTAGTTTGTTAGGGCTAACGGTCGGACAAGTAAATACAGTGTATGGGCAATCACTTTCTATCGATACTGATATTTATCATTCTCCCCAAGTGGATTACCTGGTTATTTGCGGGGGAACGGGGATGCGAAAACTGGCATTGGATGCCAAGCAATTAAACGCCTTAAGAGGGATTGCTGAAGGTGCCAGTAAGGTTTTGAGTATCTGCACCGGAGCCTTTGTGTTGGCTAAAATTTTTCCTGATCAACACCACAGGGTAACTACTCACTGGCGGTATTGTCAGCAATTGTCTAGACAGGCTGCCAATTATCAAGTGGAAAAAAATCCACTGTTTATAGAAAGTGATTTTGTATGGTCTTCTGCAGGTGTTTTATCGGGGGTTGATCTTGCTTTGGAGATTATTCGCCGAGATTATGGCAATACAATTGCTGCGAGCGTTGCCAAGGAGCTAGTGGTCTACTTACAACGCCGGGGTGGTCAATCCCAATATTCGGACCTGTTACAGGTACAGTCCAGCGATAGTATGCGTCTCAACCCACTGCTGGAATGGTTGGTTGAAAATTACCAGAAGTCCATTACCGTCACAGATATGGCTGATAAAACTTCACTCAGTGAGCGCCAGTTAACTCGTTTGTTCAAGCGGCATCTGAATAGTACTCCCAGCCACTACTTAAATCAGTTACGCCTTAACCGGGCAAGAGATCTGATCACTTGTAAATCTTTAAGACTGGAGAGAGTGGCACTTCTCGTGGGGTTTACTAGTTACGATAGTTTTCGCCGTGCATTTCACAACCAGTTTGGAGTTTCTCCCTCTTATTTCAGCAGGAATTGCCCATGAATTACCAATCATTGCTTGGGATAGTTTTATTTGTTTTCGCAAGCAAAAACTATGCACTTGATCCAAAAGAAAGTGCTTTGTGGGCGGAGGATATCACTCAGCTACAAACCTTGATAAAAGAGAAACATATCAATCCCTTTGTGAATATTAATGAAAAGGAGTTTGATTCTGAAGTTAATCAATTAATAGTGCATTTGCCAGCTATTAACGAGTCTCAGGTAGAGGTTGAGATGATGCGCCTCGTGCGCAGTATCGGTGATGCTCATACCTCTTATAATATTATGTCCGGATCGCACAGGCACTATCCATTCCGCCTTAAATATTTTGGTGAAAAACTCAAAGTAGTGGATACAACGGAGAGGTATAATTTCTTACTGGGGGCAGAGCTAGAGGACATTGGTGATTACTCCTTAGCACAGTTGTGAGAGCGGCTTTTGCCTTATGTTAATTATGTGGAAAATCCCTGTAGCTTTAAGGGATCCTTTAGTTTTCATATTACTGTGAATAAATTTATTTATGGTACTGGAGTCAGTAAAAATCTCAATCTGGCTGTATTTAATTTTACAAAGGAAAGGAAGTCTATCTCTGTAGCAGTGGAGTCTGTATCAATGCAGGAGTTTGCAATCCTTGATAGCCGGTATGTAGTTTCAGAACCAGATATTCAAAAGTTTAACTTTGAAATTTACGGTATTAGCCTCGGTTATCTAAATGATTACAATACAGTCTATATCAATTTTGATCGTTATTCAGAGTCCGAACAGCTACAGAAACACTGTGAGGGCATAGAGAATACTATTCGTGATAGTGGAGCTCGAAATCTGGTGATAGATTTTCGTGGTAACCCCGGAGGTGACTTCTATACTGGTTTAGCACTCTCGGCCTGTATTCAGGGGCTGGATCAATTAGACTGGCGCCAGGGTATATTCGTGATGATGGACTCAGGTACTCAGTCAGCAGCGATGTGTAATACGGCACAATATCAACAAATCCTTAATGCTACTTTGGTAGGAAGCCCCACAGGGGCAGACCCCAATATTGCCTCTGAAGCTAGCTACTTCAGGCTAAAAAATTCCAAACGTAGTGTAAGTATTTCCAAGCGATACTATGGTTTTATAGAATCGCCTAGCGATGCTCTCTATCCTGATTTAACCATGACAACCAGCTGGGAAGACTACAAAGAGGAAAGAGACGGAGCACTGTTGCAATTATTAAATTTTATCCGGGCTAAGGATCGTGAAAGTATAATGTCTGCACTGTAAGCAGAATTTAGGGCCGCATATAATTCATGTAATTACTCAAGGTGCCGCATTAAAACTGCAGAAAGACAGCTGTAGTTCTACATGAATTTGAAAAAACATCAACTCTAATTTTTTCCTTCGATATTGATTCCAGCTCTTGTTATATCGGCGCATCGGTTTAGCTTGGAGTGGGGTTAGAGTAGATGTACCTTTATTTTATTGCCGGATATATTGGAAATGTGGCACAGTAGAAAGAGTCATAGTAAAAAAATTGAGTGACGATAAGTGATAAAGCCTATTATTACTAGTATTCTTAGGTCTATTTCCAGAGAAATTAAATAATGAACGCCTTTAGTGGTTCGTTAGTCTTCCAGCCCATGAGCTTTGCGTAACCTGGCTCTGTCCTCTTCCGCTTGCCCCATTCCTTTTCTCATTGACTCGGGTACTTCTTCTGTGGGTAAGACGAGATCCGAATCTACTGGCCATTCGGTTAGAAGTTCAGGCTTGTATCCCTTTGGGTAATAGAGATCTGGATTTACTTCGAGGTCGCGTATTTCCTGTTGCTGAATATCTTTACGCGCTTTGCGCGGGTGCGGTATCACAAAATCTTTACCGCTGGACATATCAAATTGTGGAGCACGGTTATTGGGATAGTCGGGTAGTATGCCCTCACGTACCCAGGCTTGCTGTGGGGTGATATTGACCACTATCCCATCCGGTGCCCCAAAGTGATAGGGGCCCTTCCAAAACTCCCGTATCTGGGCGACAGTTTCCTCATTCAAATAAGGGTCGAAGGGCATATGGGTTGTCATAAATAATCGGGGCTTTATTTGATTGGCAAGCCATCCAGCGGCGTACCCCGGCGTATGATGGGTGTCGACGGTATAGCGTGCGAGAAAAGGCGGCACCCCCTGTACCTTCGAACTTAGACCGAGCAGCTCTGTCTGTACCTCGGTGACATAGAGATCACAGCCCTTTGCATATTTAAGGTCGAGCTTGGAGGGGCGGCCGTCCCCGGTCCAGACAAAGCATAGATTTTCACCGTCGGGTGTTTTCCAATCGAGTCGGTAAGCAGAGGCGCCATCTTTGGCATGGCTTCGGCGCCAATGACGAACAGTCGCGCCATCCTTGTCATAAATAACACCGCCGTCATCCTTATAATCGAACTCGACTACACGAATCTGGTTTCCTGCGGGAAATACATCGAAAGCATCGGTATGCCAGTTCAGCATCTTCAGCATGCCGTCCACCATCCATTTGGTGCCATATTCCTCACTGGATCCGGAGGGTCCATATACAGTTAAAGGTTCGTGCCAGCGCCCATTCCAGCCACCAAATTTATACAAGTAGGGCAGTGAACCAAAGTGATCGACATGCAAGTGCGTGATAAAGACTTTGGTGAGTTCGTTCAATGCCAGTCCGGCGGCTGAATAATTTGCGATGGAACCTTCGCCTAAATCAAAGATAAAGTTATCCCCATTCCCCAACTCAACAAATATGCTGGTATTTGTCTGTCCTGGTCGAATAACCGGGGATGTCCCCATAAATGTTACGCGCATTTCATTTGGCTGTAATTTTTCTGTGCGTGGAAACCAATTGGCGGCAGAAATCATATGTTCCATAGGCTCAATACCCTGGAACATCAGGCCCTCTTTCCACAGCTGCTTTTCGCCCGTTGGGTTATTTACTCCGCCAGACAGTACTCGCCTGATTTCCTCTTCGCTGGAATACAATTTGCCTTTTTTCTGTTTGAGTTTTTCGATATCAATAGTATTGAAGTCAAACTGCTGGTAACCCTTGTGTGAATGGGTAGGGTGCAATCCGGAATGATCATTGGGGTTGCCAGACAAATATTCTTTGATCTGACTCTCTGTTGGTGGATTTACAGTAGGGGACTCAGCATGTGAGTGGGCTGCAAACACTGTGAGGATGTATAAGGTCGCACGGATGTGCTGATTCATAGTGCTTTCCAAACTGATGAAGAGGCCATGACGCTGTGATTGATGCTCAAGTATGGGTGAACTACAGAGGTGGGGTGAGTATAAATACGCTTAACGGTAATGACTTTATCGCAAATCATTCAGCTTTAGACCCATTGAATAGGATGGCTTGGTAATTCTTGGTGTTAGAAATTTAAGCGTTACTAGGGAAAACTATTTGAAGGGGAACACTGGGCAGCGGATACAGTTTTTATAAGCAATATCCGTGCAGATCGTGGCAAAGGATTTATGGCATTAGGTTTAGGATAAATCGAAGTGTGTGACAACTCCCGTATAGAGTGTGGCAGGTTCTATACGGAGAGTTCTTCAGGCAAATAGCTTGAGTTTGTTACCACTCCACACAAATCTTTCCAAAGTGTGAGCCACTGGTCTGGTACTCGAAGGCCTTAGCCAATTCACTGAATGGCAGGGTCTTATCAATAATCGGATGAATCGCGTTGGTCTCTAGCGCCGCCACATAGTCTTGCTGTTCTCGGCGATTGCCCACAACTAATCCTTGTAGACGAGCCTGTTTTCCCATCAGCAGAGCTGTTGGAATCTCTCCCTCTCTACCAGTTAAAACACCAATCAGTGAAATGTGTCCACCGACCCGGATTGATTGAATCGATTGTTCCAGAGTGGCTGGTCCTCCCAACTCAATAATATGATCAACCCCTTTGCCTTGGGTCAACTCGAGCGCTTTTTCTGACCACTGTGTATGGGTCTTGTAGTTGATACCGTGCGTCGCCCCTAATTTACTGGCGCGTTCGAGCTTTTCATCCGATGACGATGTCACAATTACTTTGGCGCCCAACATATTGGCGATTTGAATCACTGCAATAGATACCCCACCGGTGCCCAGCGTTAAAATGCAGTCCCCCGGTTTTACTTTGCCGTCACTTACCAATGCGCGCCAAGCGGTGAGGCCCGCCGTGGTGATCGTGGCGGATTCGGTATGGCTCCACCCCTTGGGGGCCAGGGTAAATGCGGTGACATCGCGCACAACATATTGCGCGGCCATCCCATCGATACCATCACCGGGAGTATTGGCAAACCCCCAAACGCTATGGTTTGCAGGCCCCGCCTGCCATTGGGGGAAAAAGCAGGACACTACAGAATCCCCCACTTTAAATTCAGTTACTCCCTCACCAACGGCTTCTACTGTGCCGGCACCATCGGACATCAGAATACGACCACTTTCTGTGGGTATGCTGCCATTGGCTACCAGTAGATCATGGAAGTTGAGAGAGGACGCGCCTATAGCCACCCGAATCTGCCCAGGCCCCGGTTCACCGGGATCAGGAATATCGCTCAGCGAAATGTGATCCAGTCCACCGGGTGCTTTCAGTGTCAGTGCTTTCATGATTCTTCTCCTTAGATATTGGTTGCCGCTGTTATTAATTACTGCGATCACCCGCTGCCATTGATCATAGTTTCAGAGCGAAAAATTGTTAGTTTCAGTAAAACTTATTTACCAAGTATTGTGAATAACCAGCAAATCGACCCGAGATCTAATTAAGCAAGCAAAGATAAACGGGTGAGCTTTGAAGCTCTAGAGTTCAGGTTGCAGCAAGGAACGTTTGTATTTGTGAAAACTGATCTTTGCATTCATTTGCTTACAAAGAGGTAGTAACGCTTAGTGGAACTTTAGCGATTAACGGTAGAGGAGACAGGAAGAAAGGGTGGGCGGTACTATTTTTAGAGTAAATTCAATTCTGAAAAAGTAGAGAAGATGGTGGGCCCTCCGGGACTTGAACCCAGGACCTGCCGATTATGAGTCGGATGCTCTAACCAACTGAGCTAAGGGCCCACACATGGCTTGCGGAGATCACTGCAAGCGGTTGGGGAAAGTACAAGATTTTTCCTTTCAAATCAATGCCTTTGTTAAAGGGATTACTCTCCATCAACGCTTCTCAAATATCGTGACTCGATCATAGTTTTTGCAGGTTGCCGATTAGTGCACTTATTAATCAATAGCTGGCTAAGAAATGGTGGTGCCTTCGCCGAATGGTACGGCTGTACAATTTATTGGGCTTAATTGGTACACATGTTTAGCTTGATAATAGCGAGAGGCGGGGCCTCCCATTTAGAGTATTGTGTGGATTAGATTGGTAGCTTGGGGATTACGATACAGCCCCAAACGATAAACCACATTATCAAGGCCACTGCGACGGCGGCAGAGCCGGTGTCTTTGGCGATCTTGGCCAGTGGGTGCTTCTCCGCTCCTATGCGATCTACGGTGGCTTCAATGGCGCTGTTGATCAGTTCCAGAGGCAGTACCACTAGGCTAACGGCTATCAGTACGGCGCGCTCGGCCGGTGTGTCTCCTATCCATAGGGCAAAAGGGACAAAGAATAGAGCGAGGATGACTTCAATACGGAAGGCTTCCTCGTTGCGCCAGGCTGCGCTGAGGCCCTGACTTGAGTATTTGGCGGCGGCAATCAGGCGGGCGACGCCTTTCTTACCGGGTTTGTTGGCGACTTCTTCTTGCACCGTCGTGCTCTCCTGCCATTCGTAGGCCCTCGCGGGCAGTCATGATTGTGTCACATAAAAAAGCCCGGTCGAGCCGGGCTTTTTTGTTGGTGCTTACTCGTCGAGGAAGCTCCGCAGGTGTTCCGATCGGGATGGATGCCGCAGCTTGCGCAGCGCTTTGGCCTCGATCTGACGGATACGTTCGCGGGTTACGTCAAACTGTTTGCCCACCTCTTCCAGGGTGTGGTCGGTATTCATGTCGATGCCGAAGCGCATACGCAGTACCTTGGCTTCACGCGCGGTCAGGCCGGAAAGCACGGAGCGGGTGGCGTCGTGCAGGCCGGTCTGGGTAGCGGTATCTACCGGGGAGGACTGGTTCTGGTCTTCGATAAAGTCACCCAGGTGTGAGTCTTCATCGTCACCGATAGGCGTCTCCATGGAGATGGGCTCTTTGGCGATCTTGAGGACTTTGCGCACCTTGTCTTCCGGCATTTCCATACGCTCACCCAGCTCTTCTGGAGTGGGCTCGCGCCCCATCTCTTGAAGCATCTGGCGGCTGATGCGATTGAGCTTGTTGATAGTCTCAATCATATGCACCGGAATACGGATGGTGCGCGCCTGGTCTGCGATGGAACGGGTGATAGCCTGGCGAATCCACCAAGTGGCATAGGTGGAGAACTTGTAGCCGCGACGGTATTCGAACTTATCTACCGCCTTCATTAGGCCAATGTTGCCCTCCTGGATCAGGTCCAGGAACTGCAGGCCGCGGTTGGTGTACTTCTTGGCGATGGAGATTACCAGGCGCAGGTTGGCTTCCACCATTTCCTTCTTGGCGCGGCGGGAGCGGGCCTCACCGATGGACATACGGCGGTTGATCTCTTTGATCTGACCGACATCCAGGCCGGAACGCTCTTGGCACTGGGCCAGTTTACGCTGTGCACGCACGATGTCGTCTACCACATGGCGCAGGGCATCGGAGTAGTCGCGCTTCTTTTTAATGATCGCTGGAATCCAATCTTCATTGGTTTCGTTGCCGGGGAATTCCTTGATAAAGGTCTTGCGCGGCATACGTGCACGCTTGATGCACAGATTCATGGTGATGCGCTCTTGTCTGCGCACACTGTCCAAGATATTGCGCACTTCACCGTAGAGCGGATCGAACTGGCGCGGGGCCAGCTTGAAATAACGGAATACTTCGGCGACGGCTTCAAGGGCTTCACCGGCTTCTTTAGAGTCGCGGCCGTGGGCGGCGATCGCCTCATCGGCCGCGCTCTGAGCGGCGATGAGCGCATTCATGCGCTGGGCGAGTTCCTCGGGATCGAGGCCGCCGACGTTCTCTTCCTCTTCGTCGGTGGAGGAGTCGTCTGAATCGTCGTCTGAGTCATCGTCGCTATTGGAAGAGTCGCTGCTGCTGGCACTGGCCTCTGCAGCTTGACCGGCCTGAGCTCCGGGTGGGACGTCTTCGGCGGGGTCGAGCCAGCCGGAGATCACGTCGGGCACGCGGCGCTCTTCCTTCTCGATCAGCGCGTACTCGTCGATGATCTGTTTTACGGCGCCAGGCCAGTAGGCGAGAGCGGCCATGAGTTCGCGCAGCCCCTCTTCGATACGCTTGGCAATGGCGATTTCGCCCTCGCGCGTGAGCAACTCTACGGTGCCCATTTCGCGCATATACATGCGTACAGGATCGGTAGTGCGGCCTACATCGGACTCTACCGCAGCCAGTGCGGCAGCGGCTTCGGCGGCGGCGATTTCGTCGGCGGAACTGTCACCCTCGGCCATCAACAACTCTTCGGCATCGGGTGCGCTTTCGAACACCTTGATACCCATGTCGTTGATCATGCCAATAATGTCTTCCACCTGATCGGGATCAGAAATATCTTCCGGGAGGTGGTCATTTACCTCGGCATAGGTGAGATAGCCCTGCTCTTTACCGCGGGCGATCAACTCCTTGATGCGGGAGGTTTGTTGCTGGGTTTTGTCGGTCATGCACAACCCTGAATTCTGGGGATGAAAATACGGGACAAAGACTGGGGATTATAGCGTATTTGCACTAGCAATAACCACTGTAGCTGTCAAGCGACGGCTATGGTGCGAAGTTTAGGGTGCTGGGGTTCCCGATCCCGCCCGGCGGGGTGAGTGAATATAGTGATGAGCCCGCAGTTTTCAAGGGGTTAATGCAGATTAATTGTCTTTTCTTCGCCAGTTGGCTAATAGCGCCAGCTGTTCTTCCTGGCTCAGTGGGGTTGCGCCTTTCAATTGGGCGAGCAGATCGCGCTTGCGCTGTTTGTCATCGGACTTCTGCAGGTGTCGCAGGCAGTCGCTAAATTCCGCCTGGGGGTCATATTCCAGATTGCTGTCCCCTTGGGCCAAGTGGCGCACACCGGATACCAGGGGGGATATCGCGAGTTTTGCCAGAATGTCACTGGATTCCGCGCCATGGTGGGCGCGCCAGTGTCCGATCAACTGGCGGAAATTCAGTTGTGGGCGGCTCTTAAAGAGCTCTACCAGTTGCGCAAAGAGCACTAGGTCGGGATTACCGGTGGCGCGAAAGTGTTGTAGATCCTCAATCTGCGCGGCCAGTTCGGGGTGGTGCAAGATTAGGGCGACCAGCATGCGCTCGGGCGGCAGGCGATATTGACCACTGCGGCGGGGATTATCCGCCAGGGGCGGTAGGGGCTCTGGGTAGGGGGCACCCTCTCGGGGCCAGGGCTCCGGCGGCGTGCGGTGTTGCAGCTCCTCGCTGAAATCGGAGTGCGGCTTGGCTGCGGGATTTGCAACTGTCGGTTGGGGCTGGGGCCGCTGCACCTGGGCGGCGGTACGGGCCTTCTCTGCGCGGATCACCTCTTGCAGGGTGTCTTTATCGAGTCCGGTGCGCGAGGCCAGCTGCTGCAACATAAGTTGGCGGTAGACGCCTGCGGGGAGCAGATCGAGCAGTGGTGCCGCCAGTTTGGACAGGCGCGCGCGGCCGTCCATGGTCTGCAAGTTGATGTCCTCGCTGAGCAGGTCGAAGAGGAAGTCCTCTAGCGGCAGGGATTGCTCTTCGATCAATTGCTGGAAGCGCTCTCCGCCCAGCTGGCGTACCAGGGTATCGGGGTCCTCACCCTCGGGCAGTAGTAAGAAGCGCAGGCTGCGGCCGTCCTGCATGTTTGGCAGGGCGGATTCCAAGGCGCGGCGCGCGGCGGCGCGGCCGGCGCGATCGCCATCAAAGCAGAACAACAGCTCGGAAGTGTGGCGGAAGGCCAGTTGAATATGATCTTCGCCACAGGCGGTGCCCAGTGTGGCGACGGCGCAGCGGATATCGAACTGGGCCAGGGCCACCACATCCATGTACCCCTCAACCACGATCAGCCGCTCTAGGTTGCGGTTGGCCTGGCGGGCTTCCCACAGGCCGTAGAGCTCGCGGCTCTTGTGGAATATCGGCGTTTCCGGGGAATTCAGGTACTTGGGCTTCTCGTCCCCCAGTACCCGGCCACCAAAAGCAATAGTGCGGCCGCGCTGGTCGCGGATAGGGAAAATAATGCGATTGCGAAAGCGATCGTAGTGGTGGCGCCCGCCGGACTTGGTGCTGCCGTCACTGTCCTGGCGACGGATGGCGAGACCGGCCTGTTCCAGTTGATCGGCTTTTTCACTGGTGTCTGCGAGGGCATTCAGCAGGTTGTCCCAGCCCGGCGGGGCCAGACCTATGTCAAAGTCCCGCGCGATCTCCCCGGATAGGCCGCGATTGCGCAGATAGGCCACGGCGTTGCCAGCAGCGGGGTGGCTGCGAAGCTGCGCGCGGTAGAACTCGGCGGCTTTTTCTGTGAGCTGGTAGAGGGATTGGCTTTCCCGCTGGCGCTTCTCCTGCCCCGGCGCCAGTTGTTCGCGGGGGACTTCCAGGCCGCGGGTGGCGGCTAGCTTTTCCACCGCCTCGGGAAATGGCAGCCGGTCGTATTCCATCAGGAAGCCAATGGCGTTGCCATTGGCGCCACAGCCAAAGCAGTAGTAGAACTGCTTATCCGGGCTTACCGTGAAGGACGGGGTTTTCTCGTCGTGAAAGGGGCAGCAGGCGGAGTAGTTTTTGCCTGTTTTGCGCAACTTGACCCGGCTATCCACCAGCTCGACGATATCTGCCCGCGCGAGCAGATCGTCGATAAAGTGCTGAGGAATCTTGCTGGACATAGTGCTCCGTGATCGAGTTGGGCGTTAGGCCAGCTGGGCCTTGACCAGTTTGCTCACCGCGCCCATATCCGCGCGCCCCTGTACCTGGGGCTTAACCTGAGCGATCACCTTGCCCATGTCGGCCATGCTGCTGGCGCCCGTGCTCTGAACGGCGGAGGCGACGATCTGGCTGATCTCCGCTTCGCTTAGCTGTTTGGGCAGAAACTCCTGGATAACCTCAATTTCGGCCCGCTCCACCGCTGCCAGCTCGTCACGTCCGGCCTTTTCAAACTGGGTGATGGAGTCGCGACGCTGCTTGGTCATCTTGTCCAGCAGGGCGAGGATGCGGGCATCGTCCAGGTCGATGCGCTCGTCTACCTCAATCCGCTTGATCTCGGCATTGATCAGACGCAGGGTGGCCAGGCGCTCTTTTGCTCGCGCTTTCATTGCATCTTTAGTGGCCTGAGTCAGGGTGTCCTTGAGGGTGCTCATAGTGAGTGTTCCGGGATTGGCGTTGATTGTGAGGTTTGGGCGCTAAGGATAGCGCGTCTGCCGCGCGGGGAGAATGCGATTGGCACAACGAAAAACGGCGCGCGAGTAAAACTCGCACGCCGTTTTGGGTACCGCTACGGGGCTGAGCCCGTCCGGCTGCCTCGCTGCGACAGGCTTAATGCTGCCGGCGGCTCTTAGTAGAGGCGCTGGAACTTGCGGTTTTCGCGCTGCAGCTTCTTGGCGTGGCGCTTAACGGCGGCAGCAGCTTTGCGCTTACGTACAGCAGTGGGCTTTTCGTAGAACTCGCGACGACGTACTTCGGACAGTACGCCTGCTTTTTCACAGGAGCGCTTGAAACGGCGCAGGGCAATATCGAAAGGTTCGTTGTCTTTAAGTCGTACTGAGGGCATTAGGATACCTGTTAAAATTCGTTTCTCTCGGCCATTCCGGCAATGCTCTCGCAGTTGCATCCGGTGGCCGGTTCACAGCGAGGGCGCAAATTCTAAACACTCCGCTACGGGATCGCAACCTTATTTTCCAGTATGATAACGGCCCTCGAAGCAGTTACGAGAATGAAATCAAGTGCGCGTCCTCGGTATAGAAACTTCCTGCGATGAAACTGGCGTCGCTATCTACGATTCAGAGTCCGGCCTGCTAGGCCATGCGCTGTTCAGTCAGGTGGACTTGCACGCCGATTACGGTGGTGTGGTGCCTGAGCTGGCAAGCCGTGATCATGTACGCAAACTGCTGCCCCTGGTGCGCCGGGTTATGGCCAAAACGCATACCAGGCCCTCTGATCTGGATGGTGTGGCTTATACCGCAGGGCCAGGCTTGGTAGGGGCCTTGATGGTAGGGGCCTGCGCCGGTCGCGCCCTGGCGTATGGCTGGGGTATTCCCGCGGTGGCGGTACACCATATGGAAGGCCATCTATTGGCACCGATGTTGGAGGAGAATCCTCCCGCCTTCCCTTTTGTGGCTCTATTAGTCTCCGGAGGCCATACCCAGCTAGTGGAAGTGCGTGGCCTCGGCGACTACGAGCTGATGGGGGAGTCTCTGGATGATGCGGCGGGTGAAGCCTTTGACAAGGCGGCCAAGATGCTCGACCTGGATTACCCCGGCGGTCCACGGCTGGCAGCCTTGGCCGAGAAAGGTGACCCCAAGCGCTTTACCTTCCCGCGCCCGATGACGGATCGGCCGGGGCTGGATTTCAGTTTCTCAGGTCTGAAAACCTACACCCTGACCACGGTGCGCAAGCACGCCCTTGAAGATGGTCTACCGGATGAGCAGAGCTGTGCGGATATTGCGGCGGCCTTCCAAGAGGCGGTGGTGGACACCTTGGTGATTAAATGTCGTCGCGCGATTGAGACATCCGGCTACAAAACACTGGTGATTGCCGGTGGGGTTTCTGCAAATAAACGATTGCGCGAGCGTCTGGAAACGGGCCTAAGTAAGGACGGCGCCAGCGTTTACTATCCGCGCCATGAATTTTGTACGGATAATGGTGCCATGATCGCCTATGCCGGTAGCTTGCGCTTGAAGGCTGGAGAGCAAAGCGACCTGGCTGTGGATGTGCGCCCGCGCTGGCCGATGACCGAACTGCCCAAGACGGAACGTTAAAAAATCGCAGGGACATCCTGGCAGTAAAAAGAAAAGAGCCGATAGATGGATATTGTTTATATACGGGATTTAAAGGTGGATACCATTATCGGTATCTACGATTGGGAGCGGGAAGTACGCCAGACCGTCAGCCTTGATTTGGAGATGGCTTTCGATATCAGCGAGGCGGCGCGTACAGATAATATCGAATACACGCTCAACTATAAGGCGGTGGCCAAGCGGCTGATTGCTTTTATTGAGAGCAGCGAGTTTCTGTTGGTGGAGACTATGGCGGAACGGGCTGCGGCAATTGTCAGGGAAGAGTTTTCTGTGAGCTGGTTGCGACTGCGTTTGTCTAAACCCGGCGCGGTCAGAGGGTCCAGGGATGTGGGTGTCATTATCGAGCGCGGCGAAAGGCCGGCAAAAGGAGCAGCAGCGATGTCTGCGGGAGTGTAAACGTGGCTCAGGTGTATCTCAGCCTCGGTAGTAATATCAATCGCGCGCAATATATCCGCGCAGCGCTGGACGCCCTCGCCGGGCAGTTTGGTGACTTGCAGGTATCTCGTGTCTTCGAAAGTGAAGCGGTAGGATTCCTTGGGGATAATTTTTACAACTTGGTAGTGGGGCTGCATACAGATTTGCCGGTTGGGCAGTTGGCCCTTTGTTTACGCGGAATCGAAGACGCCAATGGTCGCCTGCGCTCAGGGCCCATGTTCAGCGCCCGCACCTTGGATATTGATATCCTCACTTACGATAATCTCACTGGTGCTATCGACGGAGTAAAGTTACCCCGCGGTGAGATTGTAAAAAATGCCTTTGTTTTACAGCCTCTGGCAGAGATTGCTCCAGAAGTATTGCATCCGGTCGAGCAGAAAACTTACCGTCAGCTGTGGGATGAGTACGACCAGGCTTCGCAAAAACTGTGGCCGGTAGAATTTAATTGGCCGTGATTGCGCGCTTCCCTTCGTACCAAAAAAGCAGCCGAAGGGCTGCTTTTTTGGTTTCTGGAGGGGCATAAACCCTTTCATCTACTGGAGCCATCCGGCAACAGTATCAATATAGCCAGCTGACAAAATATGGTTCCCGGCGAAGATCCTATGCCGTTTACTGTTTGCATTGATAAGTTCAAACAGCCCTCTGTTTTGTTCTTCTGTTGCATATTCATCGTTATCGGCGGTGATTAGTAGAAGTTCCTTTGCCCGGCTATGGGCGACCAGGTTTATCCGCGCCACTGCGGCAACTTTATTATCGAGATAAGGTGGCACCATACTGATTACTTTTTGAATATTCTCCTCCAGTGCGCTGAGTAGCAGTACGATTTGCGCTCCCATACTGTAACCGGCGAGATTGATATTGGTTTTATCGAGCTGGGGCTGCGTTGAAACCCAGTCGATCAAAACCCGATAATCCAGAACGGTTTTGCGAATCATATACTCATAGGCGGTTTTATCGCCAAAGAAGTGCAATTTTTTCATGATGCTGCTTAGGGACCGTTCCGGGTCTTTGCGAATGCCGTGATATCGTGCATCAATGGCGATAACCACATAGCCTTTACTGTTGGCAATATCGGTAATTTTATTGACCTGGGTAATTGTCGGGCGCCCTTTGTAGGAGTCCCCCCACTAGCGCTCGTGGCTTCTTCCCATTGCGGAAACACCCAACAAAACTGGATAGCTGGGTTTTTCAGTCTGGGGATAACGAATTTGCCCATTTACCCTGTCGCCGTCAAAACTTGAAAAAGAGAAGCTGAACTGCCGGTTGCCAAGCGGTGTTAGGGAAAAATCAATATTCTGCGGAGCCTGGTAGTTGTAGGAAGAAACAACTTCTTCATAACTCATGGGTTCCTCCTTCAGCGCAATAAAGAGGTACCAGTAGAGAGCCATTGAGGCGAAAGCCAAAATGCCAAGGGGTAGCGCTTTAATAATTTTGGTGGATGTCCTTTGCATAAAACCGATCTCCAGTATTTATGGAGGAGAGGTTAAGCAAGGGCAGGTGAAATTTGGGTGAGGTTGGGGGAGAGGTGATGATTTTCGGCAAAAATACTAGAGAGGGAGAAGGAAAGAATGCACCGCGCTCGGGACCCTATGAGGCATGGATGCCGATTAGGAGCTTACAGGGATGTATTCACAGCGTGTCTCGAGTGCGATGTATTCTTTCCTTCCATCCCAGTAGTAATTGCTAACAGAAAGCAGCCGGGTAGGACTGCTTTCTGTTGCGTTGACCCTTAACTGAGGCTCATTAGCGATTCCTTGGTAAATGGCGTGATTTCCTCGGCGCGGTTCTCGCGCATCTTGGCGAACCAGTGGGGGTCTTGTAAAAGAACGCGGCCAACGGCGATCAGGTCGAACTCCTGATTGTCCATACGGCGGGTCAGCTCGCTTAGGTCGGTAGGGTTGGCGGTACCGCCCATTCCCTGATTATTACCGCCGATAAAATCATCGTCGAGGCCGACACTGCCTACGGAAATTACCGGCTTTCCGGTCAGTTCCTTGGTCCAGCCTGCCAGGTTAAGATCAGAGCCCTCGAACTCCGGCACCCAGAAACGTCGGGTTGAAGCGTGAAATATATCCACTCCGGCTTCAACGAGCGGTGTCAGGAAGCGTCTTAGCTCTTCGGGGTTTTGCGCCAACTTGGCGTCGTAGTCTTGCTGTTTCCACTGGGAGTAGCGCAGTACTAAGGCAAAGTCCTCGCCCACGGCTTCACGCACCGCTTTGATAATTTCCACTGCAAAGCGGGTGCGATTTTCGATGGAGCCGCCGTATTCGTCATCGCGCTGGTTGGTGCCCTCCCAGAAGAACTGGTCGATCAGGTAGCCGTGGGCACCGTGAATCTCGACACCGTCGAAACCAATTTCCTTGGCGGCTTTGGCCGCATCAGCAAAGGCCTGTACGACCTCCTGGATATCTTCTTTGCTCATCGCCTGGCCATTGGATTTGCCAGGTTTGAACAGGCCTGAGGGCGAGTAGCCGGGTACGGATTTGTCCGGGCCTATGCCCTCTTTGCGCACGGAGCCCACATGCCACAACTGGGGGATAATCTGGCCACCAGCCGCGTGGACTTCATCCACGACTTTTTTCCAGCCGGCGAGGGCGGCTTCACCGTAAATTGCCGGTACATTTTCGTAGCCGTTGGCGGCTTTGTGATTGACGAAGGTGCCCTCGGTAATAATCAGGCCCACCTCACCCTCGGCGCGGCGGCGATAGTAGCCGGCCACTTGATCATTGGCGGCGTAGCTCGGTGACATGGTGCGGGTCATGGGAGCCATAGCGACCCGGTTACGCAGTTTTAGGGATTTATGCTCGAAAGGACGCAGCAGGCTGTCCAGGGAACCGCTCATTTCTCTCTCCTGAATTACTCGATTCAATACTGGGACTCACTGGTCCCTCTGGGTCATGGTTAATATGGTTGCGTTATAAGACCTTATTTTTGTCTGGAGTTCAATATCTGGTTTCGTGTTGCAACTCTTTTACCGGTATACTGGGGGCATGTCGCGTAAACGTTTTGATGATCTCGATTGCTCTCTGGCCTGTGCCCTGAATGAAGTGGGGGACTGGTGGTCCCTGCTGATAATCAAGCAGGCGATGCTGGGTACTCGCCGGTTTGTGGATTTCCAGCGGAACCTGGGAATCGCCAAGAATATCCTCGTGGATCGCTTGTCCCGCCTGGTGGATAACGAAGTGTTGGTGCGTTTTGATGCGGGTGAGCACGGCACCCGCTATGAGTACCGCTTAACAGAGAAGGGCCGCGACCTGCTCACCGTAGTGATAGCCCTGCGCCAGTGGAATATGCGCTGGAACGGCAATAAAGATGGTATGCATCTGGTCGATAAAAACAGTGGCGAGCCAATCTCCGAAGTGGCTGTGCAGAGTGCGCAGGGACAAAAACTCAGCATCCGCGATGTATTATTTGTGGATGAAAATGGCCAGCCCCTAGAGCAGGCTGGCTAGAGAGCTTTTCACAGGCTTTGTTAGTCCTGGCTCTTCGATAGCAGCCTGATAATATCCAGGGTCTTGCTGGGTTCCCAGCGCATTACAGAGACAATGCCGTGCATGGCCAGTAGGCGCTGATCTATCCCCCCTTCCTCCTGAAGCTTTTTTAATTTCTCTGTGGCCTCGGTAAAGCCGTACTGCTCATAAGTGAGTAGTAATTCGACGGTCTGCTCCGCCGGGGTGACTTGGCGTGGAACTGGGACATACCCCATCGCTTTTACCATACTCTCAGCTGCCAGCCAGGTGGACCAGGGGTTTTGCCCGGTAATAAGCTGGCCATCCACGCTGACTTGTTCCAGGTAAGTGGGGCCAGCCTGAAAAAGCGCGCCCTGTTCACGTAAGCGATCCTCCAGCAGGAATGGAAATCGTTGCTGGGCGTCGGGAATAAGAAATAACTCCTCTTCGTTAGTAAAAGCACTGATCTGCCGATCGGCGATCAAGGGCTCGCCATTATTTAGGGTTACATTGGCAAGCGCCGCCGGTCCGTGGCATACCGCACCGATAATTTTGCCGCTGCTATAGAGATCCCGCACCAAGGCTTGAATATGGGGGTTGTCGGGGAAATCGAACATGGTGCCTTTACCGCCGACAAAAAATACTGCCCGATAATCTTCTGCTGATACCTGATTGATAGGAATACTGTTATTGACCTTTTGTTGTGCCTCCGGGTCATTGATAAAGGCGTAATCGAAAGGCCCCATATCATCTTTATCGATCACCGCAGGCGGTTTGCCGCCTTTGGGGCTGGCAATATCAACAATAAATCCGTTGGCCGAAAAGATGTAATAGGGGCGTGCCAGTTCCGTTAATTCATAACCGATAGCTTTGCCACTATCTCCCATCGTTTCAGTACTGGTGACAACAGCTAAGATTTTTCCTTGGCTTTCCCTGGGTAATTGTTGTAAATACGGCAGGTCACTTACTGTCGTAGTGGAAAAGTCCTGCTCTTGGGGTGGAATTAGGCCCTTAATCCAAATAATAAAACCAAAAAATACGGACAAAGTCAGAGCCAGGGAAATAACAATTTTCTTCAACATATTAATCTCCAAAATTGCAGTAGCAGACGGAAAATCTTCTAGTGAGTGAATTCGCAGGAGAATAAGGGGGGGAAGGTGAAATTCAGGTGAGATCGTGATTGCTAAATAGGAAGAAAGAATAAACTGTGCCCGGGATCGTATAAGGCATGGATGCCGATTCGCTGTGCCTTTTGAGCGCAGTATGTTCTAGTAATGAATATCTGGACCTTGGCCAGCTACTGGGTAAAAGACAGAACGCACTGATAAATATTTTTTCGACATTGGATAGAGATGGTCCAATTTAAGGCTTCACAGATTCTCTTGGTCAGGAAAAGGCCTTGACCAATACCGTCACTGCCTTCCCTCTTTTGGCCGGGTAAGAGGGAGGTTTCTAGATCTAATTGATTGTCTGTGGCGTTCTCAAAAAAGAGTGTGTCCCCCTTATAGGCAATAACCAATTTGGGGCTGGAAGCGTGCTGTAATGCATTACTGATTAAGTTGTCGAATAGCAGAGTTACCAGGTGTCGGTTGGCCAGGACTCTGACTTTGGGCCCTAATTTCAAATCAACAGTAAAATGCTTTTGCACAATTATCGGGTGTTGAATTAAAAGGCGCTCCTCTAGTAAGGCACGCAATGGGATATCTTCCGGCTGTAGAGACTCTGAGCGGGCGAGGGCCAATAGTGTTTTAACGGTTTTTTCCATACCGGTAACCGTTTCTAATAGCTCATTTCTTTCAGGTTTAGTCATTTCCCGATTTTGACTGAGAGCCAGCGTGCTTTTCAGAATGGTTAGCCCGGTGCGTAATTCATGACTTGTATCCCGGGTAAATTCGGTTTCCCTGCGCAATGTTAGCTTGAGCTGGTTAAGCGTATCTTGCAACGTACTTGCGAGATAACCGATTTCATCTTGTTTATAGTTATAAGGTAGGGAAATTAGAGAATCGCAGTTTCTTTGCAGCTCGACGGCTTTAGCCAGGGTTACTACAGGTGCGATGGTTTTACGGGAAATACGAAAAGCACAATAGAGGGCTAAGAGTAGGGTCAAGATACAGGCCCCAGCAAAGAGCCAGAGAAATTGTGAGGATTGCCTCGTAACAGTGAGCAATTCACTGACTTCAGCCACGAGAACTGCGGATTTATTGTCCGGAAAATGTACTCTGCGTAGATGGAAGTGATGTTCCGAATCACTAAACCATTCTGCTTTTTCTGCATGGCTTGGTAGGGCAGTGCGTAATTCGGTCGGAATTATTTTGCTTTCAGTGTATAGCGTTAAATAGGGTAGGCGTGGCTCTGGGGTCGCATTAGTCAGTCTTGCCTGCTGTTCGAGGTGGCGGACTTCTTCGGCCAATAAGTTATCGAGTAAATGGTCTTCAACCACATAGGCCACCATCATACAGATGGCAAAAAACACCAAGCATAGCAGCAGGGTAAAGCTGCCAAAAATAGCGAAGACCTTCCTCTGTAAATTACTGGTTTCGCGCATTGGGAATTTCCAACTGATAACCGAGATTGGTGATGGTTTTCAACATAGGGGCCTGGAAAGGCTTATCCAGTGTTTGGCGAAGACTATAAATGTGGGATTTTAAGGCGTCTGTTTCTGGGGGTTCATCACCCCAAATATGGTGGATTATTGCCGAGCGGCTTACTGGTGCTGGCGACGCCTGGGCGAGCATAGTGAGAATGCGAAAACCGATCGTTGTCAGGGGCAGAGGTTGTTTATCCCGGTAGGCCGTTTGCTGGTGCTGGTTTATCTGTAAATTACCGACCTTAATTTCTTCACTGGTATGTAGCTGGTGTCTACGTGCCAGGGCGCGGCATCTCAGTATCAGTTCCCTTGGCTCGAAGGGCTTACATAAGTAATCATCGGCACCGATACCAAAACCGCGTTCTTTATCTGCGATAGCATCGCGGGCAGTTAACATCAGAATTGGCATGTTAACTGGGGCTTGTGCCTTGATCTTTTCACAGACCTCCAAGCCATCTATATCCGGCAGGCCCAGGTCGAGAATGATCAGATCGAAGACTTGTTCCAGGGCCAGCTGTAAACCCTGGCGACCCCGGCGGGCATAATCTATTTGCCAGCCCTCAGCGAGCAGGAATTCGGCAAGCTGGCGGGCGATAGTGGGGTTATCTTCAATCAGCAATATCTTCAGTGAGCGCACCGGCAAAGCTCGTGTGGCAGAGAAAGTTACAAAACATTCTGACAGAGTGCCGGTGAAATTGAAGTGAAGCCCCGCTGTTGGACTGTTTTAGATATTGGTTGGACTGCTCTAGATATTGAGGTTGCGGCCGCCGTCAACGGCAATAACCTGGCCGTTGATATAGGGGGCGTCACAGACAAGGAAGCGCACGGTCTTTGCGATATCGCTAGGGTCACCGGTTCGGGCCAAAGGAATGCGCTGGGTGATTTGCGCTTTCTTGGCTTCGTTAGATGCCTCTTGCTCTGGCCAAAGAATGGCACCGGGGGCGACTGCATTGACTCGAATCTGGGGTGATAGCTCCAGCGCGAGGCTTTTTGTCAGCATTACCAGCCCAGCTTTGGCGGCACAGTAAATAGTATGCTCGGGCATAGGGCGCTCGGCGTGGATATCCGCCATATTTACCACACAGCCTTGCTGCCGGCCGAGACTTTCTTTAAGGGCTTGGGTAAGAAAGAAGGGCACCTTCAAATTACTGCCGACTAGTCGATCCCAATCCTCCTCAGTGGCCTTGCCCACTGGGGTGGGGTGAAAGGCTGAGGCATTGTTCACCAGGGCATCAATACCGCCCCATACATCTTGGGCTCGCCGAGCGAGATCCGAGCAGGCTTGGGCACTACTCAGGTCACTGTGCAGTGCGATGGCAGAATTGGGACGGCGTTCGTTCAGGTTCTGTGCCAGGGCGCGAGCGGCTTCCGCCGAGTTGCGATAGTGAATAACCACCCGATGGTCATTGTGCAGTTCTTCGGCAATGGCGCGACCCAAGCGTGCGGCGGCGCCGGTAATCAATACACTACGCACTGAACTTATTCCTCATATTGGTCCTTTATTTTGGCGATCGCCTTAACACGCTCCCGGTCCAGCGCCTGCCCCAGCTTGGCGCCCTGGTAGCCTTCTTGGATCAGTGCTTCAGCAGTGACCGCGGCCGCCGCGTCGCGGGTGGCGCGCAGGAAGTTCACCTGTGGGTAATCTCGGTCCTCAAGCCCCTGGCGGCCTCGGGCATCCGCCTCACAGGCGCGCAGGAAATTCTCAAACCGCTCGGGACGGCGGAGTGCATCCAGACTGCGAATCATCTTCATGATGGTCTGTGGACGTAGATCAAATGCTCTGTGGCAGTGCAGGTGGTATTCACAGACTCCAACAGCCAATGCAGTTAATTCTTTGGGAGTGCGCCAGCGCTCACAGACTGCCCGCACCAAGGGAATACCGGCGGATTCGTGGCCGTGGTGGCTGGGCAATATCTCCTCTGGCGTTAAACCTTTGCCCAGGTCGTGTAGCAAGACAGCAAAGCGCACTGGCAGATCCGCAGGAGCTGAGCGCAAGGCCATTAATACATGCTCGCCTGTATCTACCTCAGGGTGGTGTTTGGGGGGCTGAGGTACCCCAAATAACTGTTCCAATTCCGGTAGAAGAATTGCCAGTGCTCCGCACTCTCGCAATACCTGGATAAAAATATCCGGGGCCGGTTCAGTAAGGGCGCGGCTAACTTCCTTCCAGATTCGCTCTGCCACCAGGTATTCAACTTCCCCGGCCTCAACCACTTGTCGCATGAGCGCCATAGTCTCCGCCGCAACAATAAATCCCAGATGGTGGTAACGGGCTGCAAAGCGGGCTACGCGCAGGATGCGCAGGGGGTCCTCGGCAAATGCGGGCGATACGTGGCGTAACAGTCGGGCCTCGAGATCGGCTCGTCCCCCATAGGGATCAATGAGGGCGCCGTCTTCCGATTCCGCTATCGCATTGATGGTGAGGTCGCGGCGTAGCAGGTCCTCTTCAAGAGTAATACTGGCATCAGTATTTACGGAAAACCCCCCATAGCCATGTCCGCTCTTACGCTCCGTTCGCGCGAGTGCATATTCTTCTCCGGTCTCAGGGTGCAGGAAAACTGGGAAATCCTTTCCTACAGGGCTATACCCCATGTCTAACATGTGTTCCGGGTTGGTACCAACAACAACCCAGTCGTGCTCAGTAACGGGGCGGTTGAGTAATTTGTCGCGTACGGCACCACCGACGAGGTAGATCTTCAAAGGAATCGCTCCGGGGCTGGAGAAACCGGTTTCCCGGTGAAGGGTTGCACTGCCATAAATCCATTGGTTCCGGCGCTGCCCACTTACCAGGGAATTGGGCAGGAGTTTCAGGGGAGGAGGTTTTGAGATTTTGGCAAGATAAAAAAAAGGCCCCGAAAAAACAAGGGGGCCCAGGGTCTTAGGGTATTCGCTTAGCAAACATCTAATTGCCAATCGCGGGGTAGCTGGCTTGCCGGCCATACCCGCTGGAGAGGATCTTGCGACACGGCTGTACCGCTAAATCTAAGGCCATTCTATGGGACCTGTCATACCTGTCAACTATATCTTTTAGTATTTTTTGAGGGGGTTGTTCCACTGTTCGTTAACTAAATACATGGACCGAATTTCGGGCTGGTTTTGCAGCATTGAACAGCATAATTTATAGGGGCGAACCTGTTGTGCAGGATAATTTCGCGCCTGGCTTCGGGGGATGGGGCCTGGGCTCGAGAGATTGACCTGTTCATCAAGGATTGCAGTTGTTGGGGAGAATAAATATGAGCGAACTACATGTGCTAACCACCGGGGAAGCGGCTCGGTATTGTGGAGTCAATTTCCGTACGGTGATTCGCTGGATTGAGCGGGGGCAGTTGAAGGCTTACAAACTTCCAGGGCGCGGTGACCACCGTATCTGTGTGGAGGATTTTGTGGGTTTTCTTCGCGATAACTCGATGCCAGTGCCAAATGACTTGGCGGTGCCCAGTCGAAAAGTACTGCTACTGACAACCGATTCAGAGCTGACTTCCACGGGCCTTCAGGCTTTAAAGAATATTGGCTGTGAAATAGAAGTGGCTGGGGACAGTTTTTCAGCTGGTATTTTACTGGCCAATGCCAAACCGGCATTGTTGGTTATCGACGCGGGCCTGATTGGCGATGGTGGTTTTCAGGTACTCGATTATTTGAGATCTCGCAGCGAATACACCAACTTGCGGATTCTCGTTGTGCCTGCTGAAGATGATCTGGATAAAGCCCGTTGGTTGGATGCGGGGGCGGATGCTTTATTAGCCCATCGCGAGGAACGCGGTGAGTTGGCGGCAAAAGCCAGGCTTCTGCTGGAAACAGATCACTAAACGGATCCCTTCCACCTAGGCTTATTCTCTGGCTATTCACCCCATTTGCACGGGAGCTGCGATTTAATCGCTCCCGTGCAAAATCTAAATGGGTTTCGGAATTAACATCGACTCCTCTTCCCCTTCTTGCCGGTCGCGCCCCTGCTCTGGACAATGGTAACTAGCCGTAACCTGATCTCCGTTGAGACTATTGAGATGTATATCAAAACCCCAAAGCCTGTGCAGGTGCCTAAGCACTTCGGGTGTTTCTTTGCCCAGTGGCCGGCGCCGGTGCTGGGTATGGTTCAGGGTGAGTGAACGGTCTCCCCGGGTATCTACCGAGTAGACTTGGATATTGGGTTCACGGTTACCCAGATTGTATTGGCCTGCGAGGTTTTCCCGTAGCTGCCTATAACCACTCTCGTCGTGTATGGCACTCACCACTATTTCATTTTCCTGATCGTTATCACTGATACAAAAAAGTTTCATATCCCGAATGACTTTGGGGGAGAGGAACTGCAAGATAAAGCTCTCATCCTTAAAATCGCGCATGGCAAATTGAAGTGTTTCGCGCCAGTTACTGCCGGCGATATCCGGAAACCAATGGCGGTCCTCTTCCGTTGGGTTCTCGCAGATACGCCTCAGGTCACTAAAAATGCTGAAGCCCAGAGTGTAGGGATTGATACCGTTGTAATAAGGGCTGTCGAAACTGGGTTGGTAGATCACGTTAGTGTGGCTTTGCAGAAACTCCATCATAAAGCCTTCAGTGACCCGGCGGCGTCGATAGAGCTCTGAGAGTAGGGTGTAGTGCCAGAAAGTGGCCCAGCCCTCGTTCATAACCTGTGTCTGACGCTGGGGATAAAAATACTGAGCAAGCTTGCGAACGATACGTACTAACTCTCTCTGCCAGCTCTCGAGTAAGGGGGCATTTTTCTCGATAAAGTAGAGAATATTTTCCTGAGGTTCCTCTGGGAAACGTTTTTCTATGGCCTCTTCGGTTCCCTCACCAAGCTTCGGAATGGTTCGCCAAAGGTCATTTAGTTGTCGTTGCCGGTATTCTTCACGTTCCTTTTGCTGGCGCTCCTCTTCGATAGCAGAGATGGGATAGGGGCGTTTGTAGCGGTCAACGCCGTAGTTCATCAGGGCGTGACAGGAGTCCAGTATGGCCTCGACCTCCCCAAGCCCATGGCGTTCTTCACAGCGAGAAATGTAATTCTTAGCGAAGATCAGGTAATCAATAATGCTGCCGGCATCCGTCCATGAACGAAACAGGTAATTTCCTTTGAAAAACGAATTATGTCCATAAGAGGCGTGGGCGATAACCAGTGCCTGCATCGTCATGGTATTTTCCTCCATGAGGTAGGCGATGCAGGGGTTAGAGTTGATCACTATTTCATAAGCAAGCCCCATCAGACCTCGCTGGTAATTGTTTTCAACGCTGATAAATTGCTTGCCGAAAGACCAGTGGTTATAGCCCACGGGCATGCCAACCGATGAATAGGCGTCCATCATTTGCTCGGAACTGATCACCTCAATCTGGTTGGGGTAGGTATCCAGACCAAACTCATCTGCTAGTTCACTAATGGCTCTGTCATACTCCTGGATCAGCTCGAAAGTCCACTCCGAAGTGGTGGATATGGGTTCTGCAGATTCAGGTTTTTGCGAATCGCTGCCGCTGGCAAAAGTGTCTAGCATCGAGCGGTCACCTTCTGGCTGAACAGTTGGCGGAAAACAGGATAAATGTCTTGAACGTCCACAATTTGCTCCATGGCAAAGTGACTCGGAAAAAGTGTACGCACGCTCTCGTACTCCTCCCACAGGGCTTGGTGATCTCTGGGAGTAATCTCTACGTAGGAGTAGTACTGCATATGGGGCATGATGTCGTCGATCAGGATTCTGTGACAGGTACTGGAGTCATCGTTCCAATTGTCACCATCGGAAGCCTGTGCACCGTATATGTTCCATTCACTGTCCGGGTAGCGCTCGCGCATAATCCGACGCATTAGCTTTAGAGCACTGGAAACAATCGTTCCGCCCGTTTCCCGGGAATAAAAAAACTCCTCTTCGTCCACTTCCTTGGCGCTGGTGTGATGACGAATAAAGACTACTTCTGTATATTCATAACTGCGTTGTAAGAATAGATAAAGCAGTAAAAAGAACCGTTTGGCTATATCCTTGGTGGCCTGATTCATAGAGCCGGATACGTCCATCAGGCAAAACATGACGGCGCGGGAGCGAGGTTTTGGTTGGCGGATCAATAGATTGTACTTAAGATCAAAATCATCTAGGAATGGCACTCGGCCAACACGTCTGCGCAGTTCGATAATCTCGCTTTTCAGCGCTTCTATTTTACGCTGATCACGCAGTGCCGTATCTTTTTGTTCCTCGATTTCAAGGACTTTTTCCAGTTCACGAATTTGTTTTCTTTTGTTGCTAGTGAGGGCGATACGACGTGCATGGGCAGCTCTTAACGAACGAATGACGTTGAGGCGGCCTGGCGTACCTTCTTTACTGATACCCGCGCGAACTACCTGAAAAGACTCGTTGCCAGCGAGCCGCTGTTTGATCATATTGGGTAGTTGTAGCCCTTCAAACATGAAGTCGAGAAACTCTTCCTGAGAAATTTGGAAGACAAAGTCATCAACGCCCTCGCCACTGTCACTAGCGCCGCCGCCACTGCCATCTCCACCTTTGGGGTTTTGGCGTGGTATGCGATCACCGGCTGTGAACTCTTTATTGCCTGGCAGGATACGCTCAACATGCCCACCATCTCCATGAGAGAATAACGGTTCGCTGATATCTCGGGTGGGAATGCTGATTCGCTCGCCTTTATCCATATCCATTATGGAACGGCTGTTCATGGCGTCGCCAACGGCTTTCTTTATATGGGCCTTGTAGCGCCTTAAAAATCGCTGACGATTAACGGTACTCTTCTTTTTTCCATTCAGGCGGCGGTCGATGATGTAGCTCATAATTCTGCCTTTAGTCTGAATAAAACAATTGGGCAAAGGCCATTATGCAATCTATTCAGACGCTCTCTACAGGGCTGCTAGGGCCCCCAAGGGGAGCCCGTTAGCGATTGCGGTCTTGTGTCAGGCAAGCTGAGATGGTTCGCGAGCTTATCTGCATAAACTTCATTTACTGTGACTTTCGCACCCGCAGGTACCATTCTGACAACAGGCGAACCTGTTTCTCGGTATAGCCGCGTTCTACCATGCGGGCAACGAAGTCTGCATGCTTGCGTTTGTCGTCCGCAGAGGCCTTGGTGTTAAATGAGATTACCGGTAAGAGATCTTCCGTATTAGAGAACATTTTTTTCTCGATAACGGCACGCAGTTTTTCATAGGAGCGCCAGTCGGGGTTTTTACCCTGGTTGTTGGCGCGGGCACGTAGAACGAAATTGACAATTTCATTGCGAAAATCCTTCGGGTTGGATATTCCCGCAGGTTTTTCGGTCTTTTCCAGTTCTTCGTTCAGTGCACCACGATCAAGAATTTCCCCGGTTTCTGGGTCCCTATATTCCTGATCCTGAATCCAAAAATCGGCGTAGGTTACGTAGCGATCGAACAGATTTTGTCCGTATTCAGCATAAGATTCCAGATAGGCGGTTTGAATTTCCTTGCCGATAAATTCTACATACCTGGGCGCCAAGTACTCCTTGATAAAGCCGAGATAGTTCTCCTGTATTTCCGGTTGAAACTGCTCCTGCTCTATTTGTTGCTCTAAAACGTAGAGCAAATGAACCGGGTTGGCTGCTACTTCTGTTGCATCAAAATTGAAAACCTTGGAGAGTATTTTGAAGGAAAATCTTGTAGAGAGGCCATTCATGCCCTCATCAACACCGGCATTATCTCGATATTCCTGAATGGTTTTTGCTTTTGGATCGGTGTCCTTTAGGTTTTCTCCATCATAGATACGCATTTTTGAGTAGAGGCTGGAATTCTCCGGATTCTTAATGCGTGAAAGTACGGAAAACTGAGCCAGCATACGCAAGGTATCTGGAGCACAGGGGGATTTTGATAGGGAGCTGTTTTCCAAAAGTTTTTGATAGATTTTTATCTCTTCTAAAACCCGTACGCAATAGGGCACCTTGACGATATAGATTCGATCCAGAAACGCTTCATTATTCCGGTTGTTGCGGAACGACTGCCATTCCGACTCATTGGAGTGGGCTAGGATAGTGCCGTTAAATGGAATTGAACCCAGACCCTCGGTACTGTTGTAATTGCCTTCCTGGGTCGCTGTGAGTAGAGGGTGTAGCACCTTGATTGGCGCCTTGAACATTTCAACAAATTCCATAATTCCCTGGTTAGCGCGGCAGAGACTACCGGAAAAACTGTAAGCGTCAGGGTCGTTTTGAGGGTAATCCTCAAGTTTTCGGATATCAATTTTTCCAACCAGCGAAGAGATATCCTGGTTGTTTTCATCACCGGGTTCAGTTTTTGAGATCGCAACTTGGTCGAGAATGGATGGACGAATTTTTACCACCCTGAACTTGCTGATGTCGCCTTTAAATTCATGTAGGCGCTTAACTGCCCAGGGAGACATTATGGTGTTCACATAACGTCTGGCAATGCCGTAGTCCTCCTCAAGGATCCGTCCATCTTCATCCGGGGAGAAAAGGCTTAAAGGAGATTCAAAAACTGGAGAGCCTTTGATTGCGTATATTGGCACCTGCTCCATAAGTGCCTTGAGTCGTTCTGCAAGAGAGGATTTTCCGCCTCCTACTGGTCCTAGCAAATAGAGGATTTGTTTCTTCTCTTCTAGGCCCTGAGCAGCATGACGGAAGAAAGAGACGATTTGCTCTATGGCTTCTTCCATGCCATAGAATTCTCCGAAAGCCTTGTAACGCTTAATGACTTTATTACAGAAAATGCGTGATAAGCGGGGATCGCGGGAGGTATCTATCAGTTCCGCCTCGCCAATAGCCATGAGCATTCTCTCGGCGGGAGAGGCGTAGGCGCTGCGGTCTGTTTTGCACAGCTCCAGATACTCCTGGATGCTTAATTCTTCATCCTGGATTGACTCATATCTTTCCAGGTAGTGATTGAAAATTGTCATAATATTTACCTCCCTGTAGCCCTATGGACAGAGTCCAGCGTCCTGCTTATCGTTTGGATTCAGTGCACTGACTAGTTGTTTCAGAGACTGTACGCGCTGCTCGTGCCACAGAGAGCTGTGATTGGCAGTAATACAGTCATTTCCATGTTTGAGCGTTGCCCGGCATAAAGCGCTATTGATTATCGCCGTTGCTAACCTTGTTCTACTCTGGGTGCGATCAATCGGTCCCAGCTTTTCCAGCATAGCTTTCCGTCTCACGGCGGTAAGGGAATGTCTCCCAGATAGGTTGAAAACAGCGGCAGTTTTAAGCTTTACTTGCTCCCTTTCAAATCTGTACAGAGTTATAAGGAGCCATTATGGCGATTCTAGTGACGGGCGGTGCAGGGTATATTGGTAGCCATACTTGTTTGGAGTTACTTTCGACGGGTTTTCAGCCAGTGGTGGTGGATAACCTTTCGAATAGTAGTGAAGAATCCCTGCGGCGCGTAGAGTCTATCTCTGGTAAAAAAATTCCTTTCTATAATCTCGATATATCCAATAGGCAGGGGCTTCGCCGGGTATTTACCGATCATAAGATTGAGGCTGTAATTCATTTTGCAGGTTTAAAAGCTGTTGGTGAGTCTGTCGCTCAGCCACTCCGTTATTATCAGAATAATGTCGCTGGCACCTTGATTCTTCTGGAAGTGATGAAGGAATTTGATGTGTTTGAAGTCATTTTCAGCTCATCGGCTACAGTCTATGGCGACCCTGAAACAGTGCCAATCAGGGAGGATTTCCCCACTGGTGCAACGAACCCCTATGGCGCAAGTAAGCTGATGGCTGAAGATATTCTACGGGATATCTGTGGGGCACCTGAGAACCCTTGGAAGGTGAGTTTACTGCGCTATTTCAATCCAATTGGTGCTCACGAGAGTGGCTGGATCGGAGAAGATCCTCTTGGAATACCTAATAATTTATTGCCGTATGTCGCTCAAGTTGCCGTGGGGCGCCGGCCTTTTTTACAGATTTTTGGTGATGACTATGCGACGGTGGATGGAACCGGCGTTCGGGATTACATCCATGTGGTGGATTTAGCAAGAGGCCATTTGGCTGCATTGGAGCTGTTGCGCAAGCCCTCAACGCCAGCAGGTTGTTATACCCATAATCTCGGCACAGGAAGGGGAAGTTCTGTGTTAGAGGTCGTCAGTGCCTTTGAGGTAGCCAGTGGTAGGTCTGTGCCCTATAAAATTACCGCTCGTCGATCGGGAGATATCGCCGAATGCTATGCAGATCCTGCGTTGGCAGAACGAGAGCTAGGTTGGCGAGCTGAGTATAGCCTGAAGCGAATGGTTGAAGATACCTGGCGCTGGCAATCCAACAATCCGAATGGATATAGTGCTGATTAAATATTCAGGAATATAAGACTTTAGCCGATGGGGGGCTTCTCATTGGCTAATCAGTTTTTGTTGAAGGCAATTGGCTTCTCTATTTTATAGTGGATTCACTCTTAGAGGCTGCAGTCGGCACAAAAAAACTCCTCTTCACCAAGTCGCATGGCAGTTAGGTAGCCTCCCCATACACAACCCGTATCCAGGGCGAATACATTTGGGGTATCGGCTCGCCCCTCAAGAGCGGCCCAGTGCCCAAAAATGATTTTTTCTTCCTTAGTTTTTCTGTTGGGAAAGCTAAACCAGGGCTTGTACTCACCATGAGATGCCTGGGGACCGCGTTTAGTGACAAGATCGAGTGTGCCATCTTCCTTACAAAAACGCATACGCGTGAAATAGTTGGTAATAGAGCGCAATCGTTCAATGCCAATTAGGTGATCGTCCCAGCAATGGGGTTCGTTACCATACATGCCGTAAAAGTAGGCTTTAGCCATCGCATCATCGGAAAGGGCGTGCTCGACTTCTCGGGATAGTTTCTGGGCTTTAGTAATGCTCCAGATCGGGGGGATACCGGCGTGTACCATGGTATACCCCTTCTTATGAACGAGTAAGGGCAGGCTTTGCAGCCAATTTAGCAGACGATCAGAATCTTTAGCTTTAAGAATTTTCGCCAGATCCTGCTCTTTTTCTGAGAGATGTTTGGCACCATGTGCGAGGGCAAGGAGATGCAAATCATGGTTACCAAGGACGGCGGTAACCTGGTGTCTGTGCTCATAGAGAAATCGCAGAGTGCCGAGGCTGTCATCACCGCGGTGTACCAAGTCTCCGGCTATCCATAGTTTGTCGCGGTCAAAGCGAAAATGGATTTTTTTCAGTAGGCGTTGCAATGGCTCTAAGCAGCCCTGTATATCGCCGATTGCATAAGTAGCCAAAACCTTATCCCCAGAAAATTCTACTTGTGGTACTTATTGTTGCCTAAGCCCTGCACAGTAATTTGTCAGCTCTACAAATTCCTGCACGCTCAGAGTTTCGGGTCGGCGGCTGGTGTCGACTGGTAGCTGCTCTAGATCAAGTGCTGGAAATAGAGGTTTTAACGCATTACGCAGTGTTTTACGGCGCTGTTGAAAGGCCACATTGACAACGCGCTCCAGTAATTTTTCATCTTCGGCGATGTAGGGAATTTGACTGTGGGGGACAAGGCGAACAATGGCAGACTCGACCTTGGGAGCGGGTCTAAACGATTGTGGGGGCACAGGGAATAGCCCTTGTACTCGGCAGTAGTACTGTACCATTACGCTTAGGCGTCCATAAGATTTAGTGCTGGGGCTGGCTCCAAGGCGGTCGACGACCTCTTTTTGCAGCATAAAGTGCATGTCCTGCACTTTGCCCTTAAAACTGAGTAAATGGAATAAAAGAGGCGTGGAAATATTGTAGGGGAGGTTGCCAACAATGCGCAGGGCGCCGTCCGCGGCGAAGGTGCCAAAGTCAAATTTGAGTGCATCCCGCTCAATAATCTTGAACTCGGGGTAGTCCCTAAACTTAAATTCTAAAAGCGGAATCAGGTCCCGGTCGAGCTCCACTGCAGTAAGGGATGGGCAGCGTTGCAATAACAATTCTGTAATCGCCCCCTGACCAGGTCCGATCTCAACGAGTTGATCCGTCTCTTTTGGCGCAATAGAGCGCACTATTCGTTCAATAATATTCCCATCAACCAAAAAATTCTGGCCGAAACGCTTGCGAGCCTTGTGTTGGAAGAAGTTGTCCATTAAATAATCTGCAATTCTAATCGTGATTTGGGGCATACACTGAGTGCGGCTGCCTAATGGTTCTGGAGTTGTGCCAATTCAATTGCCTGGCATAGGGCTGCCTGAAGGCTGCCGCAGCTGGCCTTGCCGCTGCCAGCCAGATCCAGGGCGGTGCCGTGATCTACGGAGGTGCGAATAAAAGGCAGGCCCAGGGTGATATTGACAGCATTGCCGAACCCTTTGAATTTTAACACCGGCAACCCCTGATCGTGATACATGGCTAGTACCGCATCGAAATGGGCTAACTGAGGGGGCGTAAAAAGGGTATCCGCTGGCAGAGGCCCGACCAAATGCAGTCCTCGGTCGCGCAGCCGGGCTAATGCGGGTTCAATCACTTCAATTTCTTCCCGGCCCAGGTGCCCAGTCTCTCCTGCATGGGGGTTTAGGCCACATACCCCGATGCGGGGGGAATCGATGCGGAATTGCTGACATAAGCTTCGGTGCAAAATCTCTGTGACACTCTCCAGGCGTTCGCCAGTGATCGCGGCACTAACATCTTTCAGTGGAAGGTGCGTGGTGACAAGTGCTACACGTAGATCTTCTGCGGCAAGCATCATGACAACCTGTGGCACACCCGCTCTTTCAGCAAAAAACTCCGTATGCCCGCTAAAAGAGACGCCAGCTTCATTGATGATCCCCTTGTGTACCGGGCCGGTGACCAGGGCATCAAACTGACCATTGAGACATCCATCGGCGGCCATTTCCAATGTCTTGAGGACATAGGGGGCATTGGCGGTGCTGAGCGCTCCAGGTTGGGCACTTTGTGCCAGTGGGGACGCCCGGATATAGAGACTGCCCGGGGGCGTGGCGGATACCGGCGCGCCTTCTGAAAGCGGTAGGAGTTGCAGGGGAAGCTTTAACCTGTGTGCCGTCTGCTCCAGTAGGTTGGGGTCGGCAATAGCAATGAGTTGTGCGTGGCTGCCGCGCTGGGCAATTTTCACGCTCAGCTCTGGACCAACACCGGCAGGTTCCCCGGGAGTGAGAGCAATTCTGGGTATCATAGCGGTGCCATTTTTGATGCGAATAAAAAACCGGGCACTTTGGCCCGGTTCCAGAGATCTTGAGAAGAGCTTTTATTGCGCTTCGTCTGCGCTGCCTTCTTTCTCTTCGGTCAGTTTAATTTCAACATAGGCCTGGTCGCGGATTTCCCGGCGCCAATTTTGCAGCTCTTCCTCATAGCGACGGTTACGCAAAAGACTGGCAGCCTGGTTGCGGATATACTGATCCGTCATATCCTGTTTGCGGCGATCTTCCACCTTGAGAATATGCCAACCAAATTGACTGCGAAACGGCAGGCTGATTTCACCAATACTTGTGGTCTTCATGGCCTGGGTAAATTCCGGCACAAATTGGCCGGGCATGGACCAGCCCAGATCACCACCGGACAGCATTGAGCCGATATCTTCCGAGTTTTCCCGAGCCAGCTCAGAAAAATTATCACTGTCCATCGCCTCTTCACGAATCGCCACCAGCTTGTTGTACGCCTCGTCATCGGAGAGGATTGCTGAGGGTTTAAGGAGAATATGACGAACCTTAGTCTGTTCTACAAGCTGTTCACTAGCGCCTTTTTGTGCATGTATCTTTAGCAGGTGGAAACCGGCATCACTGCGGAAGGGTTCGCTTACATCGCCTACCTTGAGGCCGTTGAGTGCATCGGCAAATAAGGTGGGCAGTTCGACGGTTTTACGCCAGCCCAGGTCGCCGCCGGCGAGGGCATTCTGCCCGGCAGAGTTGGCGATCGCCAGGCGTCGGAAATCGGCGCCGCCGCGCACCTGTTGAGACAGGTCTTCGGCTTTCTCACGAGCTTGGGTAACTTCACTGGCTGGGGCGCTGGAGCTAATGGGGATTAGAATGTGGCCCAATTCATACTGGGGGGATTTCCAGAACTCCCCTTCTTTAGAGCGCAGGAAGTTATCGATGTCCTGATCGGTGATCTGGATACGGCGGTTGACACTGCCTTGTTCCACCCGGCGGATCATCAGCTCCTGGCGGATCTGTTGGCGGAAGCTCTTCACGGTCATGCCATCGGCGCGCAAGCGCTGACGAAACTCTTCCGGGCTGACGCTGGCGTTTTGCTGGACTCGGGCTATGGCCTGATCGAGCTCAGACTCAGAGATGGTAACGCCTGCGCGGGAAGCCATTTGCAACTGCAATCGTTCGATGATCAGTTGTTCGAGAACCTGGCGGCGCAATATATCAATCGGCGGAGCCTGAACTTGCTGGGCCTGAATTTGGCTGGCGATCGTGTTGATGCGCTGGGCCAACTCACTGGCCATCACCACATCTTCATCGACCACTGCGACTACCCGGTCCAGGGTTTGTACCTGTGCGGTGACTGTACTGGCGATCAGAGCATAGGCAGCCAGAACGGATGACAGCCCCAATTTCGACATAAAATTCTGCATTATTTTCATCACGGTTTCAGCTTTTCTCTCTGATCAAAATTGGCGATTCCCTGGGTGAGCATTTGGGTGACGGTCGCGCCAAACCCGGCTAGGCCTTTCAGTTGTACCTCGAGGAATATACCTTGGTCATACTCCAGGTCTTTAGCCGCTACCACCCCAGCCAAATCATTATCTAAGGTACGGCGCCATACCAGCCGCGCCCGATAGCAGCAATCGTCGTATTCGATACCTGCCAGGTATTCCAGTTCCCGATTCAAGGTGAAATCATAGGCTGCGCCAGCCATTATAGAGGTATGGATATTGAGGGGTAGTACGGCGGAGCTATTCAGCTGTCGGACAGAGGAGTCATCGTCGTTGTTAATCTCATCGGGGAAAAGCGGATTGTCATTCCGCTCATAGTAATAGCTGAGGTTGAAGATACGGGCATCGTCATCAAAGTAGCGCAGGCTGAAGTTGCCGCGATTAACGCTGTGCTCCGTGTCATCGTAGACCAGCTCACTGCGGATGCGCAGGGATTGTATTGGGCGGCTCTCCAGTCGTGCGGCCAGCTCAGACCGAGGTGTTTCCTCGATTAGCTCTTCCAGCCCGATTTGCGTATCGCTGGAATAAAAAACCTGCCCAATACTAGCGGAGAAAAGGTCGCGGCCACTAACGGGCTCGATAAAGCGGGTGGTCAACCCCAAAGCAATACGGTCTGCATCGTCTATCCGGTCATTACCGGTAAAGCGGCTGTTACGGAACAGCTGGTCGTAGCTGAAGGTAAACAGTGCGGTATCGTAAAGCAGATTATTACTATCAGGGTCGATAAAGACTTCCTCTGTATCAGGGTAATTAATTTCTTCCCTACTGATATCGAAGAAATCTGCCTGTTTCGCATTACTACTCAGCAGACCGTAAAGCCGGGGCTCCAGGGTTTGGATGTATTCGTGGTTAAAGGCAAAGCTATCCCGCTCAAAGTAGAGGCCGGTATCCAGGGTGAGCTGGGCGGCGGCGGCGCTGGGTGTGTCGTTGGCACCTTCCGGCAGGAAGGTATCGCTAACCTGATAGCCCAGGTAGCGGCCAGCCAAGCCAGGCTTAAAATAGCCCCACAGCCATTCCTTGTCCCAAAAAAGTTCATAGTCCAGGCGCAGGCGATCTGCGGTTATAAAATCACTCGTCTTGGTGATGACGCTCTCTGGGTCATTGGTATTTCGAATAAATTGTATCGTCTGGGTGTCCTGGTGCCGCCATACCGTGGCTTCATTTTGCAGGGCGAGTTGCCAGTCGCCCCAGCGGTAATTGCCGTCCACATCCAGGCGGGGCAGTTGGGCAAATTCATCGAAGAGGTCATTCTCTAACACTTGGTAGTCTTGGGCACGTAGAGTAACCCGCCAGTTTTCACTGGTCAGCCTACCTTGCGCCGTTTGGTTCACCTTGGTTTCCGCGTTGACCTGAAGGTTGGCCGTACTCAAATCCCGGAAATAATCCGGGTCACTGACCTTAGTGAAGTCGATATCCGTACGCCAGATACTGCCGCTGTAGCCGCCTTGCTGCTCGAGGTTAACCAGCCAGCGGTCCTCGCCCTTATAGGGCAGGACCAGATCCTGTGGGAAACCCCGATCAATGAGTTTCTGGGACAAGTCATCATTGCCCCCACGGTCATTGGGTAGATCGGCCACCCGCACTTCGGTATTGAATATGGGACTGAGATGCCGAAACTCTACTTCTAAGCCGGTGCCTCGATACTGGATATAGCGCGGCGTAATAGTTGCATCCATCTGTGGCGCTATATTCCAGTAGTAAGGAACAGATAAGTCCCAGCCGTTTTTATCGCTATTACTCAGGGAGGGAAAGAGAAAGCCCGACATGCGCGCGTCGCCTACCGGAAAGCGAAAATAGGGGAAGTAGAGTACAGGCACATCGAGTATCTCCAGGCGCACATCGCGCGCGGTCCCCTGGCTTTCCACCTCGTCGATATTGATTTCGCCGCCGGTTAGACGCCAGAACTCCCGCCCCGGCTCACAGCGTGTATAGGTACCCTGGGTAAGCGTCAACTCACCACTGGTTTGGCGGGCGACTTGAACTGCGGTGCCATGGATAAATGCATCGTGCACAACATAGGTGGCGTCTTCAACGGAGGCCGCTTCACTATCGGTTTGCACTTCGGCGGAGGCACCGCGGATCAACAAGTTGGGCTCGCGCAGTTCGATCGCGCCGCTCAGGTAAGCGGTATTGTTCTGGCGGTTGAGGTCCACCCGATCCGCAAACAACTGGCGATAGCCTTGGGTGATATGAACATTGCCGCTCAATTCCGCAGTGCCGTTTTCCAGTAAGCGGGACTGCTCAGCGGTGGCACGCAGCGGGGCGTCTTCAGGTGGAAGGTTTGCGTCCGGATAATTTCTGGGCGGCGCCACAAAGGCTCCAGAACAAATGGCAGGCATCCTGGCCCTTTCTTCTGGGGTTAATTCGGAGCGGGGTAACCAGTCCAAATACAAATAGGGGTTGTATTCCGGGTCGGCAACGCCCTGTTCGGCTAGAGCCCATAGGGGGTGTACGGCGATCAGGCCGAGCGCCAGAGAGTGGACTCGAGGGTTCTGAGCTATCGCCAGCGCGAGGCGACGCCACCGGGAGACTTCAAGCATCAATCGATAGGTTCCGGCTATTCTTGAGAGTTTCTTTATCGGCAGATGCGAGCGACAGCTATCCAGCCGGGGCGCGCAAAAAATTATCGCCCAATTCTACTTGAATGTAGAAGTGGTTAATAGCCGAACAGGTGGTACGGGTGTAAGTAGACGGATGTTAAAGTCGCTGTGCGTCGCCCAGGGCAGGGTTATAATGCGAACCGCTGAATGGGAAACTGTTTTAATAGAGAGCAAGCGACAGGCTGGCGAATGAATGAAGAATGTACTGTGAGTGAAGATCTCCGACAAGTGGCATTGGCCCGGTGGGTGGGGAGAGTACTTGATGACGAGTCCCCTGCAGCACTGGTCAACCTCGCCGGCGATGCGGGTTTTCGGCGGTATTTTCGTACCTCGGCTGAGCCTCGATTGATCGCTGTTGACTCCCCGCCTGAGCGCACCGATCCCGCCCGCTTTGTGGCTCTTGCTGACTACCTGCGACGCAATGGGGTTCACACGCCTATGGTAATTGCTGCCAATGCGACCGATGGCTATCTGTTGCTAGAGGATCTTGGGGATACTCAGTTGTTCAGTGTGCTGGGTAATGACAGCGTTGAAGGGCTCTATGCGGAGGTGATGAGCGAGCTTCTGAGTTTGCAGCAAATACCGAGGCAAGAGGACTTGTTGCCGACATACAGTCCCGAGCTGTTGCTTACCGAAATGCGTATTATGCCCGAATGGCTGGTGAGTAAATTGCTTGGCTATCAGCTTCAAGAGGCGGAAACCCGCATGCTGGAAGACACCTTCCAGCAGTTACTGGAGAGTGCTGCCAACCAGCCGCAGACTTTGGTACACAGGGATTATCACAGCCGAAACTTAATGATACGTGGCGGCGAACGCCCCGGAATTGTCGACTTTCAGGACGCTGTCTGGGGGCCGGTCACCTATGACCTGGTTTCACTGCTGCGGGATTGTTATATCCGCTGGCCGAGGGAGCGGGTGGAGCGCTGGGCGCTAGCTTATGCCGCCACTGCGGAAGCCGCCGGGGTACTGGAACCTGTGGAGCCGGAGACGTTCTTAGCTTGGTTCGACTGGATGGGGCTGCAGCGCCATATTAAAGTGCTGGGTCTGTTTCCGCGCTTGGCATTGCGCGATGGTAAGCAGGGCTACCTGGGGGATTTGCCCTTGGTGATACGCTACATATTGGAAACGGCCGGGCGCTATGCAGAGCTGAAGCCATTTGCCCGCTGGTTCGAGAGCCAATTGCTCCCATTGATCGAACAGCAGCCTTGGTACAGCGACTACCGCTATGCCGGAGACCCGCCTAAAAATTGTATAGATTAATTGAATGACCGACCTCACCGAGACAGCCCCGACAACGGCCATGGTATTGGCCGCGGGCTTTGGGCGCCGAATGCGTCCACTGACCGACCAAGCTCCCAAACCTCTACTGGCCGTAGCGGGAAAACCGTTAATCGAACACGCTCTGGAGCGCCTGCAGGGCGTTGGGGTCAAGCGGGTGGTGATCAATCTGGGCTACCTGGGGCATATGATTCGGGACTACCTGGGTAGTGGCGATCGCTGGGGGCTCGATATCCATTACTCCGTTGAGCACGAAGACAGACCTCTCGAGACTGCCGGGGGAATTCTCAATGCGATGCCGCACTTGGGCGAGGCTCCTTTTCTGGTGGTCAATGGGGATGTCTGGTGCGATTTCGACCTCTCCCGCTGGGCGGCCCGCCCGTTGCCCGAGTATTGTCCTGGGCGCCTACTTATGGTGCCAAACCCTCCGCACAACCCGGAAGGGGACTTTGGTATTGAAAACGGGCTCTTGTCTGGAACCGCCAAGCCCCGCTTTACCTTTGCGGGTATCAGTTGGCTGCGCCCGCAAACCCTTGCTCATTACCCCAAGGTGCGTGAATGCTTCGGCCTTGGTGAAGTGTTCACCTTCCATGAAGACAAATTACAGGCAGAGTTATACCGGGGCGACTGGTGTGACGTGGGGACCCCCGAGCGCCTGGAAAGACTGCATCGCCGCCTAACCGCGGAAAATTGAGTTACTGAAGGAATCTAAGATGTCAGATTACAAGATTGCCCCCTCCATTCTCTCCGCCGACTTTGCGCGCCTTGGGGAAGAGGTGGACAATGTTTTGGCTGCCGGAGCCGATTGGGTGCACTTCGACGTGATGGACAACCACTATGTCCCCAACCTCACCATTGGCCCCATGGTGTGCCAGGCACTGCGCAAACACGGCGTTGAAGCGCCTATCGATGTGCACCTGATGGTGGAGCCGGTCGACGATATGATTCGTATGTTTGCCGATGCGGGCGCTACTTATATCACCTTTCACCCGGAGGCCTCGCGTCATCCAGACCGCTCCCTACAGCTGATTCGCAGTCTCGGTTGCAAGGCTGGTCTGGTCTTCAATCCGGCCACTGGATTGGATGCGGCGAAGTATGTGATGGATAAGCTGGATATGATTTTGCTGATGTCGGTCAATCCGGGCTTTGGTGGGCAGAAATTTATCCCAGGCACTTTGGAAAAGCTGCGCGAAACACGCCAGCTGATCGATGCTTCCGGTTACGATATTCGCCTGGAGATTGATGGCGGGGTGAACCGCGATAATATTGCGGAAATCGCCGCCGCAGGTGCGGATACCTTTGTGGCCGGCTCCGCTATTTTCAATGCTCCAGACTATTCTGAAGTGATTGGAGCAATGCGCCAGAGTCTCTCCCAATAAAAAACCTAGCGGGCAGCCCCTTGCCCGCTGTTTACGGGATTTGTAAACTTGTGCGCCTGCACTGAGGGAATTTCCGTGAACCACACTACCTCCACACTTAACAGCGGGCGATGGCGCCGCTGATTCACTGAGGCCAAATCGGTAGGCAATACCATTCGGCCACCTCTCCTGTGGGCGCCGCCTATACTCTGGCGCCAACTAGAAAAATACCCAATAGATCGGAGTCTCTATGACCCCAACCGAATACGCCCAACTTGTGTCTGCGGGCTATAACCGTATACCGCTGGTGCGCCGAGTACTGGCCGATATTGAAACACCTCTGTCCACTTACCTGAAGCTCGGTGAAGGCCGTTACAGCTATCTGCTCGAGTCTGTTCAGGGAGGGGAGAAATGGGGTCGCTACTCCATTATTGGACTGCCGGCGAGCACCCTGCTGCGGGTGCGTGGCAATGAGGTCACGGTGGAGCGGGCTGAAGAAATTATCGAGCGTCATACCGAACGGGACCCGTTGGCCTTTGTGGAAGCTTTCCAGCAGCGCTATCGAGTGCCGGAGCTTCCCGATTTACCGCGCTTCAATGGTGGCCTAGTCGGATATTTTGGTTATGACTGTGTGCGCTATATAGAACCGCGTCTGGCTGACAGCATGCCGCAGGACAATTTGGGGAATCCTGACATTCTCCTGATGGTCAGCGACGAGTTGGTGGTGTTTGATAACCTAGCGGGCGCGGTAATTTTTATTGTGCACGCGGACCCACAACAGCAGGATGCCTTCGCGCGGGCCCAGCGGCGCCTGGATCAGTTGGTCGAACGACTTGCGCAGCCACTGCCGGATACTGTTCCTCTGGACTTGGATGGTAACGGGATCGAGGAGAGTGCCTTTCACTCCCACTTCGGTGAAGATAATTTTAAAGCGGCAGTGGATCGGGTTAAGGACTATGTCCTCGCCGGAGATGTGATGCAGGTCGTGCCCTCCCAGCGCTTATCGGCGCCTTTTAATGCGCCCCCACTCAATTTCTATCGCGCCTTGCGTAGCCTGAACCCTTCGCCTTACATGTATTTTCTCGATCTGGGCGATCACCAGGTTGTGGGGTCAAGCCCGGAGATCCTGGTGCGCCTGGAAGAGGGTGAGATGACGGTGCGCCCACTGGCCGGCACCCGCCGCCGGGGTGCCTCTGAAGAGGAGGATAAGGCCCTGGAGGCGGAGCTTTTGGCGGACCCCAAGGAATGTGCCGAGCATCTGATGCTGATCGATTTGGGACGTAACGATGTGGGCCGCGTAGCCGCTACCGGCAGTGTGCGGGTCACCGAGCAGATGGTTGTGGAGCGCTATTCCCACGTCATGCATATCACCTCCAATGTGACCGGCAAGCTGCGGGAGGGATTCTCCGGTATGGATGCACTGCGTGCGGCGCTGCCGGCCGGCACTCTGTCTGGGGCACCAAAGATTCGCGCCATGGAGATTATCGATGAGCTGGAGCCTGAGAAGCGCGGTATCTATGGCGGTGCGGTGGGTTACCTGGCCTGGAATGGCAATATGGACACGGCTATCGCAATCCGCACCGCGGTGATCAAGGATGGTCAGCTGTTTATCCAGGCAGGCGCCGGCCTGGTGGCTGATTCCGACCCCCAGTCCGAGTGGGACGAAACCATGAATAAAGCCCGGGCACTGTTCCGCGCAGCGGGCATGGCCCTGGGCAGTCGTTGTAAAGAAGTAAAGACCGAACAAAATGAGCGAAGCTAGTATTTCTCAAAAAGTATCCCTCGCCACGCGCTGTCAGCAGATTGCCGAAACACCCCTGTTTAATCAGGTGATTATCGGCATGATTCTGCTGAATGCGCTGGCGGTGGGCCTGGAGACCTCAAACTGGGTGATGGAGCGCTTCGGCGCTCCATTGGGCGTTATAAATCAGCTGGTGCTGGCCTCTTTTATCCTTGAGGCGGCGGTAAAAATGGTCTCCCATGGCTCGCGGCCCTGGCGTTATTTTGCCAATGGCTGGAACTGCTTCGATTTCACCATTATTGCCCTGAGTTTGATACCCGCTACCGGGCCCCTGGCTACGCTCGCGCGTCTGGTGCGGGTGCTGCGGGTATTGCGCTTGGTTTCCGCCTTCCCCGAGTTGCGCACTCTGGTGGACACACTTTTGCGCAGTTTGCCCAGCATGATGCATATCGCCCTGTTGATGGGGATTATTTTTTATATCTATGGTGTGGCGGGTTACTTTCTCTTCCACGAAGTGGACCCAACCCACTGGCGCAGTTTGCCGATTGCCTTGTTGACCCTGTTCCGTATTGTGACCTTCGAAGACTGGACCGACATAATGTACACGGCCATGGACGCAATGCCCTGGGCTTGGCTGTATTTTATTAGCTTTGTGGTTATGGGCGCCTTTGTCATGATCAACCTGTTTATTGGGGTGGTGCTCAATAACCTGGAGGAGGCCAAGCTGCGCCGTATGGATGAGATGTGCCTACCGCCCAGCCAAACTGAAATCCTGCGCGAGCTGCGCTCTACTCAGACGGCCTTGGCGCGTCTGCAAAAACGTATGGAAAAAACCGGTAGTACCGATAAGGCTATGGGGGCCGAATAATGATTTTAATGATCGATAACTACGACTCCTTTACCTGGAATGTGGTGCAGTACCTGGAGGAGTTGGGTGCAGAGGTAGTAGTCAAGCGCAACGATGAGATTACCCTGGAGGAAATCGAACAGATGGCCCCAGCAAAAATTGTTATTTCGCCGGGGCCCTGTACGCCCAACGAGGCGGGGATTTCCCTGGAGGTGATCCGCCATTTTGCCGGGCGAACCCCAATCCTGGGTATCTGTCTTGGGCACCAGAGTATCGGACAGGTATTTGGCGGCCGCGTAGTGCGTGCCGGGCAGGTAATGCACGGCAAAACATCGCCTATAGTGCACAACAATCTCGGGGTGTTTCACGGTTTGTCCAACCCCTTTGAGGCGACTCGCTATCACTCCCTGGTGGTAGAAAAGGGCAGCCTGCCGGAGTGCCTGGAAGTTACCGCCTGGACGGAGACCGCCGAGGGTGAGATTGATGAAATTATGGGGCTGCGCCACCGTGAATTGGCAATAGAGGGGGTGCAGTTCCACCCTGAGTCCATTCTCACTATGCACGGTCACGATATGCTGAGGAATTTTCTCGAGTCCTGAATGTAAAGGGCAAAAAATGCGGAGGGGTTTTTTCTTCCGTATCAATCAATAGAGCGCGGGGCAGAGGGGACACAATGAATATTCAACAGGCCATCGCCAAGCTGGTAGATGGGGAGCATCTAACCCGTGAGGAAATGCGTGAGACGGTGGGTCAAATCATGCGCGGCGAAACTCAGGAGGCGCAGATAGGGGCGCTACTGATCGCATTGCGTATTCGCGGTGAGACCGTCGAGGAGATTGTCGGTGCGGTGGAAACTATGCGCGCACTGGCCACCAAGGTGGAACTCAACCTGGACAATACCGTGGATATCGTTGGCACTGGTGGCGACGGTGCCAACCTGTTTAATGTGTCCAGCGCCAGTAGTTTTGTTGCGGCCGCAGCGGGGGCCAGGGTCGCCAAACACGGTAACCGATCGGTGTCCTCTAGTAGTGGCTCCGCCGACCTCCTTGAACGCGCCGGGGTTTATTTGGATCTGAGTCCCGAGCAAATGGCGCGCTGTGTGGAAACTATCGGCATCGGCTTTATGTTTGCTCCGAGTTTTCACAGTGCGGTTCGCCACGTGGGACCGGCGCGTAAAGCACTTGGGCTTCGCACTATTTTTAATCTGCTTGGTCCCATGACTAACCCCGCCGGGGTAAAACACAAAGTCATTGGCGTTTATGAGAAGCGCTACTGCCGCCTGTTGGCGGAGGTTTTGCAGCGTCTTGGCTCCGAACACGTGTTGGTTTTGCACAGTGATGATGGCCTCGATGAGGCTAGTATCGCCGCAGATACTTTCGCGGTGGAATTGAAAGATGGCGCTATCAGTGAATTTGTCCTGCGCCCCGAAGACTTTAGTCTGCAGAGGCGTGAGCTGGATGGCTTGATTGTATCGGGAGCTGCAGAGTCTCTGTCACTCATCCGCGATGCGCTGGGTAAACGCGAGACCGAGGCCGGACAAAAAGCCGCCGATATCATTGCCTTGAACGCCGGCCTGGCAATTTATGTCAGCGGTACGGCAACCACGGCGGAGCAGGGTGTCGCGATGGCCCAGGACGCTATCGATAGCGGCTTGGCCGCGGAAAAAATTAATGACCTGGCAGCCTTTACCAGCGCCTTTCGCCCCGAGGAAGTGAAATCGTGAGCACACCGACCATTTTAAAAACTATTATCGAGCGCAAGTGGCAGGAAGTGGCGGAGCGCAAAGTCCAATGTAGCTTGGATGATATACGTCTGCGCGTACAGGACCAGCCCCCGGCTCGGGGGTTTGTTACAGCTCTGGAGCACAAAATTGCTGAGGGCGGGGCCGCGGTGATTGCCGAAATCAAAAAGGCCTCACCCAGTAAAGGGGTGATTCGCGAGGATTTCCTTCCCGCGGAAATTGCTACCAGCTATGAACGGGGTGGTGCGGCCTGTCTGTCAGTACTTACCGATATCGATTTTTTCCAAGGTGCCGACAATTATTTACAACAAGCGCGCAATGCGGTGCGCCTGCCGGTATTGCGCAAGGATTTTACCGTAGACCCCTACCAGATTTATGAAGCGCGGGCGATAGGCGCGGATTGCATTTTGCTGATTGCTGCTTGCTTGGAAGATCAGCAAATGCAGGAACTCAATACGCTGGCTTTGGAATTGGGGCTGGATGTTTTGGTGGAGGTGCACAATCGCGCGGAGCTAGAGCGAGCCCTGGTTTTACCCAACCGCCTGGTGGGTATTAATAATCGCAACCTGCACACCTTTGACGTTCAGCTAGAGAATACGTTTAAGCTGCTCGATTTGATACCTGACGATCGCATCGTTGTGACAGAAAGCGGCATCCACACGACCGATGATGTCGCGGCCATGCGCGGACACAGTGTTAATGCGTTCTTGGTTGGTGAGGCTTTTATGCGCGAAGAGGAGCCGGGACGTAAACTGATGGAAATGTTTAACTGAGTACAGGATGGCTTTGCCAAAAAAGTCGAGCAATAAAGTCTCAGCCACAAAAAAAGGGCGATTAATAAATCGCCCTTTTTTTGTGGCTTAAGGCGAGGCTTTTAGCGCGTGCCGTAGACCACCATGGTCTTGCCTTTGACGGATACCAGCCCCTGTTCTTCCAGTGTTTTCAGTACCCGTCCGACCATTTCGCGGGAGCAACCGACAATGCGGCCAATTTCCTGGCGTGTGATCTTGATTTGCATGCCCTCTGGGTGGGTCATTGCATCGGGCTCATTGCACAGGTCCAGCAGGGTGCGCGCCACGCGACCGGTAACGTCAAGGAAAGCTAGGTCGCCCACTTTACGGGTGGTGTTGCGCAGGCGTCCGGCCATTTGCGTAGCCAGAGCGAATAAGAACTCAGGGTGCTGGCGGGTGAGTTCCTGGAACTTGGTGTAAGAGATTTCCGCAACTTCACACTCGGTTTTGGTGCGCACCCAAGCACTGCGAGTATCCTGATCAAACAGGCCCATCTCACCGAAAAAGTCACCGTCGTTCAGGTAGGCGACGATCATCTCGCGGCCTTCGTCATCCTCAATCAGGACGGTGACCGAGCCGCGCATGATGAAATAGAGGGATTCACAGCGGTCGCCGGCATAGATAATGGTGCTCTTGGCCGGATAGCGACGCCGGTGGCAGTGGGCCAGAAAGTCTTCAATATTGCCGATAGTCATGGGGTCTTCGATAGCAACCGTCACGGATTTATTCCTCATTTTTTGTATCGTGCTCTATCCCGGCTTTGGCAGCTGAGCACTATTGAATTATCGCGCGAAAAATCAGTCCCCAACAGAGGTAGGTTGCGGCAAAGTTCCGCAGTGTGACCTGTGACACTCTGGCGCCGGTGCGATTGGACTGTAAATTCACCAATGAAGCATGGAAACTTCTGCGGTGGGTATTTCGCGCGGAGGTGCTGTGGTTACTATACCGGAAATATTCTGCGTATCGGGATAATCTTGTGCTGTGTGCTAAGCTTCGCGACTTGAGTTTTAGCGGGAGCATGGCAATGCAGGGCAAGGTAACCTGGGTCAATGATTTGACTTTCGTCGGCGAGGCCGGCAGTGGTAATTCGGTAGTAATGGAGGGGGGGCGCACTAACAATGGCGTGCGTCCGATGGAAATGATTCTCCTCGGTGTAGGCGGCTGTGCGGCTTACGATGTGGTTTCCATTTTACAGAAGGCGCGTCAGGATATTATTTCCTGTCACTGCGAATTGAACGGGATTCGCCCAGATACCACACCTTCTCCATTCGAGCGTATCGAGATGGAATTTGTCGTGCGTGGTCGCGGTTTAAAAGAGTCCCATGTGGCACGTGCGGTAGAGCTTTCCGCGGAGAAATACTGCTCCGCTTCTATTATGTTGCGCAACGCGGGAGTGGAAATTGTGCACAGTTATCGCGTGGAAGAGGCCTGAGTCAGGACTTACAAGAATAATAAAAAGGCCCGTTAAAAAGCTTTCAATTTTTAACGGGCCAATAGTGTTTTCTGAGGTCGGTTATTTTTTGCCGGGCTTTCGCCGGGACTCGATAGTTGGGTTTAAACTTTATAGCTAGCTGAGGTCATTACCTTGGCAACTAAGGACATGGCGCCCTTCACTGGGGCGGGGAAGCGTTTTCCACCCGCCGCCAGCGCGGCATGCGCGTGTTCACTCTCATCGATTAACATCTGTTCTACCACTGCGCGGCTCTTTTTATCCTGCTGCGGTAGCTTTTGCAGGTGGCTCTCCAGATGTTCGCACACCCGTTCCTCCGTCGCGGCGACAAACCCCAGGCTGATACGATCGCTGACTTTGCCGGCGGCGGCGCCGAGGCCAAACGACAGGCCGTACCAGAGTGGGTTGAGCAGGCTCGGACGACTGTCTAATTCTTTGAGGCGTTGCTCACACCAGGCCAGGTGATCAATCTCCTCATCGGCGGCGCGCTCCATCTCCCCGCGCACCTCGGGCAGTTTTGCCGTGAGCGCCTGGCCCTGGTAAAGGGCTTGTGCGCATACCTCACCGCTGTGATTGACGCGCATTAAGGCGGCGGCGTGCTTGCGCTCAGCATCGCTGAGTTCGGCTTCCGTTTCACCTTTTGCCGGTGAGGTACGTCTATGGCAGGGTTCGCCCGGACTCAGGGTGCGCAGGGCCCGATCGGCCTGAATCAGTAGGCGGTCGAGTCCACTCAGATTGCGTTCACTCATTGCGTGTTGCTCCCTCTGGGTGGCGGTTGCCCGAAGCGACCGCCATGTTTGCCTGATACTACTTGACGCTGTCGGCTTGTTCTCTTTCGACTGCGCGATAGCCAATATCTTTCCGGTAAAAAACGCCGTCCCAGTAGATGGCGCGGGCGGCTTCGTAGGCGTTGGCCTGGGCCTCGGCAACGCTGTCGCCCAGAGCGGTGGCGCAGAGTACACGGCCGCCGTTGGTAACCACCCGCTCGCCGTCTTCGGCGGTACCGGCGTGAAAGACCTTGGCATTTTCACTGTCGGCCTTCTCGAGTCCACTGATCGCATCGCCCTTGCGGTAGCTGGCCGGGTAGCCGTGTGCCGCCAGTACGACACCGAGAGATGGGCGCGGGTCCCATTCTGCGTTTACGCTGTCGAGTTTCTTGTCGAGCGCGGCCAGACACAGGTCAACCAGATCTGATTTCAAGCGCATTAAAATAGGCTGGGTTTCCGGATCGCCAAAGCGGCAATTGTATTCGATTACCCGCGGAGCACCCTCCGGGTCGATCATCAGGCCGGCATAGAGGAACCCGGTATAAGGAGTACCTTCGGCGGCGAGACCTTTTACGGTGGGTTCGATAACTTCCTGCATAATGCGCTGGTATACGCTATCGGTAACCACTGGTGCGGGGGAATAGGCACCCATGCCGCCGGTATTGGGACCGGTGTCGCCGTCGCCGACACGCTTGTGATCCTGGCTGGTGGCCATCGGCAAGATATTCTCCCCATCCACCAAGACAATAAAGCTCGCTTCCTCACCCTGCAGGAACTCCTCAATCACGACGCGACAGCCGGCTTCGCCAAAAGCGTTGCCAGACAGCATATCGCGTACTGCTAGCTCAGCCTGCTCTTCAGTTTCGGCGACGATGACGCCCTTGCCGGCGGCGAGGCCGTCCGCTTTCACTACGATGGGAGCGCCGCGTTCGCGAATATATTCGATGGCCGGTTCAATTTCGGTGAAATTGCGATAGGCGGCGGTGGGAATTTTGTGGCGCTCGAGAAAATCTTTGGTAAAGGCCTTGGAGCCCTCGAGTTGAGCGGCACCTTTACTGGGACCAAAAATAGCGAGGCTGCGGCCGTTAAAGAAGTCCACAATACCATCAACCAGCGGGGCTTCTGGGCCGACGATAGTGAGTTCCACGCCATTTTCTTCAGCGAAGTCCGCCAATGCGGAGAAGTTATCCACGCCGATGGCCACATTCTCTACTTTGTCTTCCCGGGCACTACCGGCATTGCCCGGTGCCACAAAGACGGTGCCAACCGCCGGATTTTGCGCGGCTTTCCACGCCAGGGCATGTTCGCGGCCACCTGAGCCGATGATTAAAACATTCATTCTTAAATCCCCCTAAGTCGACCACTTGGGTCCATTGGACAGGTATCAGGTGCGCTAGTTTAGCGCGGAATCACTACAGGTGGCGTAGCCCGCCTGCAATGAGCGCCTCGTTGGGGTGGGCGCTTGATTGGAGCCAGTGTAAAGGCCGTTATCATTAGGCTACCGCGGATCGCAGCGTGCGATCCGCGGTGCTGGCCATTTTTAGTGGCGGAAGTGACGCATGCCGGTAAAGACCATGGCCATATTATGCTCGTCGGCTGCGGCAATAACTTCTTCGTCACGCATGGAGCCGCCTGGTTGAATCACCGCCTGGATACCCACTGCGGCCGCGTTGTCGATGCCGTCGCGGAAGGGGAAGAAGGCGTCGGAGGCCATCACGGAACCCTCCACAGCGAGGCCGGCGTGCTCGGCTTTGATTGCGGCGATACGTGCGGAGTTAACACGGCTCATCTGCCCGGCGCCCACACCGATGGTGCGACCGTCTTTGCCGTACACGATGGCATTGGATTTTACGAACTTGGCCACTTTCCAGGTGAACAGCAGATCGCGGATTTCCGCTGCGGTAGGCTGGCGCCTGGAGACCACTTTCAAGTCGGTGGCGGTGACGATACCGTCGTCGCGATCCTGCACCAGCAGGCCACCGTTGACACGCTTGTAATCCAGGGTTGGGGTGCGCTCGCTACCCCATTGGCCGCAGACCAGCAGGCGCACATTTTTCTTCTCGGCAACGACCTGCTTGGCGTCCTCGGAGACAGAGGGCGCGATGATTACTTCGACGAATTGGCGCTCGACAATGGCGCGGGCGGTGGCGCTGTCCAGTTCGCGGTTAAAGGCGATAATACCGCCGAACGCGGATTCGCTGTCGGTAGCGAAGGCCAGATCGTAGGCTTTGCCGATATCCTCGCCGGTGGCGACGCCACAGGGGTTGGCGTGCTTGACAATCACGCAGGTGGGCTCATCGAAGGCTTTGACACACTCCAGTGCCGCATCGGTATCGGCGATATTGTTATAGGACAGCTCTTTGCCCTGCAGCTGGGTTGCTGTAGAGATGCTGGCTTCCGCCGGGTTGGCCTCCGTGTAGAACGCCGATTTCTGGTGGGGGTTCTCGCCGTAGCGCAGGTCCAGCTTCTTGATGAACTGACTGTTGTAAGTGCGCGGGAATAGCTGTTTCTCTTCGCCTTTGATGGTGCCCAGGTAGTTGGCGATAGCGCCGTCGTAGCTGGCGGTATGTTCGAAAGCTTTTACGGCAAGGTCGAAACGGCTGGTGTGGCTGAGCGCACCGGCATTGGCTTTCATTTCATCGATAACGCTGTCGTAATCGTTGGCATTGACCACGATGGCGACGTCTTTGTGGTTTTTGGCCGCGGCGCGCACCATGGTGGGACCACCGATATCGATATTCTCGATGGCGTCCTCGAGAGAGCAGTCCGGCTTGGCAACAGTTTGTGCGAAGGGGTAGAGGTTGACCACAACCATATCGATCGGAGTGATACCGTGTTCGCCCATCACCGTATCGTCGGTGCCGCGGCGACCGAGAATACCGCCGTGTACTTTGGGGTGCAGAGTCTTGACGCGACCGTCCATCATTTCTGGGAAACCGGTGTAGTCGGAAACTTCCACGACGGGAATGCCTGCCTCTTTGAGCTGACGATGGGTGCCGCCTGTGGAAAGAATCTCAACACCCATGACGGAGAGCTGTTGGGCGAACTCTACGATGCCACTCTTGTCAGAGACACTAATGAGAGCGCGGCGGATGGAAACCTTGTCTGTCATTGCACTTGATCCAACTGGTTTTCGAAAAGGATTTTTAAAGGTTGTAGCGGAGTGTCCGCTGGGGCAACAAAAGTGCTGCCGGGAAAATAGCGAAGGGGGATGAGTCACCTCATCCCCCTTCAAAATTCTGCTCGGTGGGAAGCTTACAGAAGCCCGTAGCGCTTCAGCTTCTTGCGCAGAGTGCCGCGGTTGAGACCCAGCAATTGCGCGGCGCGTGTCTGGTTGTGACGGGTGTACTTCATCACTACTTCGAGCATGGGCGCTTCAATTTCTGACAGCACCATGTCGTAGACATCGGTAACCATCTGGCCATCCAGGTGGCGGAAATAGTTCTCCATTGCGTGCTCTACGGCATCGCGCAGGGACTGCTGCTGTGGCTGTGCCAGCTGCGTTTGCCCCTTGGAGGATACTTCTTCGCTGCCAGTATCCGGAATCAATACTTCGTTATTCATGCCGCTTGTGCCCCTCTCGTTATTCGGCGTTCAAACCACTCGTGAACGCTGGCATGTTGTACTTCTGCGCTCTCTATCTGGAAAAAGGTCTTGCGGAAGGACTCACTGTTCGCGAGTGTCTTCAAGTACCAGCCCACATGTTTACGGGCGATACGGACCCCCATCACCTCACCGTAGAATTGGTGCAATTCATTCAGGTGGGTGATCAGTATTTTTCTCACTTCGTCCAATGTTGGTTCGGATAGCCGCTCGCCGGTGGCGAGATAGTGAGCTATTTCCCGAAAAATCCATGGTCTTCCCTGTGCGGCGCGGCCAATCATAACCGCCGCCGCGCCTGTGTAATCAAGCACCTGGCGGGCTCTCTCGGCACTGCCAATGTCGCCATTGGCAAAAACCGGGATGCTTACCCTGGATACAATTTCGGCAATGGTATCGAATTCAGCCTGTCCGTGGTAGCCGCAGGCACGAGTGCGGCCGTGAACCGCCAGAGCGGCGATACCGGCATTCTCGGCCATTTGGGCTATAGTGACGCCATTGCGGGAATCCGCACACCAGCCGGTACGAATCTTCAGCGTCACCGGGACAGAGACAGACTGGACCACGGCCTGCAATATATCCGCAACCAGCTTTTCATCCCGCAGCAGGGCGGACCCCGCTGCTTTTTTACACACTTTTTTTGCCGGGCAGCCCATATTGATATCGATGATTTGAGCGCCGCGACGGACGTTTTCCCGAGCGGCCTGGGCCATCATCTCGGGATCGCCGCCGGCGATCTGCACCGATATCGGAGCGGCCTCACCACTGTGGTCCAGGCGCAGGCGTGACTTGCGGCTGTTCCACAGGCGGGTGTCCGAGGTTACCATCTCCGAAACCACCAGCCCGGCACCGAGTTGGCGACACAGCTGGCGGAAGGGGCGATCGGTGACTCCGGCCATAGGCGCCAAGATTACCGGGTTGTCGATAATGTAGGGGCCTATAGCAATAGACACGCTAGCTCCGTTTGGGCTTTGGAAGGGCGATCTGGGCCCTGGCAAAATGGCCGCCTATGATAACGATTGGCCCAGCGTTGGCAAAGCGAAAAAGCGGGCAAATTGATCGATCCCTGTGCGTTTAGCTTGTGGAGTGGTCAGTTTCAGTGGCTTTTCATGCCAATGGGTAAATGGCTATGGCGCGCATGACTCTTCTATGGAGTGATCTTCATCTCGTAATTCACCGCTTCAGTGCCCGGATCAACCACCTCGATAGCAATATGGATGGGGCTACCCTTGGGCATCAACTTGCGCCCGGCCAGCTCGCCCTGTAAGTACTCCCTGGGGGTGAAGCGGCGGCTGGCCACCGCTTTATTTTTCAGGTCGCTGAAATTCAGTAACAGGTTGGGGAAGGGTTGCGGGTAGGGAGCTGTATTCAATAACACCGCGTCCACCACCAGGGCGCCATCCAATTGTGGGTGGCTGCGTACCATCAGGTTAGAAGCCTGGATGGCGCTGGGGTCTTTGAGCTGGGGCAGGGTGCAGCTGAAAATCGGGCAGGCTACTGCGTAGAGGTTGCGCCATGGCTGCTGCTTGCTGAGTCGATCAAACTGGAAGTAGGCCACTTGTGCGAACAGCGCGAGGCTTAGCAGGGGCAGTAATAGCCACCACAGCCAGGGGCTAAAGGATCTTTTCGGCGTTGTCCTACCCCAGGATACCTCTAAAGGTGCCGGCTGGATGGCGGAGATAAGCTGTTCTCGCACTGGCTTGGGCTCGCGCTCAGGCTTCGCCTGGGGCTGGCGATCGGCGTCGCCTGGAGAGTCAAAAAAGGGTTCTTGGCGCCCATTACTGGGGACGGTTAAAGGTTCAGGGCTGTCTAGTGGGGAGGGGCTGGAAGCCGCTGCGGTAGCGTCAGGCTCTGACCCTGGTACGCTTTCTGTAGCCTGAACCCCGAGGGGCTGTTCCCAGGGACCTTTGTCATCCGGGTGACTGTCTGTGGGAGCCGTTAGTTTGGCGTCACTCGTCTCTATTGCGCCGCTGTCGAAATCGGGGGCATCGTTCCAGTCTGGCTTGAGGACCGAGGCAAGATCTTCTTCGGATTCCCCCGCACTATCGGTTTCTTCCTGCAGCTCCTGCCATTCACTATCGCCAAATGCATCACCGATAAAACTTTCTGGGCTGGCTTCCGCTGTTGTGTACGGGCTGGATTGCGCCGCTTCTCCAGAGATTTGGGCGTCGGAAAGCAGTTGTTGCGCAGGGGGGTGGGGCTGCGCTTTCCCCTCTGCGGGCTCGTCATCCTCCAGTTCGATATCGTCGTGGATCAGGAAATCGTCGTCCTCCAGCAGCGCCTCCAGGTCACTGCGAGTGCCGGGGTCGCTGTCATTGAAGACGATATTCTCATCCGCGCGAAAAACCTGCAGGCAGGAGCCACAGCGCACCGCACCGCGGGCGGCGCGCAGCTGTTGGTCATTGACATGAAATGAAGTGCTGCAATGAGGGCAGCGGGTTACCAGTTGAGACATTCGACTATGGCGCAGTTTATTTTGCGCTCAAGTTTATCAGTCCACCCGGTCCCCGCGTAGTGGTGGGTAGCGTATTTAGCAAATACGGGTGCCGCTTAAACGCACCCAGCCCTCGTGTTCTCCATTTTCATCGAAGTCGATATTCTCCGCATAGGCACTTTTTACCTGTTCTGCTTGGGAGGTGAGGATACCGGATAGACAGATCCGCCCGCCGATTTTGGTGAGGGCAATCAGTTGTGAAGAGAGCTCCACTAGGGGGCCGGCAAGGATGTTGGCCAACATCACATCCGCGTGCTCTTGCGGCATTTGCTCGGGTAGATAGACGGGAAAGCGTTGCGGATCTATGCCGTTGCGCACTGCGTTGTCGCGACTGGCAAGCAGGGCCTGAGGATCAATATCTGTGCCTATGGCATGTTCCGCACCGAGCAGTAGGGCGCCGATACCGAGAATGCCGGAGCCACAGCCAAAGTCGATGGCGCTTTTCCCTCGCAGAGCTTCTCGCGCCAACCAGCGCAGACAAAGGAAGGTGGTGGGGTGGGTGCCAGTGCCGAAAGCGAGGCCGGGGTCGAGCAACAGGTTGACGGCTTCGGGATGCGGCGGCTCACACCAGCTGGGGCAGATCCACAGATTGTCACCGCACTGGATGGGTTTGTAGTGGTCCATCCACTCGCGCTCCCAGTCTTTGTCTTCAAGCTGCTCCCAGCGGGTATTGGGGAGAAGTTCGCACAGAAATGAGGCGGCTTTGGCCTCGGTTACTGAAGTATCGACCTCGGCATCGAATAGGCCGGTTACTCGTGTCTGGTCCCACAGGGGGGTCTCGCCGAGGCCGGGCTCAAGAATGGGTTGGTCTGCGTTATCCTGCAGGGTAACGGATACGGCACCGGCAAAAAGCAGTGCGTCTTCGATTTTTTCCGCTTGTGCACGATCTGTGTCGATGCGAAGTTGTAACCAGGGCATAAGAATTCCACGGTGAGTAACAGCTGTGGGGCTGAACGCCCCTTCCTGTGATGATTGTCGCCATCCCTGGCGCTCGGATTCATCGTAACCGTGCAATTCTCTCCAACTTTGCCCCGGCTGGCGAGGGACTAAATCCTCAGCTTCTTCTCTAAGTAGTGAATATTGACCCCACCTTTGGCAAAGGCTTCGTCCCGAACGAGTTCTTCTTGCAGGGGAATATTGGTTTTGATGCCATCCACAACCAGCTCTGAAAGGGCTACGCGCATGCGCGCAAGAGCAGTTTCGCGATCCTCGGCATGCGTGATGACCTTGGCAATCATCGAGTCGTAGTTGGGGGGGACCGTATAGCCCGAGTAGAGATGTGAATCGACACGCACACCTAGGCCGCCGGGCATGTGGAAGTTGTTCACTTTGCCGGGGCAGGGGAAGAAGGTCTGTGGGTCTTCCGCATTGATACGGCACTCAAAGGCGTGCCCTCTAATCACGATATCTTCCTGTGTGAGGGAGAGCTTCTCGCCCGCACAGACTCGAATCTGCTCTTTTATCAGATCCACGCCCGTGACCATCTCGGTGACGGGGTGCTCCACCTGGATACGGGTATTCATCTCGATAAAATAGAAGCGTTCATCTTCGTAGAGGAACTCAAAAGTGCCGGCGCCGCGGTAGCCAATATCAATACAGGCCTGCACGCAGGACTCCAGTACCTGTTTGCGCACTTCGGCGGGGATACCGGGGGCAGGCGCTTCCTCGAGCACTTTTTGATGGCGGCGCTGCAGGGAGCAGTCGCGGTCCCCCAGGTGAATGGCGTTGCCCTGGCCGTCGGACATCACCTGGATCTCCACATGGCGGGGGTTCTGCAGGAATTTTTCCATATACACAGTGCCGTCACCGAAGGCGGCCTGAGCCTCGGATTTGGTCACGGCGATGGCGTTAATTAGGTCTTCAGCGCGCTCAACTACACGCATACCGCGACCTCCGCCGCCAGCGGCGGCCTTGATAATCACTGGGTAGCCGACCTTTTCACCGACCTCCAGGCATCGCTCGCTATTGTCCGGCAGGGGGCCGTCAGAGCCCGGCACTGTGGGGACGCCGGCCTTTTTCATTGCGGCGATGGCGGATACCTTGTCACCCATCAGGCGGATGACATCCGGGTCAGGGCCGATAAATGTGAAGCCACTTTTCTGGACTTGCTCGGCGAAGTCGGCATTTTCCGCGAGGAAGCCGTAGCCGGGGTGCACAGCTACCGCATCGGTAATCTCCATAGCAGAGATCAGGGCGGGTATATTCAGGTAACTTTGCGAAGAGGGGTTGGGCCCGATACAGACCGATTCATCGGCCAGGCGTACATGCTTCAGGTTGCGGTCTACGAGAGAGTGCACCGCGACGGTGGCGATACCCATCTCTTTACAGGCGCGCAAAATCCGCAAGGCGATTTCGCCGCGGTTGGCGATCAGGATTTTGTCGAACATAGTGACTTACCCCACTCAGACAATGGTCACAAGCGGCTGATCGAACTCTACCGGTTGGCCGTCTTCGAGCAGGATGGACTCAATGGTGCCGCTTTTGTCGGCTTCAATTTGGTTCATCATTTTCATGGCCTCAACGATACACACCACATCGCCCACTTTGACTTGTTGGCCCACCTTAACAAAGGGCTCAGCGCCAGGGCTGGCAGCGGCGTAGTAGGTGCCGACCATGGGAGATTTTACCGCGTGGCCACTGATAGCCGGCTTGGCTTCTTTCTCGACTGCTGTCGGGGCTGCAGTCTGGATCGGGGGTGTCGGGACGGGTGCCGGGGCTACAGGAGCGCCGTAAAACGGGGCAATTGGTTGGGGGGCGCTGCTAACACCACGGCTGATGCGCACGGATTCCTCGCCCTCTTTGATTTCCAGCTCGCCGATATCCGATTCCTCGAGCAGCTCAATTAATTTTTTAATTTTGCGGATATCCATAGTTCTTTCACTCGCAGGTTTGATTCATTGGTTGTGAGGCGCCAGATCCAGTTGGTGTATGGCTGCCTGTAGGGCCAGGGTGTAGCTGTGTGGGCCGAAGCCACATACCACGCCGCGGGCTAAGTCGGATAAATAGGAGTGGTGCCTGAATGTCTCCCTTGCGTGGGGATTGGACAGGTGCAGTTCGATAAACGGTATGGAAACGGCGGCCAGGGCATCCCGCAGGGCTACGCTGGTATGGGTAAATGCCGCAGGGTTGATCACAATAAAATCCACCCCGCCGGTAGCGGCCAGGTGGATTTTCTCGATCAGGGCTGACTCGCTGTTACTCTGCATAGTCTCCAACTCGTGCCCGGCATTGTCGCACTGGTGCCCTGCGGCCTCGTTAATTTCCGCAAGCGTAGCGGCACCATAAATATGCGGCTCGCGACTACCGAGTAGATTGAGGTTGGGGCCGTGCAGGAGAAGAATTTTAGCCATAATTTGCCCTGAGAAAATTGCCGAAAAACCATAAAATATGGTCTAAAGTTGGCTATCTTGCGGGCAAACTCGAATTTTGGCTTTTTTGCCCGAGTGCTTTAGGCGAGTGTGCCGCAAAAGTGACTCCCTGTCCATGCCTGCTGCTCAGTTTATCGAAGTTAGAGGCAGTTCGGCGATAATTGCCTAAAAATTAGTGCAATATATCCATATTGTGGCTTTTTTACCCGAGCAATTGGCTACAAAGGCGGGAGTTTCCTTTAGGGAACAGAGGAGGTGCTGAGCCCACTCCCGGCGGCACTCTCAAGTTCCATCAGTAACGCCTCGCGGGAGAGTATCTGCGGCAGAATTTTGGCTTCGCCACCATTGGCGGGGTAGAGCAGGTACAGAGGAACGCTGGTACGGCCGTACTTCGCCAACAGTTTGCTGATGTGTGGGTCCTGATTGGTCCAGTCCCCTTTGAGCGCCACTACGCCAAGCTGCTCGATGGCATCGCTCACCGCATCGCTCGATAGCACCACCTTCTCGTTGGCCAGACAGGTTATACACCAGGCCGCAGTCATATTAGCGAGTACTGGGCGCCCCTCGCTGCGGGCAGTTTCTAGGCGTTCGGCAGAGTAGGGTTGCCAGTAGTCGCTGGCCTGTTGCGGCGCCTGGTGGATGGTGTCGAGACGCGGCAAGAGCATAACCGCAAAGGCCAGGGCTGCAACGGCCACTGAGCCTCGCAACCACTGCCATTGAGGGCTGGGCCATAGCCACAGGGCGAAGGCGATAGCCACCGCACCGCTGAGCACCAGGGTGACGCCGTCGCCACCAGCTTGGCGTCCCAATACCCACAGCAGCCAGACTGCGGTCAGGTACATCGGGAAGGCGAGTAACTGTTTGAGCCTGTCCATCCAGGGCCCCGGGCGCGGCAACTTATCGACCAGTGCGGGGATATAGGTGAGCAAAAGGAAGGGGGCGGCCATACCTGCGCCGAGAGCGGCGAATACGCTGAGAGCTACAGGCGCAGACTGTGTTACCGCGAAGCCCAGGGCTGAGCCCATCAGGGGCGCGGTGCAGGGGCTGGCTACCAGGGTGGCGAGGGCGCCGGAAGTGAGTGAGCCGCGCAGCCCCCGGCTATTGCTCAGGTTGCCGCCAATTCCCATCAGGCTGCTGCCGAACTCGGTGACCCCGGACAGACTCAGGCCCATGATGAAGAACAGGTAGGCCAGGGCGGCTACCAGCCATGGCGACTGCAGCTGGAAGCCCCAGCCAATTGCCTCACCGCCTGCGCGCAGAGCCAGCATCACAGCGGCGATGGTGACAAAGCTCAATACTACACCGGCAGTGTAGGCCCAGCCGTGGTGGTGGCGCTGGCTGGCACTATGTGCCGACTGGCTCACTGCCAACAGTTTGATGGAGAGCACTGGGAACACGCAGGGCATCAAGTTGAGTAGCAGGCCGCCAACAAAGGCGAAGAGCAGGGCGAAAGGCAGGCTGATACTGCTGCCATTGGCCTGAGGAGTATTTGGGGAGGTGTTGCCAGTGTCCGGTGTTGAGCTGGATAAGCCGCCCGCGATGGCCTCAATACTGCTTGAGTTCATGTTGACGCGATAGTGGCGGACCTCTGGCGGATAGCAGAGCCCTGCATCGGCACAGCCTTGGTAGTGCAGTTCCAACTGTAGGTTACTGGGGCTGCCGGCGACGGGGATTGTGAACTCCAGCTGACCTCGATAAACCTCGGTCTCTTTTTCAAAGTAATCGTCCCAGATGACTTCACCGCTAGGCAAACTCAGGGGAACAGCGGTCTTTTGCCCATTTTCAATTCGGTAGAGCGCGAGTTTGTCACGATAGAGGTAGTATTTTGGGGCTATTTCAAACAGGGCGCTGAGTTGCTTGCCGCTCAGCAGCAGGTCCTGTCGGTAGGCCTCTTCCACCGGGAGGAAAGAGTTTTCCTGGGGGGCGTCGAGAGTCGTAAAAGGGTTGCTATTCACCTGTGCGAATGCATTGATACCGGAAAGGCATAGCAAGATTGCCAGCAGGGCGAGGAAATTATTTCTGAAACTTTTGGTCATCACAGCCATAGATGAAAAAATTCATTATAGTCGGGCGCATGATTTGACTGCTGCACCGGACGGGGGTTCAGTTGCGCAAGCAGTATAGCGATGCCAGTGGTACAAAAAAACAACAACGAGGGATTGCTTTGCCGTCACTTGAACGCCTTCACAGCTTTGGAATCTGTCTTTTGATGGCGGTTTTCCTCGGCGCCTGCGGCTCGAACAAGCCTGCCCCCGCCCCCCCTCCGCCCAGCCCGGTCGTGCAAAAGCCCAAACCATCCGCCGAGCAGGTGCGGCGCAATAATGTGGCGTATTTTCTGAAACGCGCTGAACGGGCTCTGGGTAAGGGGCATCTCACTCGACCCGCCGGTGCCAGTGCTTATGACTACTACCTGCGGGTACAGCAACTGGATCCAGGAAATCGTCATGCACAGACCGGAATCCAGACGATTGTGGTCACCTATGTGGAGCGGGCGCGGGAGGCTTTGCGCCGGCGTGCTTTTGCTGAGGTGGGGCGCCTGCTGCAGCGTGCAGAAATGTTGGCACCGGGTAATCCCCTGGTGGCCGAGGTGCATGCACAGTTGGCTCGAGAGCGTGGCCGCGCGCACTTGGATTTGCCCAGGGGGGAGACTATTGGCCTGCCTGCTGAGGGTCTGAAAACCAGATCGCAAAGCTTGGTTGAGCAGCTGCACCAAGTGGCGTATAGGGTTCGCAGTGAGCAGCTACGCGTCATAATTGTCGCCGGGAACGATACTGCGGGCCGCTGGATTTACCAGCAGTTACGCGAGGCCGTTCCCGGTTATCGGGTTCGGGGAGATATAAAGATCGGCAGCCCCGCCCGCTTAATTCTTATCCAGCCCAGTGGAGGGGCCAGTGAATAAAAAGACGATCCGCACAGGGATATTTGCGGGTGTGCTGTTGCTCACCCTGAACGCTTTCGCACTTACTCAGCCTTTGTCGGTGACGGGATATGCCCGAGAAACGCCGCCGGGGGCTCCGATGAGCGCGGCCTATCTATCTTTACACAACACCGGTGAGCAGCTGCTGCAGCTGACAGCGGTAGAGCTTCCCGGTATAGACGGGGGCTCCGTCAATTTACATACCACCGGGCTGGAAGATGGCATCAGTCGTATGCGCCCTCTGGATAAGCTCGTTATTGCTCCGGGGGAGCAGCTGCAGATGACACCGGGTGGGGTACACCTGATGATTCACGGCGTGCGGTTGCATGCAGGGGTGTCGCTGCCACTGCGTCTCCTCTTCTCCGATGGGACCAGCTTGCAGGTTCAGGTACCGGTAATGGGGCTGAAAGCGGTTGAAAAAGATCGGCACCGCCATCATCGCAGTGCTGGGTGAATAGTTTTTATTGAAGTAAAGAAGGAAGAAGAAAATGAAAAAATTGTTGTTGGTGGTGGGGGCTCTGATACTGGCGGGCTGTGCTCACAGTCCACTGCAAATTCAACTGTATCCTCAGGTCGAGGTTGCGCCGGAATCTATTGGGGCGGGGCACAGCCTCAATGTCCGTGGTATGAATGACTTACCCGGTGGCGGGCTTGGCTCTCTGGGCGGTGTCTATGCGGATACCTCACAGGTGAGTATCGCCAATGATGCAGGGGACGCCATTGCCGCGGGGTTGAGTGAGGGCTTTGCCCGCTGGTCTTTCCGTATCACCGACTCGGCTCCCGAGGTACAGGTTACGGCGAAATTGGTGAAGCTGACCTACAACAGCCCCAGCAAGGTCTACACCACCCAGATTGACACTTCGGCCGAGATTCATTTGGAAGTGAAGGCGGGCCGGGCCACTTATTTCGGTACGTATAGCACCTCGGGTAAAGATCGCAATCTGGTTAAACCCAGTCGCGAAGAAGTGGAAAGCCGGGTAAATAGCCTATTGAGCGCAACTATGCAGAGAGTGTTCGAGGATGAGAAATTAAAAAACTTCTTGCGCGCAAATCTTTGAGTAGGCAACTTAAGATCCTGGAGAGGGGTTTTGGCGGGAGGCCGAAGAGTTGAATAAAAACGGCGGTTTTGGGTGTTCAAGATGTTGATTTTGCCCATATTCTGCATCGATGCGCCTGAACGGGTCGTGCCGGTAGCTGCTTTCCGGGCGGCTTCCGGTTTCCGCAGGGAGTGCGGTTGTGCCCTTTTTTGATCCTCAAACTGCCCAATATTTAGGACAGCTGGCCGAGCTGGAGGCACAGCTCTCCCCCTGTGAGCGGATCAGTCTGCAGGCGGCGGAGGCGGCTCTGGGGGAAATTGCCGACGGAGTCATTGTCACGGATTCTCACGGTATTATTCAGTATGCCAATCCGCTGGTCAGTGAGATGAGCGGGGATCTGGTGGGGCTTCTGCCCGGCCAGTTGGTCAATGAGGGGCTGCGGTTGTGTGACAGCCAAGGGGCGCTTTTACCGCCGTTAATCTCTGATACCCCCCCCCATGAAGTCCCCAGCGTGCGAGAGATCCGCGCGAGTATCAGGCGGCCGGATGAAAGCCTTCCCCCGCTGGAGGTTTCGGTGCAGGTCATGGCCCTGTGGGATGCTGGAACACTGAGAAATTATGTGCTGGTGTTGCGGGATACTTCCGCCGCCCGGCGTGTATCCACCCGTCTCAGCTGGCAGACCAGCCACGACGCTCTTACCCGTTTACCCAATCGCCAGTACTTTGAGGGTGAGCTGCAAAACCTGCTGTCACAGTGTGTCGATAAGCGCCAGCACCATGTGCTGCTATATCTGGACGTCTATCAATTCAAAGTGATCAACGACACCCTCGGTTTTGTCGCCGGTGATCAATTGCTCGTGCAATTGGTGTCCCTATTAAAGCGCGGATTGTCGAGAGCCGATTTATTTGCGCGGGTGGGCAGTGACGAGTTTGCCATTCTGCTGCGGGATTGCACTCTGGAAGAGGGGGGACGTGTGGTGGCGCGTCTAAGGGAATCTGTACAGAACTTCGGTTTTCACTGGCAGGGAAGCGACAGCCGTGTGGCGCTATCGATTGGAGTGGTCGGAGTAGACCGCTTTACCCCCAATGCCAGTCAGCTGTTGGCGACGGCAAACGATGCCTGCTGTTCCGCGAGGGATCAGGGACGCAATCGGGTGAAGCTGTTCGGAGATTCGCGCCAAGTACTGGAAAAGCGCCGTGAGTCGACCTGGGTTGCGGAAATCCACGCAGCCCTGCGCGAGGATCGGTTGCTCCTCTATCGGCAACCGGTGATCTCCCTGAAGGGAGAGCGCCAGATTCATCACTACGAGATTCTGGTGCGCATGCGTGGGCGCGATGGTGGTGTTATATCACCGGGCCTGTTCCTACCGGCGGCGGAGCGCTATGGTCTGATCGAAGAGGTGGACCGCTGGGTTATTCGCCGGGTGTTCTGTTATATGGCTCAGGAGCAACTGATCGGCATTCCTGCAACAAGCTATGCGATCAATATTTCAGGCATCAGTCTCGGCGATGACACCTTTGCAGACTTTGTGCTGGGCGAGATGACTGAGGCTGGGGTGACGCCCTCTCGGGTACAGTTTGAGATCACCGAAACCAGTGCCATTAATAATCTGGAGCGGGCGCTGATCTTTATTCACAAGCTGCGCGCTGCCGGTTGTAGTTTTGCTCTGGACGACTTCGGCCGGGGCGTTTCCTCTCTGGCCTATCTGCGCCAGCTGCCGGTGGACTTCCTCAAAATTGATGGAAGTTTTGTGCGTAATATGCTGGAAGACGAAATCGACAGCGCGATGGTCAGCACCATTGACCACTTGGCCAAGCGTATGGGGATCAGCACTATCGCCGAATATGTCGAGAGCCCGGAGTTGATGGAAAAACTCTGCCAAATGGGAGTGGATTATGCCCAGGGCTTTGGCATTGCTGCAGCCTCGGGGCTGCCGGAGATCGGAGAGGCTCAGGGATTCTAGGATGAGCGACCATAGGCCGCTCCCCGGTTTGTTGCTGGGGCCCTAAATAACCGCAGCTAATAGTTCAGAGTGCTGCTCCGCCTGCAGGCGCGGCCCGTACTGACTGACCACCTGGGCGGCGGCACGACAGGCCAGTTCCCCCGCCTCGACAAAGCCCATATCCCGGTTGATCGCGTATAGGAAAGCGCCAGCGAACATGTCCCCAGCACCGTTGGTGTCGATCGCGTGTACCTGTGGGCTGGCCACCTGATAATGCTGGGCGCCATCCCACAAAAGAGCGCCCTCGGCACCCAGAGTGATGGCGAAACTGCGGCAGTAGTCGCGCAGGGCCTCGGCGGCGGCATCCAGCGAATCGGTGCCGGTAAAGCCCAGGGCCTCATCGCGGTTGCAAAACAGCATATCTACGCCGCCGCCTATCATTTCCCGCAAGCCCTCGCCGAAGAACTGCACCATTGCCGGGTCCGATAAACTAAGCGCAGTCTTTACACCCGCCTGCTGCGCCTGTTCACGCAGAGTAATCGCCGCCTTTCGCCCGGTCTCGGAAGAGACCAGATAACCTTCGATGTAGGCCCAGCGGGAAGTAGTAAGGGCTTCGTTGTCCAGCTCGGTTACCGACAGCTGTTCGCTGATGCCCAGGTAAGTATTCATACTGCGCTCCGCATCGGGAGTAATCAGCACTAGACATTTGCCGGTGGTACCGCCATCGGCCCGCTGAAGCGTGGCTGGGTAGTCAACACCTGCAGCGGTGAGATTGTTGCGATAAAAGTCACCATTATCATCGCCAGCGACCTTACAAGAGTAAAAAGTACGCAGACCAAAGTAGCTGGCGGCGATAACGGTATTAGCGCCGGAGCCGCCACAAGCGCGCTTGGCGGTGATCAGGTTATCCTGCAGATCGTCTACCAGTTGCTTTTGCCGGGCGTCGTCCACCAGGGTCATAATTCCCTTTTCAACACCGAGGGCCGACAGGTCCCCGTCGGATACCTCGATTTCTGTGTCCAGCAGGGCGGCGCCAATGCCGTAGAGGTCATATTGCTGCATATCCATCCTTTTCGGGCGATTTGTTCAGATTTCCGCCGCATTATGGCTGTGATTACAGCAAGTGCAAGGCGCCGGGTTTGACTTCAACCGGGCAGCCTTTATAAAGGCGTCGTATGCCTCAATATGAACTTATAGTAGGCAGCCGCGGTCAATCCACGGACAGGTATCTATTGTGCCTGTGACATGATTCCTGGGTTTTTGGCCCGGATTATGGCCGTGCATGGATGTTCCCCAAGGTGCCGATTCAGGCGCCTGCGGCAAGATACCAGCGGAGCTGTCACCTGCTGGTGTCCTGCCTGAGATGGCGAGACGCTGTGTGCTCCCGCTGTCGAGAGATGTACTGAGTTGGCAGCTGGAAATTACTTAAATATGGCCTCGACGAAACGCCGGCGCAGCAAAGCGTCAAAACCGAAAAGACGCTATCGCTGGCTAAAATTCCTATTTCTGCTGGCCCTGGTAGCTGCGCTCGCCCTCGCTGGCTACATGGCCTACCTGGATGTACAGCTGCGCGATCGCCTCGACAGTCGTCAGTACCAGTTGCCTGCGCGGGTTTTTGCGCGCCCCCTGATTTTGCGCGAGGGCATGGCGATGCATCCGGATGAGCTGGCGAGCGAATTTGCCGCCCTCAATTACCGCAAGCAAAAAACCCTCGCGGAACCCGGCTCCTGGACCCAGGAGGGGATGAGTTACCGGGTTTGGCGCCGGGACTTTATTCACGCGGATGGCCGCGAACCCGCTGCGATGGCCACTTTCCGTCTGCGCAATGATGAAATAGACAACCTGCGCGATGGTGATGGCCAGCGAATCACAGAGTTCCGCCTGGATGCGGCCAATATTGGCTCACTACTCGGCGGTGGCGATGACCGCAATCCGGTCCGCTTCAACGATATTCCGCCACTGGTGGCGAATACCCTGATTGCGGTCGAGGATCAGGATTTTCTCAATCACCACGGAATTTCCCTGCGGGGCATAGCCCGCGCTATGGTCGCCAACGTCAAAGCCGGAAGATTCGTTCAGGGGGGATCAACGATCACCCAACAGTTGGTCAAGAATATCTTTTTTGACCACAAACCGAGCCTCCAGCGCAAGATCAATGAAGCGCTGATGGCGGTGCTGATGGAGCTCCATTACGACAAGGGCTACATCCTGCAGGAGTACATCAACGAGGTGTGGTTGGGGCAGCAGGGGGCCCGGGGGATTTACGGTTTTGGTCTGGCCTCGGAGTTTTACTTCCAGCAGCCCCTAGATACCCTAGAGCCCCATCAGGTGGCTCTGTTGGTGGGGCTCGCCAAAGGCGCTTCTTATTACAATCCCTGGCGTAACCCTCAGCGGGCCCTGAAGCGGCGCAATACGGTACTTGAGCTGATGCGTGAGCAGGGGCTAATTACCCAGTCTCAATTTGAGTTCTACGCTGCCAAGCCACTAGGTGTGGTGAAAGGTGGTGTGACCGCGCAGAATCCCTATCCGGCTTTTACTGAACGTCTGTTGTTCGAGTTGCGCCCCTATTATTCCTATGAAGAGCTCCGCACTACGGGGCTGCGTGTCTACACGACCCTGGCACCTTCGGTACAGAAACTCGCCGAAGAGGCTGTCAGCAACGGTCTACAGAAACTGGAGACAGATCGAAAGATCCAGGCGAATACCTTGCAGGCCGCGACGGTGTTATTGGATAACGGTACGGGTGAGGTACTCGCGATGGTGGGTGACCGCGACCCGGACTTCCCCGGGTTTAACCGGGCCCTGGAAGCGCGCCGCCAAGTGGGCTCCCTGATCAAACCGGCGGTCTTTCTCACCGCGCTGGAGCGCCCCGAAGAGTACAATCTGGCCACTCTGATTGACGATGCTCCGGTACGTATTGAGGAGGCTGATGGCGATGTGTGGATGCCACAGAACTTCGACAAGCTGGCCCACGGCCAAGTGCCTCTTTATGTGGCGTTGGCCAAGTCCTATAACTTGGCCACCGCCCACCTGGGCCTCGATCTGGGACTGCAGAATGTGCGCCAAACGATCCGTCGCCTGGGTGTGGATACCAATTTGCCGCGTGTACCAGCCATGCTGCTGGGTGCCGTGGAGATGACGCCATTTGAGGTGGCGGGCATGTACCAGACCATTGCCAATGGAGGTGAAACGGTACAGGCGCGCACTCTGTTAGCGGTGTCTGACGCCAATGGTGAGCGGGTTCAGCGCTTTCGCCGTCGCACCAATCGCGGTGTTGATCCGGTGCCGGCCTATCTCTTGCGCTGGGGACTGGAGCAGGCCATGCGCGAGGGGACCGGACGCAGATCGGCCAAACGCCTGCCCAGTAGTGTGCCCTTTGCCGGCAAAACGGGTACTACGAACAACAACCGCGACAGTTGGTTTGCTGGTTTCTCCCCGGAAGTTACCGCGGTGGTGTGGCTCGGGCGGGACGACAACGTGCGCACCCGCCTGACCGGTTCCACTGGTGCGCTGCCAATTTGGACAGAGATTATGCGCAAGTTGCCCCATCAGCACGGCCCGGTTGAGGCACCGCGTGGTGTTGAGTTCAAAGCGGTGAATGCGCGCGGACAGTACATGGACCCGGATTATTGCCGCGGTGGCTACGAGATCCCCTTCTCCTATGAAACCCGTCTGCAGCCGGCGCCGGAGTGTCAGGGACAGAATCGCTGGCGCTGGTTCCGTAATCTCTTTGGCAACGAGCGCTCCGAGGCGGCACCGCGGGAGCAGATGACTCCTGGCTGGGGTAGTGATCCCAGGGAAGCGCAGCAGCGCAGTGAGCGTCGCCGCCAGTTGCGCGAACAGCTGCGCGGTGACGATGCGGAGGAGTTTGGAAGAGGCTCTGCACTAGAGCCCATCGAGCTCCCCCGCGATGAATCCAGTGAGGTGCAGTACCGCCGTGTTCCTGTGGAAGAGGCGCAGCCCATAGGCCCGGCCCTGGAAGATCAGTGGCCCTGAGTTAGCAGCGCGGCAAAAGCCGCGCTCTGTTTCAGGTCTCTCAGCTCTGCAGCAGTTGCGCGGCTTCCTCGGCAAAGTAGGTGAGGATGCCGTCGGCACCGGCGCGCTTGAAGGCCAATAGGGACTCCATAATCACGGCTTCTCGCTGTAGCCAACCGTTTTCAAAAGCGGCACAGTGCATGGCGTACTCGCCGCTCACTTGGTAGGCGAAAGTGGGTACACGCAGCTCTTCCTTCACCCGTCGCACTATATCTAGGTAGGGCATACCGGGTTTCACCATTACCATATCCGCACCCTCCTGCAGATCCAGGGCACATTCGTGCAGTGCTTCATTGGTATTGGCGGGGTCCATCTGATAGCTGGCCTTATTGCCGCCTTTCAAGTTGCCGGCCGAGCCGACCGCATCGCGGAAGGGGCCGTAGTAGGCAGAGGCGTACTTGGCGGCGTAAGACATAATCAGGGTATTGCTGTGGCCCGCGCCTTCTAGAGCCTCGCGAATCGCACCGATACGACCATCCATCATATCCGAGGGCGCCACTATATCCGCGCCGGCGGCGGCGTGGGACAGGGCCTGTTGTACCAGCACCTCCACCGTTTCATCGTTGACGATGTATCCACTGTGATCCATCAATCCATCCTGACCGTGGCTGGTGAATGGATCTAAGGCCACATCAGTAATGACACCGAGTTCCGGCGCAGCATTTTTTAACTCGCGAACCGCTCGCTGGGCCAGACCATTGGCGTCGTGGGCGGCACTGGCGCAGTCAGATTTTGCCGATGGATCAACCACGGGGAAAAGCGCCACGGCGGGAATGCCCAGTTGTTGTAAAGACTTCGCTTTTTTCGCCAGGAGATCCACGCTGAGGCGCTCGACACCCGGCATCGAAGCCACTTTTTGGGTCTCACTACGCCCTTCGATTACAAACAAGGGCAGGATCAAATCGTTACAGCTGAGTTGGGTTTCCCGCACCAAGCGGCGGGAAAAATCCTGTGCGCGCAGGCGACGCAGGCGGGTGTTGGGGTAGGCACCGCGGCCGAAACTTTGGCTCATAGGGAATTTACTCCGGCTATCCATAGGGCCGCGGAAACGCCGCGGCCGCAACTGGCAGCCATCATAACAAATTGCCGTTACAGGTGATTTTGGGTCTATGGGTGACGGGCTCAAGGTTGGGGTTGGCGCAGGTGATTCACCAGTAATTGGCCGGCGGCTTCGATATGCTGTGCCAGCAGTGCAGCGGCCTGCTCCCCATGCCCCTGATGCAGGGCTTCGAGAATCGCAAAGTGCTCTTCCTGGCTGGTGCTTTGGTAGTGCAAACTGCGGGACTGGTAACCGATATAGCGCTCACACTGGCGGTGCAGTTGCTCTATGGTGGCGAAGAGCGTGGGCCGCGCGGCGGCCCGGTAAATGCAGGCATGAAACTGCCAGTTCAGATTGCCGATCTGTTCGGCGGAGAGCCCGGATCTAGCTTCCATAGACAGCAATATATCTCTGGCACGGCCGAGAATTTCCCCGCTGAGTTTCTCCAGGGCCAGGGACTGCAGCAGTGGCTCCAGGCGCGCACGCATCAGATAGAGATCTTCTACCTCCAGTGGATCGAATTGGGGCACCGCGACCCCGCGCTTGCCATGTCGGATTAACCAGCCTTCATTCTTCAATTTTTGCAAAACATCGCGCACCGGTATTCGGCTAACCCGATAGAAATTGGCAAGCTCTACTTGCTTTAAAGGCTGACCGGCCGCAAAGCGTCCTTGCTGTATATCCGCTTTGATTTTTTCGTAAAGGCTCATCGAAGCTTATCAATTCCTGCGTTTGAAAAACCAGTAGCATAGGAGTCCGCCAAGTAAACCCCAGAAAGCGGCGCCAATGCCGAAGAGACTGATACCTGAAGCGCTGATTAGGAAGGTGATCATTCCCGCCTCTCGGCTGTCGGCTTCGGCCGTTGCCCCGGCCAAACTGCTGCCAATAACCCCGATCAATGCCAGACCGGCGAGTGTGGCGATGAGCGCCTGCGGGAAGGCGTTGAATAATGCCACCACACTGGCACCGCACAAACCCACCATGAGGTAAAAGACACCGGCGGCAATGCCTGCGGTATAGCGTTTGTCTGGATTGGGGTGAGCCTCGGGTCCGGTGCAGATGGCGGCGGTAATGGCTGCCAGATTGAACGCAAAGCCGCCAAATGGCGTTAGCAATAGGGAGGTCAGGCCGGTGCCACTGATGACTGGTGATAGGGGGACTCGTCCGTAACCGCTGGCGGCGAGGGTCGCTGCGCCGGGTAGATTCTGGGAGGTCATGGTGACGATAAACAGAGGAAGGCCTATACCGACGAGGGTTGAGAGGCGGAACTCTGGGGTAACCCATACCGGGTGAGCTGTCTGCCAGCGCACCTGCTCAAGTACGATCATTTCCAGTTTCCAGCAGGTCGCCACCCCCACCGCCAATACCAAAATAATGGCGTAACGGGGAGCCCAGCGTCGTCCGGCCAGATAAGTCAACAACATAGTACCCACCAGGAGCGGCTGTGCCTGCAGGGAGGTAAATACAGAGAGGCCGAACTGAAGCAGTATGCCTGCGAGCATGGCGTTGGCGATAGGCGTCGGCACCATTCGCGTTACCCGCTCAAAGGCCCCGGACAAGCCAACCAATAGCGTTAACAGCGCACTGAATAGGAAGGCGCCAATGGCCTCACCAAGGGGAATGCCGCTTAGACTGGTGGCCAATAGTGCGGCTCCTGGGGTTGACCACGCGGTAATCACGGGCGCTCGGTAATACCAGGAGAAGGCGATACAGGTGAGACCCATACCCAGTCCCAGTGCCCCAATCCAGGAGGCAATCATCGCCTCATTGGCCCCAGCGGCCCGCGCCGCCTCAAACACAATTGCGGCGGAGCTGGCTACCCCGACCAGTACCGCGACAAAACCCGCACTGATAGTGGAAAAGCTGGCGTCTGTAAGTGGTGAGCTTTTCAAAATGTATACCTTTAATTTTATGTATACATTTTTAATTGTTAATTATTGAAGTGCAATGCTTTTACGGCAAAGTGAAATGCGGCGTCACCAAGCTGGAAGTACGATTTAGGTGGAGATTCTTATTGGATAGCAGCACCCGCCGGAGGCGGGTGCTGGATAGGGGAAAGGCAAATTTAGTCGAGGCGGGCGAAGACACGCTCGGCGGCTGCGATTGTTGCCTCAATATCCTCATCGCTGTGCGCGGAGGACATAAATCCTGCTTCATAAGAGGCGGGAGCTAGGTAGATGCCCTCTTCCAGCATGCCGTGGAAGAATTGATTAAAGCGCTGGTTATTGCACGCTATAACCTGTTGATAGTTCGTTACCTGGGGTTCCTCTGTGAAGAAGAAACCGAACATGGTACCGGCTTTATTGGCGGTAATGGGGATACCTGCGGCTTTGCCGGCAGCCAAAATACCTTCTACCAGGTGGTTGGTTCTGGCTACAAGTGGCTCGTAGAAGCTGGGTTCTTCCACTAGGCGCAGGGTCTCCAGGCCCGCAACCATAGCCACGGGATTTCCGGATAAGGTACCGGCCTGGTAGACAGGGCCCAGTGGTGCAATGTGCTCCATAATTTCGCGTTTACCACCAAAGGCGCCCACTGGCATACCGCCACCGATTACCTTGCCGAGGGTAGTGATATCCGCTTCGATTCCATAGAAACCCTGGGCACCGGTAAGGCTCACGCGGAAGCCGGTCATTACTTCGTCGAGAATTAGCAGCGCGCCGTGCTGGTCGCAAACCTCGCGCAGAGCTTCCAGAAAACCCGGCACTGGCGGTATGCAGTTCATGTTGCCGGCGACAGGCTCGACGATAATACAGGCGATTTGATCACCCAATGCTTCGAAGCAGCTGCGTACGCCTTCGGCATCGTTGTAGCTTAGGGTGATAGTGTGATCTGCTAGCGCAGCGGGAACGCCAGGCGAGGAGGGCACGCCCATCGTCAGGGCCCCAGAGCCGGCCTTGACCAGCAGGGAGTCCGAATGGCCGTGGTAGCAGCCCTCGAACTTCACAATTTTATCGCGTCCGGTAAAACCACGCGCCAGGCGAATTGCGCTCATGGTGGCCTCGGTCCCTGAGTTCACGAAGCGCACCAGGTCCATATTCGGCCACAGGCGGCACAGTTCCTCGGCCAGCTCAGTTTCCAGCTCGGTGGGGGCCCCAAAACTCAGGCCGGACTGGGCCTGCTCCACAACGGCTTCAATAACCTCGGGATGGGCGTGACCGAGCACCATGGGTCCCCAGGATTGCACATAGTCGATATAGCGCTTTTCATCGGCATCGAAGAGGTAGGCGCCTTCGGCGCGACGGATAAACAACGGTGTGCCGCCCACAGCGCGGAAGGCGCGTACTGGTGAGTTGACGCCGCCGGGGATAACCCGCTGGGCTTCTGCGAAGAGTTGCTCGGATTTACTCATAAAATTCATTCAGAAATTGCGAAAAAGGCCAAGAGTCAGCGGCCATTATCGCGGTGCTGGGCCTCGAGGACAATGTGGCGCTAGGTAGGGCACAGAAGAGTGGGGTGGCCGGTAAGTCGATCGGCTTGGTGAGCGGATCGACTTACCCGTTCGCTGAAGCTTATGGGAACGTGAGCTGGGGCCTGTCAGCGCTCACACCAGAATAAGCGGTTGGGGATCGGCCGGCCCATTCCCAGGCGACGGCTGTCGCGGATGGCGCTCCAGGCGTATTGCTGGCTGCGGCTGACCGCCTCGGTAATCGTTAGGCCGTGAGCGATATGACAGGCGATAGCGGTGGCCAGGGTGCCACAGACACCGTAGGCGGCGGGTTGCAGGCGCTCCCAGTGGAATTCCCGGATCAGGCCGCGTTCGTCGTAGAGGCGATTTTGCAGCTGCTGTTGGTGGGGCACCCCGGTGAGCAATAGATAGCGACAGCCACTTTCCAGTAACTCCTGCGCCATAGCATCTAAAACATCGGCCTCGACGGCCATGGCACGGGCCTCGCGCCGATTGGGACAGACCATGGTGGCGTAGGGCAGTAGCAGGGAAGTCATAGCCTCCCACAGGGGAGGAGCCAGCACGCTTTCTTTGTCGGCCAGGGTGGCATCTGGATCGATGATAACGGGAATGTCTGGGTAGTCCCGCAATACGCTGTGCAGTGCGCGCACATTCTCCACCGAGCCCAGGTAACCCACCTTGATAGCCGCTACCGGCATATCCTCAAGGACCGTGCGGGTTTGCTCAACGAGGAGGCTGTCATCCACTGGCGCTACACCGAGGAGTTCCCCAGTATTGCAGACGCTGATGGCGGAAACGGCGGAGGCTGCGTGGCAGCCCAGGCTAACGGCCGTCTCCGTATCGGCGCCTATTCCGGCGCTGCCACTGGGATCGTGGTGGGTGACGGTCAAAATTACAGGCTGCGGTGTATCCATAGAAAATCTACATGACTGCCAATTGCTGTGCGCCTAATTTTAGTTGCTGGGTGCCCCATACAAAGAATGATCACGCGCCAAATTAAAAAGGCTTCACCACTACCAGGATCACGATAGCGAATAGGGCCACTGTGGGAGCCTCATTGAAGAGACGGAAATAACGTCCACTGCGGGTATTCTTGCCCTGGGCAAACTTACGTACGTAGGCGCCACACATATGATGATAGGCCAGCAGTAGTACGACGAAGGTGAGTTTCGCGTGCATCCATCCCGCGGAAGTGTAGTAAGCGGGGTTCAAGCTATAAAGCCAGATACCCAGGCCAACGGTGGCGATCATGGAGGGAATCGCGATACCTCGGTACAGGCGCCGTTCCATGATGCAGAATCGGTCGCGGCTAACGGCATCGGTAGCATCTACGTGGTAGACAAAAAGGCGTGGTAAATAAAATAGCGCGGCAAACCAGCACACCATGGCAATAATGTGAAAAGCCTTGATCCACTCCATCGAATATCCCCTCAAAAATTAAAAAATTAAAAGCTGGAAATTGTTTATTTCCGGTAAAAGTTATCGATCTGTAGCGGCAGAATAATGCCCGCAATGCGATTGTCCAGTGGGCCGCTTTGATGGCGACTGATATACAGGGCGTCGGCCCCGGTATTTTTGAGTTCTTGCTGAGCTTCCAGCATGGTTGCCCGCCAATTGAGCTCGGCCATCTGTTTGCGCTCGCCGGGGATTTTCAGCAGGTCGATCTGTGTTGTTGTTCCCTCTCTCTCTTGCTCCTGCTCGAGAAGTTGATCTTCGCTCTCTCCTTTTTCACAGCTCTGTAAAAATGTGGCCAGGTCGACGGCACGCAAGAGTTCAGGAGCCTTTCCGTCTGGCAAATCGATCAGTATCCACTGGGGGTGTTGCGCGATAAAAATTTTCGCCTGTTCCAGGTTGACCTCCTGTTGAGCGACCACAAAGCGTCGGTCCATCTGGCTGGCCACACCCACTCCACTCAGCATCCGCTGGCGCCAGGTGGGGGTGCCGGCCTTGTTCAGAGCGCGAAGCGTCTCCAGGTAAATCCCCTGGGTGGAGAATAGTTGGCGGCTGATTAGTGTCGCTACTACGATCATCATCATGCCGGGGAACAACACATTGGGGTTGTAAGTGAGTTCGAGAATGGCGAGTAGGGCTGCGAGGGGGGCATTGAGCATCGCCGCCATCATTGCGGCCATACCAACCATGGCGTAAAAACCAGGGCTCGCGGTGTTTTCACCCAACCAAGTGTTGGCAAGGCCCCCGGCAATACCTCCGAGGCAGGCGCCGAGAATCAGGCTCGGTCCAATGACTCCCCCGGGAATACCCAGCCCGGACCCCAGGGCGGTAGCCACCAGTTTGGCCGCAACAATGACCGCCAGAGTCGTTACGCCCAGCTCCCCCAGCATCGCCATTTGCAGTGTGTCGTACCCCCCGCCGAGAATCTCCGGCACCCAAATACCAAGGGTGCCTGTTACCAGTCCAACGACTAGAAAGCGCAGCAGAGGAGAGCGGGTATTCTGTCGTGTGAGGGTTCGGTGGGCCAGTATGAAGAGCGCCGCAAGCACTCCAATGGCCAGCGCGCAAAAGAACAAAATGGGGAGTTCTGCCAGTGAGTTCAACTGAATTGCGGGGACATTAAAGTCTGGTTCACGGCCAAAAGTAACCTGGGTAATCGCACTGCCGGTTACGGCCGCCAGCATGACGGGTAAAAAGCCGGCTACGGAATACTCCAGCATGACCACCTCCATGGCGAATACCATACCGGCCAGCGGGGTATTGAAGGATGCGGCGATGGCGGCGGCTACGCCGCAGCCCAGCAGGCTGCGCGCAGAATTATTGGGCAGGCGCAGAGTGCGCGCCAGCCAGCTGCCACTGGCCGCACCCAAATGCACAGCTGGGCCCTCTCGACCTACCGAGTGCCCGCTAATTAGGGCGATGGCGCCCGCGAAAAACTGCAGCAGGGCATTTTGCACCGGCATATTGCCCTGGTGGTTGTACAGGCGGTCGAGCACGTGGACCACACCCACGTCATAGCGTTTGGGGCTGAGCAGCAGGTAAATAATACCGATTAACAGCGAGCCGATTACCGGCAGGGCAAACCGCCATAGTGGTGTCAGGGATTCATAATTCTGCGGTACCGAGAGGAAAAAGGTGGTCGGCCACTCCATTGCGAAACGGAACAGCACGGTTACACCGCCGGCAAGTGCTCCGGTAATCAAGGCCATCCCAACTAGAGGGGCCAGGGCGTCCCGGGCGGAGAGTTGCAGGCGAATGCGCTCCAGGCCGTTCGTCTTGGGTAAGTAACGGGTCAGGGTACTTTTAAGTGAATTCCTGGGGCGCTGTGACACCGCACATCCTTTAAGGTCTGAGGCTTGTGGTAGAGTACTTGGCTAATTTTATGATTATCGTCTCAGTTGGCAGATTGATCGGGAGAGTCTAGCAAGGTGATTAAGGTAGCAATTGTCGGGGGCACCGGCTACACGGGAGTGGAGCTGTTGCGGATTTTGGCGACACACCCACAGGTAGACGTGACCGCTATCACCTCGCGCTCCCTCAATGGCACACGCGTATCCGAGCAGTTTCCCAGCCTGCGCGGCCATTACGACCTGGCTTTTTGTGAGCCAAATATCGAACAGCTGTGTGCTTGTGACCTTGTTTTCTTTGCCACACCACACGGAGTTGCGCAGGCCCAGGTGCCGGCACTGATCGAGCGGGGGGTGCGCGTCATTGATCTCTCCGCGGATTTCCGCCTCAAGGATATTCCCGCTTGGGAGGCGTGGTATGGGCAGGAACATGCGGCTCCAGCATTGGCCCAAGAGGCGATCTACGGTTTGCCTGAAGTCAATCGTGCAGATATCGCTGATGCTCAGCTGGTGGCCTGTCCCGGCTGTTACCCCACGGCAATTCAACTGGGTTGGATTCCTTTACTGGAGGCGGGAGTGGTGGAGCCGGCACAGTTGATCGCCAGTGCGGCCAGCGGCGCTAGTGGTGCTGGGCGCCAGGCTAAAACCGAACTCATTCTGGCGGAAAATAGTGATAATTTCCGTGCGTATTCCGCTGCAGGTCACCGCCACCTACCAGAGATCGAACAGGGCTTGCGCGGGGTTCAGCCCTCTGGTGCAAGCCCGGCGCAAGTGACATTCGTGCCACATTTACTGCCGATGATTCGGGGCATTCACGCCACGCTCTTCGCCAAATCCAGCGCCGGCTTGTCGCCTACGGAACTGCAAACCCTATTCGAACAACGCTACAAAGATGAGCCCTTTGTGGATGTACTTCCCCCCGGCAGTCACCCACAGACGCGCAGTGTGCGCGGTACAAATATGTGCAGGATTTCTGTGATGCAGCCACAGGATCGGGATACCCTGGTGGTTATGTCGGTGATCGACAACCTGGCCAAGGGGGCCTCGGCTCAGGCGGTTCAGAATATGAACATTATGTTTGGTTTAACTGAGACGTTGGGCTTGGAGAGCCCTGCGTTGCTGCCTTAAAATCAAAAAAATACGACAACCGGTTTTTTCCGGTTAAGCCCCAGCGAATTTTATGGAGCTCAAAGTGAAAGGCAGCAAGCAGTACCGTATGAAAGTGGTGCCCCACCGTCCCTTCTCCGGCGTGATTGCCGTAGGTGGCGTCGCCCTGGTGGTATTGGCTACCTCTGCTGGCTCCTATTTTGCCGGCCAGTATCATCTGCGCAAGAACCTCGATGAGAAGACCTCGGAGTACACCAGGGTGCTAGAGCGACTCGAGGCGCTCAAGAATGAAAACGAAACCCTGCGTATGCGTGCCGCCACTGCCGAGCAGTCCCTGGTGATTGGCGAGCAGGCGAGCGAATCCGTACGTAGTGAGCTGGTGCAAAAAGAGAGTCAGATAGCCGAATTGAAACAAGAGATTTCCTTCTACCGCGGGGTTATGGCTCCGGCGGAAGGGGAGGACGGAGTTTCCATTGGCCGCTTCATACTCTCGCAAACGGCGGATACGCGCAGTTATCAGTACAAGTTGCAGGTACAACAGTCTGCTGTGCGCCGCAATGTCATTAAAGGGATGGCTACCTTCACCGTAGTGGGCCGTCAGGACGGAGAGCCAAAGCGCTACTCGCTAAAGGATTTGTCCAAGCAGGTGGATGCAGAGTCTATTCCACTGCGTTTTAAGTATTTTCAGAACATTGAGGGTGAGCTACATCTGCCGGAGGGGTTTGTTCCCGAGGGTGTGGAGCTTTCGCTCAAGTCCAGCGGACGCAAAGGTTTTAATATTGAGCAGCGTTACGGCTGGTTAGTACAGAAAAGCTAGCATTGATGCCAGAGGCATGAGGTTTAGGGATTATGTTAAGAAAAAAAGAGAAACAAGTAACTATGGCCAGCACCAGTAGTAACCATACCACTTTGATAGCGCGCCAGACGGAAGTGACCGGCGATATCCACTTTCGTGGAAACCTGGTTATTGAGGGCAAGGTAAAAGGTAATGTATCGGCCCATAGCGACAGCGATGCACGCCTGCAGATCGTAGACGGCGGAGTCATCGAAGGAGAGATCCGTGTACCTCAGGTGGTCATTAACGGCAATGTAAATGGTGATGTATTCGCAGCTCGCCATCTGGAGTTGGCCTCCAAGGCTATGGTTGAAGGCAACGTACACTACAAACTGATCGAAATGATGAAAGGTGCTCAGGTCAATGGCGCACTGTTGTCCAATGCGGATCTCAGCTCTGCCGGTGAGACCCCGATGATTGGTTACACCGAAGACGAAACAGTGATTGAGGCCTCCTGAGGCTGGCTATCACTAACGGACTACGTTTTTCGCTAATGCCGGAGTCTGTTGCGCCAAATACTTGACTGATTTCCTGGGTTTAAGCAAGATGACGCCCCCGAGGCTGCACTTTGTATAGCTTTTATGCGAGTTGCGAATGTCCCGATGAGTTGAGAGAGACTTATGTCAGAAGCTGTATCCTTTTCTCCTGCGCCACTGGTGGTCACCGATAAAGCGGTGGCCAAGGTCAAGAGCCTGTTGGAAGAGGAGGGCAACCCGGATCTGAAGCTCAGGGTATTTGTCACCGGCGGAGGCTGCTCGGGTTTCTCGTACGGTTTTACCTTTGATGAATTGGTTGCCGATGACGACGCTATTATCGAGAAAGATGGTATTCAGGTATTGGTAGACGCGATGAGCTACCCCTATCTGGTGGGTGCCAATGTGGACTATGAAGAGGGGCTGGCCGGCTCGCGCTTCTTGGTACAAAACCCGAATGCTTCCTCGACCTGTGGTTGCGGCTCCTCTTTCTCAATCTGAGCCGCCCACCTGCTGGCTGTTTTAGGGGGGGTAGATAGCTCCCAGAATGGCTTCTTTTTTGGCTCCGGTCACCCCGGGACAATTGCCGGGCAGGCCGAGTAGTGTCTGCCGCGCCAGCCATGCAAAGCCCACCGCCTCCAGCCAGTCTGCATCAATGCCATAGGTTCCTGTATCGGCGATCGACCATGTGGGCAAGCGTCTTCGCAGTCGGGATAACAGGTCTTTATTCCTGGCTCCGCCACCGCACACCAGTAATTCTCCACCATCTGCGAATAAATGCACCGCTTCGGCGATACTCGCTGCGGTGACTTCCGACAGAGTAGCCTGCACGTCCGCTGGAGCCAGTTCTAATCCGGTCAGGGATTGCTCCAGCCAGCTAGCGTTAAATGTTTCGCGACCGGTGCTTTTTGGGGGCTCCGCAGTGAAGTAAGGGTTAGACATTAAGCGGTTCAGCAGCTCGGGATTGGCTCGGCCACTGGTGGCCCAGGCACCGTCTCGGTCGAAGGGTTGTTTTCTGTGCAGGCCAACCCAGTAATCCAGCAAGGCATTGCCGGGCCCGGTGTCGTATCCGTACACGCTGCCATCGGCGTTTAGCTCGGTAATATTGGCCATGCCACCAATATTGACTACTGCCCGATTGCCCCCGGTTTTGAAGGCGGCGCGGTGAAAGGCGGGCATCAGCGGCGCACCCTGGCCACCCAGCGCCATATCGCGTCGCCGGAAGTCGGCCACCGTGCGGATACCTGTGAGCGCGGCAATGGTATTGGGGTCACCCAGCTGCAAAGTGAAGGGTGAATTCACGGTGCCAGGCGGGCGGTGGCGCACAGTCTGACCGTGACTGCCAACTGCGGTGACATCATCCGGCTCAATGCCGGCACGGGCCAGTAGAGTGTTGGTCGCCTCGGCAAACACCTGGCCCAGTTGTCGATCCAGTTGCCCGGCGCGATCCAGTTCCGATGGTCCGGGGGAACACAGGGCCAGGATGGCATCGCGCATAGAGGGATGGATTGGATGGTTCAGGGCGGCGAGAATATGCGGCTTAATTTTGTCTTCGCCGCCAAAGTCGACCAATACAGCGTCGATGGCATCGACGCTGGTACCGGACATCAGACCGATAAAAAGATCGGGCATAGAGTAGGGTGCTTATTAATTGTCGTCGTCGAGTTTTGCCAGTGCCGGGCCCTGGTAATTTTCCAGCTTAGCCAGCAGAGGTTGCGTTTGGTTCTTAAAGCGTGTCATTTCAGATGAGGGAACTGACTTCGCTTTGGGCAGTTTGCGTACAATTGTGGCCGGATTGCGGTGCCTGCCATCCAGCAGAAACTCATAGTGCAGGTGTGGCCCGGTAGCGTAACCGGTGGAGCCAACGGTACCGATAATTTGGCGCTGCTTTACTCTCTGACCTTTTTTCACCTTGCGCTTGGTCAAATGCAGGTAGCGAGTGACATAGCGTTCGCCATGGCGGATAAAAACATAGTTGCCATTCGCTTTGCTGTAACCGGAAGCGATCACACGGCCATCGCCAGTGGAGTAAACCGGCGTGCCTCGCGGGGCCGCATAGTCGGTGCCATTATGTGGGCGGCGGGATTTAAATACTGGGTGCAGGCGTCGAGGGTTAAAGTGCGAGCTGATACGCACGATATCCAAGGGCGTGCGAATGAACGCCTTCCGCATGCTCTTGCCATCCGGGGTGTAGTAATTGGCGTCGCCATTGCCGTCGACATAACGCACCGCATTATAAGTCTGCCCCTGGTTGGTAAAACTGACCGCCAGAATTGGGCCGTTGCCTATCTTTTCTCCGTCGAGAAATTTTTCTTCGAACATCACGCTGAAGTTGTCGCCCTTGCGGATATCCAGGGCAAAGTCGATATCGGAGCTGAAGACATCCGCCATTTCCATAATCAGGCTGTCGCTTAAACCGGCATCGCTGCCAGCAACAAACAAAGAGCTGTCGATTAGTGCTTGGCGATAAGCAGGATGACTGTCGGGCTCCCGCTGAACCAGGTCATGCTGAAACTGGCTCTGTGCATCACGAGTAAACCTGACTTGGCTGAGACGATCTTTTTGCAGTGCCAGGCGCTGCAGCTTCCCATCCGTATCGACAGTGAAGGTCAATTCCTCACCGGGGTTTAGGCGTGCCAGTTTCTTCGCTTCACTGCCGCTGCCGAGCAGCTGGTACATCTCGCCAGCACTGATCTTGGCGCGTTTAAAAAGGTCGGACAGGGTATCGCCATTACGCACTGTCAGGCTAAGGGACTGGATTGCCTCCGTCGCCGCGGCAGCCAGTGGAATAGCCTTGCGGGGAGTTAACGGCACCACCTTTTCGGGTTGTTCCACCACCTCCTCGGCAGAGGTCAGGTTGACGGGGAGGGGCATACGCCTAGCCTCAACATCTGGAGTTGGGATAAAGATCGCCAACACCAGCACACATGCAGCGGCACTCGCCGTGAATGCATGTACACGGGGGAAATGTTTGGGCAAGGCGCCTATACGGACACGTGAAGTCGGTTTGCGATGATTCTGCATGGTATTAGCGGGCGCCGCCGGCTGTCGTTGTTATCTGCGCTTGGAATAATGGGTGTTTAAAAAACAGGCATTGAGGGGGCTTTATAGCAAAAAAGCCGCCTAGGTTCACTGGGTAATTGACCCATATGGCCATGAGTTAGTTCCTCAGTTTGTATTTCTTGTCCACGCGGGGGAAATATCACCCGCTTGTATTTGCCACAAAGTTCGGTAATGTTGCAGCGCATTTTGCCGCCGGCCGGTGGCGCTTTTTCAAGCTTAAATATGAGGGGTAAGCATGGCTGGGGTCGACATGACACTGCTAGAAGACTTGGACCGTCGCGGATTAATTAATCAGGCGACTGGTGACGGCGAACTGACACAGCATTTGTCGGAGAGTCGGACCCTATATTGCGGTTTTGACCCCACCGCAGATTCCCTTCATATAGGCAGTCTAGTACCGCTGCTGACTTTGAAGAGGTTTCAGGCGGCAGGACACAAACCGATTGCATTGGTCGGTGGTGCCACGGGCTTGATCGGTGATCCTTCTTTTAAGGCTCAAGAGCGCAGCCTGAATACCCCAGATGTGGTTTCTGGCTGGGTGGAAAAACTGAAAAACCAGGTCTCCCAGTTTATCGACTTCGATTGCGGGGAAAGTAGCGCCATTGTGGCGAATAATCTGGACTGGACGCGCGAGCTCAATGTGCTCGATTTTCTACGCGATGTAGGCAAGCATTTCTCTGTTAACAACATGGTTAATAAAGAGTCGGTAAAGCAACGTATTGAGCGTGAGGGTGAGGGTATCTCCTTTACGGAGTTTTCCTATATGTTGTTGCAGTCCATGGATTTCTCCGAGCTGTATAAGCGCAACAGCTGCACCCTGCAGATCGGCGGCTCTGATCAGTGGGGTAATATTACTGGTGGTGTTGACCTCACTAGGCGCCAGCACCGCGGCAAAGTCTTCGGGTTAACTTTGCCGTTGGTGACCAAATCGGACGGCACAAAGTTTGGTAAAACGGAAAGCGGCACCATCTGGCTCGACCCCAAGCGCACAAGCCCTTACGCGTTTTACCAGTTCTGGCTCAATACCGCGGATGCGGATGTCTACAAATTCTTGCGCTACTTCACTTTCCTGAGTGTTGATGACATTGACGTTATTGAGGTTGCTGACCGGGAGCGTGCAGGCAAACCAGAGGCTCAAGGGATTTTGGCACGCGAAGTAACCCGCTTGGTTCACGGTGACGATGGACTGGCCGCAGCTGAGCGCATTTCTGCTGCGCTCTTTACGGGAAATATTACCGATCTGTCGGCTGGTGATCTCGAGCAATTGCGTCTCGATGGTTTGCCCTCGTCTATCCTCCCTAAGGATTTTGGTGAGCAGAGTCTGATTAACTTGCTGGTTGATGCAGGAATGGCTCCCTCCGGTAAGCCGGTGAAAGATGCGCTGGGACGCAATGCGGTATTGGTAAATGGTGAGGGTGTCGGTATGGATGCCAATGCACAACCGGCTTCTGTATTCGCTGGCGATAAGGCGCTGAATGAACACTACTTTATCGTGCGTCTCGGCAAGAAAAAGTACCACCTGTTTACCCTTGAAGGTTGATGCTTTTTTCAGCAATTTCGAGACTGAAAACTTTTTTACACTTTTGTCATAAAAGTGCTTGCCCCCCCCCCCTGAAGTCCGTATAGTTCGCCTCCTCGCTGCTCAGGCAGTAGCGGGAAGGCAGCTCCAAGTGATTGATTTTCTTAAGAAAATTACTTCAAAAAAGAGCTTGCCAAGCACCGAGAGGCCGCTATAATGCACGCCACTCAAGCAAGGACGGAAACGGCCTTGCAGGGATCCGGAAAGCTCTTTGGGCCACACGGATCGCCGAGAAAAAAGCTGAAAAAAACACTTGATTCAGCGACCAGGATGTGTAAAA